>NZ_JBHEVC010000003.1:0-387600 GCF_041925235.1 Flintibacter sp. P01028
CGGCTCAATCTCTCATAAAGGGCGGTGATTTTACCGTTGCCTAATTTCTTGGGTTTCATGGGAACGCTCCTTTCTATAGGTGATTTCTTATCCCCCTTTCACAGCATATATCTTCCGTATAAGGTTTGGGCGGCGTGGTGAAATGCTCCGTTATCGTGGCGGCCACATGGTCGAATATCTGCCCCTGGGAGAGTGCCGGGAGAGTTGCCACATCTTCCAGATCATCCTCTGGTTTCTCTTTCAGAGAGGAACGGAATAGCCGTTCGATCTCTTTCCATCCCTGAGAAACAACTTCTTTGCCTTTGGCAGTAAAGGTATGCTCCCCACAGGTGAACACCGCCGAAACGGTCTCATATACATGGGGTGCTGCCAATGCACAAAGAAGTTTGCAGCAGACCAGGATAAACAGGTTCCGCTCCCCGGCAGGGAGTAAGGATACCTCCTGCTTTGCCAGCTCCAAAGTAGGGATGATGGCGTGGTGGTCGGATACATCCTTATCGGAGATCACCGCCGCCACATCAGGAGTAAATCCACCAACGGCGGAAAACAGGGGCAGCCCTGCAGCCAGTCTGGCAACCGCAGAAACAGTCTCCGCCATATCCCCGGTGAGATACCGGCTGTCCGTCCTCGGATAGGTCAGCAGCTTTTTCTCATAGAGCGCCTGGGCGTAGTCCAGGGTCTCTTTGGCGGTAAACCCAAAGAGGCGGTTGGCCTCTCTCTGTAAGGTGGTGAGGTCATAAAGTTTTGGCGGTTTTACCGTCTTTTTCTCCCGTTCCAGGGAAACACAAACGGCCTGCCCGTTCTGGCAAGCCGTCTGCATGGATACCGCTTTTTCTTTTTCGTCCACCCTGTCGCTTACTGCCTCCAGGCCATTAAGGGAAAGGCGTACATGGTAGTATTTCTTTTTCTGAAAGAGCATAATCTTTCCGTCACGCTCTGCCAGCATTGCCAGGGTAGGTGTCTGTACCCGTCCCACATTCAGGGTTTTATGGTAGAGGACCGAAAAAAGACGGGTGGCGTTAATACCGATCAGCCAGTCCGCCTTAGAACGGCACAGGGCCGAATGGTACAGCGGTTCATAGCGGCTGCCCGGCTCCAGGTGGGAAAAGCCCTCCCGGATAGCCGTATCCTCCATAGAGGAAATCCAGAGCCGCCAGACAGGTTTTGTGCAGCCGGCCATTTCCACCGCCAGACGGAAGATCAGTTCTCCCTCACGCCCGGCGTCACAGCCGTTCACCAGCTCCTTCACGTCCGGGCGCTCCATCAGGGACTTTACGATGGAAAACTGCTTTTCCTTTCCGGGGGATACCACATGCTGCCAGACTTCCGGCAGGATAGGCAGGTCCTCATAGTTCCATTTCTTATAGCGTTCCTCATAGGCTCCGGCCTCTGCAAGGGATACCAGGTGCCCGATACACCAGGTCACCAGACAACCGTTCCCCTCCAGGTATCCGTCTTTCTTATTCTTTGCACCCAGGGCAGCGGCATAAGCCGCCGCTACACTGGGTTTTTCAGCGATAATCAGTTTCATACGCTTTCATCCTCCTTTGGTGTGTCGTCCAGATACTCAACCTCGGTATCCTCATATTCATCCTCAAAGTCATATTCCCCCAGATCATCGTTCCCTTTGGTGGAGGACTTATCCTTTATGAACTTGAAGTAATAGAACGCACCGCCTCCGCCGATCAGAAGCAGGGGCAGGAGGATGAGGGCAGGATTAAGCCCTCCTTTTTCTTTGGGTTCCTCCTTAGGTTCTTCGGCTGCCGGTTCCTTGCCTACACAGCCGGAACGGTCATTCTTGCAGACTTCACAGTCCATCTTCACGCTGCTGGCCTCGCATTTTTCTGCACAGGTGCAGACTGCCGGTTGTGTCTGCGGTTCTTTGCCCTCGGTGAGAGCCAGCAGGTCCGCCTCATCCACCTGGTTCAAAAAGTGGACCGTATTTTTTCCATCCGCCGCCCGGTCAATGATAATGTAAAAGGTATTGCCGCTTTTGCTGGTAACGGTGATAAACTGTTTATCCTCACTGCCAGCCGACTCTATATCATCTACCAGGGACAGATTGCCCTCCGGGGTGAGAGGGACGGGCTCCGGTGTGGTTTCCGTTTGCGGCGGGGGTGTTTCTGCAGGCGGGGGTTCTACCGCCTCTCCACCTCCGGCGTAGGCGGTCACAGAAAAAGCCGTCATGGAGAACATAACGGCTGCCAGTACCAGGAACTTCCTGAAAAATCTCTTATTCTTCATCTTCGGTTTCCTCCGTATCCCCGGAGTAATCCCCCTCCGGCAGGGTGATCTCACCGCTTGCATAGGCTTTCAGGAAAGCAGACAGCTCTCCACGGTCCATCTTGACTGCCTTAACCATGCGGACAATCTCCAGGTTTTCTTCCTCGGCGATCTTCTGCTCCAGGTCACGAACCTTTTTCTGCAGTTCGCCGATCTTGGCTTTCGCCTTTTCAATCTCACTTCTGTATTTCTCAATCGTCGCCATAAAATATCATCCTTTCTGAAATTTGTTACCAGTTCATCAGACCGTAGCCGTGGATATACTGGCTGTTAAGAGGGTAACTCTTGATCTTGCAGGCGTCGCCGCTGTTGCCCTCCACGGTATAAACATTGGTCCCGTCTGTTCCGATCACAAGACCTACATGGTCGGAACCGCCGCCATCCCAGTCGAAGAAGATCACATCACCGGGGGCTACATCCGTGTAGTTTCCAGCCGCCCATTGCCCGTGTTCCTTGAACCAGGGAACGCCCTGGGAGGCACAGGCAGCGAACCTCGGCTCGCTGTATCCTGCCTGGTTGATACACCAGGAAACAAAACAGGCACACCATTCCACACGGCTGTCAAATCCATACCAGGACCAGTAAGGCTGTCCGCCTACATTTCCCACCTGGGCTTTTGCCAGATCAATGATTTCCTGATTGCCCGGACGGGTGCCGTTTACAAACTCCACGCCGCTTAGATCGGTGGAGGGGCTGGTGTCGAAAGAACCGCCGCCAAAAAGCAGGGGCATATTTCCGCTGGTGTCCCGGTAAGCCTGGTAGAGTTCAAGCTGCTCTGCGGTGAGGGTTTCCTCTGCTACATGAAAAAGGCCGTGGTTTTTTAAGGTCACGGTCATAATGTAGTAGGTATAGGGGACTTCCACCTCGTAAGTATCGGTATGGGTATTTCCATCCTCATCCGTCCAGGTGTCCATCCTTGTTTCGGTGCGGTAGCGGATTTCCTCCGTTTCCGTTTCGGTAAGCTCATACTGCAGTTCAAAAACTGTTTGGAGTTGCCCTTGTGCAGACGCCGGGGTGTAGGCCCCGCCAAAGTAAGCGGAAAGATAAGCCGCCAGTTCGTGAGGGTCATGGTGGATACCGTCCAGATCAAAACGGTACTCGTCATATCCTGGGTTCAGGCTTTCATAGTTATCAAGCTCATACTGTAAATCCTGTTCCATAGCGGTGTAAGCCGCCTCCACCTCTTTCATATCCTGTTCTTCTGATGGGTAAGAGGTGGCGGTGACAGCACCCAGGCCGCCGATCACCATATTGGTGCAGGAGGAAATGCCGCCGGCCAGGACCAGGATAAGAAGCCCGATCGCCAGAACCAGGAGCGCCCCTTTCCAATGCCTTGCAATAAAACGGGCTCCTTTTTCTCCGGCCTGGGCGGTTTTCTTTGTAGCGGCGTCTGCCGCCTGCCCGGTTTTTCCGGCTGCTTTGCCAGCGTTTTTCACATCCTTAGTGTAATTATGTTTGATCTTCTGTTTCTGCAGGAACCGGGAGAGCGGGTTGGAGGAAAGGCTTGGGTTCTCCGACAGGGCCTTGTGATACTGGAAATTCACATTGGCTTTATGGAGTGCCCGTTCCGCTTTGGCAGCCTCCCGGTAGGGTTTCAGACGGTGGTTGCGGAGAGCGGTCTTTGCCATGCCGGAACTTTTGGAAAGAGCACGCTCACCGGTCCGCTCGATACTATGCCCAGCCTCCACACCGGAATTTTCTTTTTCCACTTCATGGATTTTGCCGTGGGCTTTGCCGGTTATCATGCGGCCTGCCAGGGAAGCCGGACGGGAAACAGGGTTTGTCTTTTCGACTTCCGACATGGGCTTTTCCACTTCCTTAAACCGGAGTTTCGTTTTGCCTTTGCTTTTTGCCTCATCATAGAGTCGTTCACGAGTCAGCTTTTTCTTCTTTGGGATACGCTCCCTGGCTGCCTCTGCTTTATCTGCCGCCTGTTCCGCTTTGCGGATATAGCGGTCCAGTTCCGGCATGGCACGATCTTCCTCGGTAAAATGAAGCCTCCCGGAAAAATCCGCCTCCTTTTCTTTGCCGCTGATATTTTCGCTTTTGCCCGTGGTCTGGTTTTCTTCGACTGCACCCTCACGGGTGATCTTCTGGGTCACCTTGTCACGGGGCTTATACTGTTTCATGTTCCATCACCTCCCAGATACAATGTTCTTTACACCTGCCGGTCAGTATCTCCGCCATAAAGTGAAAGATCGGATACGCCTGGGGAGGGCAGACCGCATTCCCCAGGGTCTTTAAGCGGAGTGCCCGGTCTTTGGTCTGCTCCGTTATGCGGGGCACTCCCTCCGGCTCCCTGTCCCAGAGGACAGCTCCGTCCATCCTTTCGGGAAGCCCATAAGCCATTCCACCCAGTCCGGGTTTAAGGCCGCCTTGTCCGAGAGGGGATTTTCCTGGAAGATCACCTGGGCTGCCAGGTTCCCGTTCTTCTTTTTCGGGTCGTAGGCAGATGGTTTCAGGGTAGAGCGGAACCCGTCCGAGGCTACCGGCGTCAGGTAGAACACCGCAGCCGACAGGGGCAGGCTCCAGATTGCCCCGCTTTTGTTCTTCTTGCGGAAAATCCCATTGTCCGACAGGTACACATCCAGGCTTTGGGCGTCCTTTACGGTTCCCTTGTCGGAGGCAAGGGGCGTAGGAAACATCAGCCGCGATGATAAAAGTTCGCTGGCGCTCATGCCATGCGCCGACACCGCAAGCCGGAAATACGAATGGGAGAACAGCGTATCCCGCTTTTGCCAGGTCAAAGATCGTTTTGTCGAGCCCCATATTGATGAAGCCAGCAACATTTTCCCCAAGCACGAAACGGGGCTTAAGTTCTGTAATAACCCGGCACATCTCCGGCCATAAGTAGCGTTCATCCTCAAAGCCTTTCTGTTTTCCTGCGGTGGAGAAAGGCTGGCAGGGAAAGCCCCCGGAGATGACCGTGACGGTTTCAAGTCCTGTTTTTTCAAAAAATGCCTCCTTTGTCAAAGTCGTTATATCCCTGAATTTTGGAACGTCCGGCCAGTGCTTTTCTAAAACGGCGTAGGGATAATCCGCCCATTCACACTGGCAGACGGTTTCAAAGCCGGCAGCCTCCGCCGCTAGGTCCAGGCCGCCGATACCGGAGAACAGGCTTAAATGGGTTAATTTGTTTGTAGATATAGTTTCACCTCCTAATTTTGGGCATAAGAAAAGCGCTACTGAATTTTCAGCAACGCTTACTCAAAAGATTATTATCTTTTAGGTGATTTCCCTGTTAAATGGATTAAGGGATAATCTTCATTGACTTTTTTGCTCTTATACAAATCTTTTCTCATGCTCTTTAACAAATTTGTCAAAAGCTTATCATGCTTTTCGGATACAAAATTTTTAGAATTTGATGGCTTAACATAGTCATGAAAAATCATCAGATCACTTACTACTTCGGCACTTCCAATCAAAAGAAGTTGGTTTTGGGCGTCTGCCAACTGATCTCGTGCACTTTCCGAGTTATCGGAAACTACAATATTGCTGACAGCTTCAATGTAATTCAAATAGTATTTCTCTTTGAGGCGGCTTTCGTCTGCTGCAATTTGTTGTTTCTTAGCAAAATAGTATGTCAATCCTGCGGATACCGCCGCAACCACTATTCCTATTATAGGGACTAATAATTCAATCCAATTTTCAACAGTCATTCTGCCACCTCCAATTTATAAAATATTATACCACCTTTCATTTATAAATCATAGCATGAGTTATGGGTCAATTACTTCCTCCGGCTTTGTCGTCATAATGCGGTACAGCTCCGTATCCTGCGGGAACCGGTCCACGAAAGGTAAGATCACGTTTCCATAGAAGATCAGCCCCTCGCCGGGTCCCGAATGGGTCACATAGGAGAGCTGCTGCGGGGAGATACCCAGTTTCTTTGCAAGGATTTCCCGGTCGCCGGCTGCCTGGTTTAACATATACACAAAGTCCGAGTTCTCAAAAATGTTCTCGATCTCACGGCTTGCTAGCAAATCCTTAATGTTCTGGGTGATACCCGTGGGGATACCGCCCCATTTACGAAAGCGTTTCCAGATCTCCACGGAGTAGGCGGCGGTCTGTTCCTCCTTTAAGAGCAGATGGAACTCGTCGCAGTAGAACCAGGTGTTGGCGTGCAGTTCCCGGTTTTCGGTGACTCTGCCCCAGACCTGGTCCTGGATGATGAGCATACCCAGCTTTTTAAGCTGTTTCCCCAGTTCCTTAATGTCAAAGCACACAAGGCGGTTCTGAATATCCACATTGGTGCGGTGGTTGAAAATGTTAAGGCTGCCTGTCACATAGAGCTCCAGGGCGGCGGCGATACGGGCAGCCTCCAGCTCCGGCTGTCTCTGGATTTCCTCATAGAGATTGCCGAGGACAGGCATATTTTCCGGTCTGGGGTCAGCCAGATACCCACGGTACACGGTGGTAACAGCCCGGTCAATGATGGTCTTTTCAATGGGCTGCAATCCATCCTTGCCTCCCACGATCAGTTCGCAGAGGGAAAGGATGAAGTCACTCTTTAAGGCCAGGGGGCTTTCATCCTCGGAGTAGTTCAGGTTCAAATCCATAGGGTTCACATAGTCTTTGCTGGTAGGGGAAATCTTCACCACCTGCCCGCCCAGGCGGTTCACCAGGGGAGCGTATTCTGCCTCCGGGTCACAGATGATGATAGTATCTTTCTTACTTGCCACCAGGAATACATTGGTAATCTCCCTCTTAGCGGAGAAGGACTTGCCGCTGCCCGGTGTACCTAAGATAAGGCCGTTGGGATTTTTAAGCTGCTTTCGGTCCGCCATAATCATGTTGCCGGAAAGAGCGTTGAGCCCATAGTACAACGCCTCGCCGCCCTGGAAAAGTTCCTGGGTGGTGAACGGTACGAAGATGGCGGTGCTGGAAGTGGTGAGGCTCCGCTTGATATTTACCTGGTTCAGTCCCAAAGGGAGAGAGGACATAAGCCCCTGCTCCTGGCAGAAATCAAGGCGGGTCAGGGCACAGTTATATTTCTGAGCCACGCCTGCCGACTGGAACACATTGTTTTCAAGTTTCTGTCTGGTATCCGCAAGGTTCACCACCAGGAATGTGAGCAGGAACATCCTTTCATTTCTGCTCTGCAAATCACGGAGGAGATTTTTTGCCTCACCTCCATAAGTGGCAAGGTCGGAGGGGATTATATCCATGTCATAACCTGCCCGGACCGCTTTTTTCTGTTCTGCGATCTTCATGGCGTCCAGATCGGTGATCTTCCTCTTGATGGTCTTGATGGCCTCGTTGTGGTCGATACTGCGAATATGCAGCGTCACCATGAGGCCGTCCTGTGCCTCCATGAAATCTGCCAGCATACGGTCATTGAGTTCCGGTGCCAGGATTTGCAGGAAAGAGACCGCACCCAGTTTCTTCCCCATGCGGAACATCCTTGTGTTTCCAAACTGGAATGAGGACGGGGCGATATAATCCTTGACAGAGAGACCGGTCTTAGGAAGCCAGTCCCATTCAAAAGAGAACGGCTCCCCGTCCGGGTGCATGAGGCCGTGGAGGACCTGCAGGCGTTCTTTGCCGTTCAAAGGTTTTGCGGCTGCACCGATCACCTTAAAGAGATTGAGTACATCCGTCTCAATCCGGGAGAGCCTTGCCCTGGCTACCTTTAAGTCCTCCGCCTCGATGGTGAGTGTCAGATATTTGCGTTTCACCAGACCGTTGTTCCCACGGGAGAGCTGGTTCTTTAACATGAGGGCATATTCCTTTCGGATACTGTCAAAGCTGTCCCCCTGGTCGCTGATCTCGATGGAGCGTTCAAATTCCTCCCGGCCTACATACTGGCTGATAAGGGAGAGCTGCACTCCCACGGAAGCGTCAAAGTAGTTATACAGATCGCACAGGTTTTCAAAGGTGGCTGTCTTATCATCCGCCTGGGCGAGCTGGTAATTTATATCGTCAAAAGCAAGGCTTTTGGAATAGGATTTGCCCGGCAGCTTGCAGATACCGTCCGGGTATATCACCTCAAAAGGGATACTGTCCTGGGCAGTATGGGGCTTTCCGTCCCCCTTAGCCTGCCGGATGGCCTTATCCACGGCCTTTTTCTCTCTGGCGGTGAGTTTTACCTTTCCCGCCGTTTTTTCTGTTCTGGACAATCCGTTTCACCTCCATTTCCAGATCACGCTGCCTTGCCAGGGCCTCGTAGAAGTTGTTGGTCTGATAGGGGCGGTTCTTTGGGCGGATGAATTTTGTTTCGATCATCTGCTTTAAGATCACCTCTAAAGGCTGTCCGTTTTTCTCATACATGGCAAGCAGAAAGAACGGCAGCATAACCATCATCATGCAAAGGGTCGCCGTGGAGTTCCCGGCAGACTCTTTGAGTAAAAAGAAAAGCGGCACTCCTAAAAGCACCGCCGGGGTAAAGCAGATAAGCTGCCTTTTTGTCAGGCCGAAAAATACCTTTGTTTTGATTTTGGAAAGGTCTTTCGGTACGGTCACATAAGCCAATCAGCATACACCTCCTTTAATGGGCGCTGAAAATGCCCTTTGCCATGCTGCCGGTCTTAAAGAGGGTAAAGCATAAGAGGACCGTGTATCCCATGCAGCCCCAGATGGCAGCGGATATGTTGTCGGCGGTGGAAATCTCCTGGATGAGGACCGCATAAATGCCAACGCATATCATAATGAGAAACGCCTGGAAACCTAAAGCAATCAGAGACTTTAAGTAGTTCTGCCCCACGCTGGACCATTCCCGGTTGCTCATGGTAGCAAAGGGGATAGGCCCCACGGAGGTTACAAGATAAATCTCGATCATACGGCCATAGACCACCAGGAAGATACAGATGGAGAGGATATTCATGGTGAGCCCCACCACCATGCTCTGGAACCACAGCCCTAAAAGAGGCCCTAAGTCCATAGCCTCAAGCTGAGCCTCCATATCAGGGATGGCGGTGGAGAGGTCAATGCTGGTAGAGCCGCTAATGATACCGCCGCTCTGGCTTACCACGTTCTGGGCCACATCAAAGATCGCCATAACGATATTCCAGGTGTTGGTGACTAAGAACACGGCCACAAAGGTTTTGAATATCCACTTGAAGAAAATCCATGTGTCTACATCATGCAGGTTGTTCTTCTCGATCACAAGCTGAATGAGCTCGTAGCACATCACAAAGGTTAAAATGATACCGGCTATGGGGATAATGACTGTTTCAGACAGAGACCGGATGAGGTTGAAAACGCCGCCGTTCCATGCCGACGGCGTCATGCCAACCTCCCCGGCGATCTCGCCCACTTTGGTATTTACCGTGTCAAACATCCCCGACAGGTTACCGAGTATCCCGCTGATGAGCAGCTCTTTGAGCCACTCCGCCAGCTTGTCGAGTATGCTTTGCATAGGTTATCCCTCCGTCATTATCCGAACAGGCCGGAAAGCAGTGGTACAAGGGTCATGCCGATCAGGGCAACGCCGCCGCCCGCCATAAGCTGTTTTATCCCTAATTAGGAGTAAAACCTTGCTCGATGGCGGGCGGCGGCGTGTCAAAAAATATATGGAATTGTTTTAGAACCGCCCCAGCGTAGACAGGTCAGCCCTTGACCTGTTCCACCTCCGGGATGGGTTTGAGATTGAAGTGAATTTCGATAGAAATGTGTCGTGTCTTATCGCTGTCGATGTGTTCATGGACAACGATTTCTTTAATCAGGCGGTTTAGGGTGGCTGCGTCCAGCTCCGTGATGTCGGCATATTCCTGAATGGCGTCCACCCATTGTTTGGCGTCCATCGCCAGCCGCATTTCATCAGCCAGCTTCTTGCGCCCCTGTGCAACCCGTTCTTTCAGTTCAGCCTGTTCCTTCTGCGTCTTGTCCAGCATGAGATTGAAGTTGGCTTCGCTGATCCGCCCGGCAACCATGTCCTCATAGAGCCGCAGCACCATCTTTTCCAGAACCTCAATCCGTTCCTCGTCTTTTGTCAGGGAACGCTCCAACGCTTCCCGCTGGCCTTTCTGTTCGGCTTCGCAGGTGTTGGTCAGCTTCCCGGCAATGGCTTCCCCATCGGTCAGGGCAGCCTTGGCGCACTCCCGGATTTTGTTCAGGACAAGGTGGTAAAGGGTGTCGTACTCTACCCGGTGCTGGGAACAGTGGTTCTTGCCGAACGCCCCATAGGTCTTACAGGCATAAATCTGCTGCGGGTGCTTGGCGTGGGTGGTGCGGATGGTCAGCGACTTGCCGCACTCGCCGCACTTGATAAGCCCGGCAAACAGGCTGGTTTCCCCGTCCTGCCGGGGGCGCTGGCGGGATTTCAGCTTGTCCTGCACGATGGCAAAACTTTTGCTGTCAATCAACGGTTCGTGCCGTTCCTCCACCACGATCCAGTCCTGCGGCTTCTTCTCGCCAATGGTGCCGATTTTGAAGCGGTAGTCCTTCTTTTGGGAAGCTATCGCCCCGGTATAAACGGGATTCATCAAGATGTCTTTTATCACGGAGAAGTCCCACATATACCGCCCGTTTTCCGGGTCTTTCTTTTCCCATTTGGTGCGGACATTGCGGAAGCCCCGTTCCCGGTTCCACCATGTAGGGCAAGGCACCTTCTGTTCTTCCAGCCTGCGCCGGATAAAGTTGGGGCCGTGTCCTTCCAGCGCCCAAAGGAAGATTTGCCGGACAATGGGGGCGGTTTCCTCGTCCACCAGCAGGTGGTTTTTGTCCTCCGGGTCTTTCCGATACCCAAAGGGAGCCACACAGCCGGTAAACTGGCCTTGCTGGGCTTTCAGAAGATACGAGGAATGTACCTTCTTGGAAATATCCTTGCTGTACATCTCGTTCAGGATGTTCTTAAACGGCGCAATGTCGTTGTTGTCCCGCATGGTGTCGATACCGTCATTCATGGCGATATAGCGGACGCCGTGACGGGGGAAGAAGTCCTCGATCAGTGTGCCGGTCTGCAAGTAGTTTCGGCCCAATCTCGATAAATCTTTCGTTATCACAAGATTTATTTGCCTTCGCTCGATGGCCTTTAACATCCGTTTCAGGTCGGGGCGCTCCATGTTCAGCCCCGTGTAGCCATCGTCCTGATAGACTGCCACAACCTCCCATCCCTGCTTTTCGCAGTAGCTTTCCAGCATATCCCGCTGGTTGGCAATACTGGCGCTCTCCCCGTCAAGGTCATCGTCTTTGGAAAGCCTGCAATAGATGGCCGCCCGGAAGCTGCCCGCCAGAATTGCGTCCATGCCTGTGTATTCATATCCGTTCATCATAACCGTTTACCCGCACAATCCAGACGGAACACGGTTCTTCTGAACCTCGTCTTTATTATATCCTAAATCTTGTGTTTTCGCAAGATTATCCTTGCCGGTATTCTGCCCATATTTTTGGGCAATCAGGCTCACAAAGACATCCGCTGCGTCCAGCTCGCCGTCAAAAACTGTGGTAACATGAATCTCTGTTTTCGTTTTTGCCATAGGCAGTTATCCTCCATAATAGAATAGCCAGACAAGGAGAAGGTCGGCAACGAAGTCCGGCAACGGGCTTCAAAAAACCTCAAAACCATCTCTGTCTGGCGGTTTGGTTACAATTTATATTTTCTTTTATTTTTCTGTTGCTTTGGTTGCTGATAGGGGAAAAAGCCCGCAGTTACGGGGCTTTCCCCGGCAACCAGCCTGGCAACGGGAGTGCAACAAAGTCGGCAACGGGGTGGGATTTTCAGAAAGGAAGCTCCATCTGCTCTGTGACCTCCACAAATCCCTCCGGGATTTTTTCGGCTCCGTTGCTGGTATCCGTTGCCGGGGCTTCACGCTCCCAGCCCTTCTGCCTGCCGTATTCCGGGAACATCCGGGGATTGGAAAAGTAGTGCCAGCCTGTGACACAATGGTTCATAATATCGTTGACCTCCCGGATTTCCCATTGTTTCGGCTCGTCAAAGGGGTGGTTCAGGGCTTCCCGGAAAAGCTGCTTGGAACACACCATGCTGCCGGTGTAGCGGTCAAGGTAGGCTTGGATCATCCCGGCCTTGGTGTCCTCCGGCATGAAATCCCGCTGGTGTTCTTTGAGATAGCACACCATTTCGGGGCTGAAAGACAGCTTAAAATCCCCGCTGCGGTAAATGGTCATGGCTTCCGCCCATAGCTGCTCCATGTAGGCTCTGGAAGCGGCTTCATCGTCCAAAATATGAACTTCCGCCTGTTCCGGGTACACCATGACCGGCAGAAAGCGCCGGTTGCCGGAACGGTCAAGGGGCAGGAAGTCCAGGGCGTTGGAAGTTCCTCCGAACACGCATTGCCGCAGCCTGTCCTCCGGGTGGGTTTCGTATGGGATTTTATAGACCTCCTTCTGTCGGCTCAAAAAAGACTTGATTTCCTCAATGCTCTTGGCATTTGCGGTGGCAATCATCTCCGACATCTCGATAATCCAGTGGCCTTGCAGCTTGCGGTACACATTGTCATCGTCCAGCTTGCGAAGGTCATCGGAAAACCACTCGTCTTTCACGGCCAGCAGCCGGAAAAAGGTGGATTTTCCGGCTCCCTGACCGCCCACCAGACAGAGCATGACCTCAAACTTGCAGCCGGGATGAAACGCCCGGTGGATGGCTCCCAGCAGAAACAGCCGCAGGGCTTCATAGGTGTACTGGTCGCTGTCGGCTCCTAAAAAGTGGTGCAGGCAGGTACGGATACGCTCGGTTCCATCCCAGGTCAGGCCGTTCAGGTAGTCCCGGATGGGGTGATAGCCATTTTCATTGGCAACGATCCCGATGGCGGCGGCAATCTTCTTTTCGCTGGTCAACCCGTATGTTTCTTCCAGATACAGGAGCAGATAGTTCATATCCGTGTCTGTGATGGCGGTGCCGGTACGGTGGTAGCCGATGGGCTTGATGATGTCGGTTCGCTCGGTCAGCAGATTTTTTGCGATTGCCCCGGAAAGCAGCGGGTCATTCTGAAAGACGGTCAGGCAGTTGCGGATACTGTTGCGGACGCCGCCTTTCTCGGTGCTTTCCAGCATGGCTTTGACTTCCTCAACGCTCCGGAACGGCGGTGCTTCTTGCATGGTCTGTTCTGCGGCTTGCCGTATCTCCGGCGGTAAGCTCTGCCATTCGTCTTTCAAGATTGCTCACTTCCTTTCCACAGTCGATGATAAAGGCTGCCCGTTCCTCCATATCCGGGGAGAGCAGCACATCCAGCAGATAGTCCACATAGTCCTGCTTTTGCAGGGATTCCACAAACAAAGGGTGGAAATCCTCGTCTGGTGTGTTGGGGGCATAGTCCCGTTTCCAGCGGCGCAGCAGGTTTCGGTAATCACACAGCACCCGGAAGCAGTAACGCTCCATGCGGCGAAACCGCTGTTCCGGGGTTTCCTGCGGTGGTTTCCTGTGGCTGGGCGGCTCCTTGTCCTCATAGGGGATGGAAAACTCCTGTGCCAGCATAAGGGCGGCTTCCTTGGGGCTGACAGCTTCCAGACGGGAAACAAAGTCGATCACATCCCCGTCTGCCTGACAGCCGAAACAGTGAAAGCGCCGGTCAACCTTCATGCTTGGGTTTTTGTCGGCATGGAAGGGACAGACGCACATCCCGTTTCGTCCCACCCGGATTCCGAAATGCTCGGCAGCCTGCCGGGTGGTAACAGACTGCTTGACAGCTTCAAATACATTCAACTAAATCCTCCTGAAAATAAGAAAAGCGCCTGTCATTCTCGAAAAGAAAATGGTAAGCGCCTGTTAAAGTTCCATATCCTGTTTTTTCTCTGTGCGGGGCTGCTGGCGTTTCTCGGCCTGTTCCTCCTGGATACGCTGTGCCCGGCCTTTGACTGCCTGCTGGATGGACGGTTTCTTGCCCGGCTCGGCAGTCTGGCGGTACTGCTCGGACGGAAGCACCTGATTGAGCCAGTGGCGTACATCCCGGAGAATCTTCACATCCTCCTGCACCGCTGATAGGCGCTCCTTATACTCGGCCACTTCTCCGGCAAGCTGCGTTCGTTCCTCATTCAGCTTTTTGGTGCTGTACTTGGTTCCCTCCAAATGCACCTTGAAATAGCGGACAGCGGCATTGTAGGCGTCCAGTTCGTCCCGATGGGCGGCGGCAAACTGTTCCTTTGGTTTCTTAAACCGGATGGCGGCATATTCCGCATGAACCGGCTTGTGGGCTTCAAAGTTGGCGATATGGGAAAGCAGGGTGTCGATCTCCTTCATGCGTTTTTCCTTCGGCTTCATCTCTGCCCGGATGGAAACGACCTGCCCGCTGACGGTATCCAGATAGGCGTCCAAACTCTCCACGGTGGACAGTTCCTTGTCCCGCAGATAGCGGATGGCGTCCATAACCTTGTTGAAGTCATTTACAGTGCCTTTGAGCTGGCCTTTGCTCGTCCAGCCGGTGCGCTCCTCCCGGCGCAAATCCAGATATTTGCCCAGCAGCTCCGGCAGGGTGGGTTCCTTCGCTTCCTGCAAGGCTTCCAGCAGGGCGGCCTTTTTCTCCTTCAGGTCTGCAATCCAGCCTTTCAGGTGGCGCACCATCTGACGGATGGACTGCATGAGCCGGTTGGCGGCGGTAATGTCCCGGTTCAGATTGCCAATGTTGGTCTGTATCCCTCGTTTCTCCATCTGGCTGACCGCTGGCCCCATGTGGACAGTGGGGATTTTATCAAGCCCCTGCCGCTCATAGGAACGAAGGTCAAGGCGCTCCGGGCGATCATTGGCTTCCAGATAGCGGTTAGCGACAGCCGCCCAGCCCTGCCGCCAGATCTCGCCGTACTTCTGGTCGTTCCAGTCCACGGTGTCCTCCTTATGGCTTTTCCAGTTGCCGGACGGGAGCCGGATACGCTCGCCGTTCTCGTCAAGGTCATACACTTTCCGGCTCTTGGGAAGCCATTTCCCGTTTTCGTCCATTGCCCGCATGGTCAGCAGGATGTGAGCGTGGGGATTCCCGTCCCCCTTGTCGTGAATGGCAAAATCGGCAATCATGCCTTTGGAAACGAAAAACTCCCGGCAATAGTCCCGGATCAGGTCGGCGTGCTGCTCCGGGGGGATTTCCCTCGGTATGGCAAGCACGATTCTCCGGGCAAGCTGGGAGTTCCATTGTTTTTCTACGGCTTCGGCAGCGTTCCACAAGGTGTTGCGGTCTGCGTACTCCGGCGGGGCGTGGGGCGGCAGCATGATTTCTGTGTGGACGATCCCTCGTTTCTCGGCATAGTATTTCTGCTTCTGGTCGTACTCGGAAAACAGCCGTTCGCCGCTCTGGTAAGCTGCGGCGGCTACGGCTGACTGGCGGTTGCTGCGCTGAACGATTTTTATATCATGGTGGGGACAGGGCATAACGGTTTCCTCCTTCCTGTGGTTGATTGGATGGGGTGGTGGTTTGCCACCTCATTTTGGGCAAAAGAAAAGCAGGAAACCGTTTCGGATTTCCTGCTTGGTGGGGCCACCGGTGGGCGGCTACTATTTAGTTACATTTCTTTATCAAACTTGAAGCGATAGTAGAGAGCAAAGCCATGAACGAGAAGATATGCAAAAACAAGCAGAAGTACAGCAACCATATCTATCCCCATAAGGGCAAATGATAACATTAAAGCCCCAAAAACAAAGGTCATCATATCAAACGCTTTTCCCTTAGCCCGGTTTGCAATCGCCACATTACGCTCGTCATTTTTTTCAATATCCAGTTGCCTTTTTAATTCGGGGTAACTATTAATGGCCCGTTCAGAAATCACATTTCCCATACCATGTCCAAACAAGCCACACCCAATGCCAATACAGACATAGGGTAATGTTCTCATTATTCCCTGCGGATCATTGCTTGTTTTAATTAGGTACAAGCTCACTGCCAGCAGAAGCAATCCTATAATGATAGTTGCATGATTTGTAATTTTAGATTTCATTGTCCATCCTCCTCATAAATAAAAATTTCCTCAATCGTCATATGAAAGTATCGGGCAATTTTGAACGCCAACTGAATAGACGGATTGTAGCGCCCGTTTTCTAAAGAGCCGATTGTTTGGCGTGATACTTCCAAGGCGCTTGCCAATTCTTCTTGCTTGATTCCTCGCTGTTTGCGGAGTTCTTCCAGTCGATTTTTCATGCGAACCTCCTTTCTAATGGAAAGTTTGCTTTCCGTGTTTTTAGTATATCACATCCATCCGAAATGTCAAGCAAACTTTCCATCTTGCTCGTCATAAAATTATAGAACTTGCTGGACGGGAACAGCTTGCAGCGCAAGGTGTTTCCGGGCGGCAAGTCCACAAAGGGGTAGCTGGCGCAGCCAGCGCAGGGGAAGCGCAGCGTCCCCTGTGATGATTGGAAGCAGTCGCAAGTGTGCTGGAAATCATCCGCTTTCCGCAGGAAGCCCCCGGCAGGGCGCAACGCACCGGCTCGACCGGTGTATAGTTGCGCCCTTACTCCGTAAGGGGTTCCCCGGTTACCCGACATTTCACGCTTTCCGCAACAACTTCCTTCATGCCAGTTTGGGAAAATGCCTGTTTGAGAATGTCCATCACATCATCGTCCGTCAGCACTTCCGGCCTTATCAGGAAACTTTCCAGCATAGCCCCTCTGGTGCAGAGCCGGTGCGTCCGTTCCTTCCGGGTAAGCTGTTTTATCTGATGTGCCAGTATCTTTTCTTCGTGCTGCGCCCGCCGCAGTTTGGCTTCGCCTTGGGCAATTTGCTGATTGAGTTTTTCCAGCTTTTCATTCATCACGGCAGCCCTCCTTCTTGGGGAGCAGCGTGTAAATGCGGTTCGGTTCTCCCACGCCCCGGCGCACCCGAAGGATCAGTCCGGCGTCCTCCAATTCTTTCAAGGAACGCTTGACGGTCACGGAGCTGCGGGACAAGGCCGCTGCCAGCTCCACAATGGGGAAACGGACAAACAGTATCCCGTTGGTATCCTCCGCACCTCCCGTAAGGGTAGCGTCCAGCAGGCGGGCATACATGACTTTTGCGGTGCTGCTGACCGGCAGCCGTAGCATGGCGGTAGGAAGTGGCATACAGGGCGGCAGAACGGTGTCTGCGGTCATAAATTCAAATTCCATTTAGTCGGTTTTCTCCTTTCGCTTGGCTCGTTTGGACAGGTAATGGGGGCAGTCGATCACGACAGCCCGGAAGCTCTGTTTGCACTCATGCTGACACTTCCGGCACAGGTCGTTGTAGGCCACACGCCCCCGGTCATTGAGGAAGAAGGACAGCTCCAACTTCCGTTTCTTGCTCATTCTCGGCATGGTGCCTCCTATCATAGAAAATCCGTCCATTTCAGCCGTAACGGTAGAGATGGGCGGATAGCGGTT
This sequence comes from Flintibacter sp. P01028, assembly GCF_041925235.1. NCBI lineage: Bacteria > Bacillati > Bacillota > Clostridia > Eubacteriales > Flintibacter > Flintibacter sp. P01028. The sequence goes on from NZ_JBHEVC010000003.1 coordinate 17,498, forward strand.
TTTGGTGTCATGTTTCGGGGCGATTTTCAAGGAAAATACGGCCATAGAGCCGCTTGGAAAAGCCCCATAGTATCACGGACAGGGCAGACTACGCCCCGCCGATTTGTCATGTTTGGGTAGCGTTTTGGTGTCAGTTCTGCCGGGTTTCCCTGATGTCGTTCCTGCCCCTGAATCTCACAGCAGCGTTTCGTTCCCGTTGGTACGCTCGCTGCGGTCAAGGTTCCTCCAACTCCTTGCCGCAGGTCGTTGCGCTACATCGCCGGGGAGCATATCCCATCAGGCCGGTCATTCGATTGGAATAATCCATCGATGAACTGACTTAATCATAGCTCATTTTTGAACCCTTTCCCGTATGTCCAGAAAGTAGGAATACCGCCCTAAAATCGAAAATTTCCACGATTTCGGAACGGTATGGTATAATGGTTATATATGCTCGAAAACCACATGGGAAGGGAGTGGCAAACCAATGAAAGACCATGTTTCCTTGCAGGAACGCTTGAAAGATTTACGGGTGGAAAAGGGCTTGAAGCTGGAAGAACTGGCGGAAAAGACCGGCATTTCAAAATCTGCTTTAGCCAGCTATGAAAATGAAGAAAACCGAAATAAGGAAATCAATCACGGCAACCTTATCGCATTGGCAGACTTTTATGAGGTGTCCATTGACTATCTGTTCTGCCGGACAGAAAACCGGGAGCAGATCAACACCCCGCTGTCTGAACTGCACTTGACCGATGAAGCCGTGGCGCTTCTGAAAAGTGGACGGATCAATACCCGGCTGCTGTGCGAGATGATGTCCCACGAAAAATTTGCGGAGCTGATGGCTGACGCAGAAATCTATGTGGATGGAATGGCTACCATGCGGTTCCATGACATCAACAGTGCGCTGGCCGCTGTCCGGGCAATGATACTGGAAGAGCATCCCGAAGCTGCCGCAGACCGTTCCCTGAAAATTCTGGAAGCCGGTCAGATAGAGGAAGAAGATTTTTTCTGTCATGTGACACACAAAACATGGGACGCTATCCTTCACGATATACGCAAAGTCCATGAGAACGACATGGAGAGTGCGCCGGATACCACGCCCGCCGATGAACTGATAAAGGAAGTCCGAAAGGCCATGCAATCCACCGGCGACAGGGTGCAGGAATTTCTGGAAATCTTCTGCAAGGCGTTCCAGCTAAAATACAAGCGGCTCACAGACGAGGAAAGAACAACCCTGAAAAGGCTGTTCAAAAGATCGCCGCTGATTAAAAATTCCGGGATCAACTTCCGGCGCAGGCCGTGGAAATAAAAACAGCCGTTGTGGGATTGGCTCCTACAACGGCTATTTTTTGTTAAAGATAAAACCAGAAACACTTAAAGCTGCTATAACAGACGAAACACCCGGAACAGGAATCACTTCAATTGAATTTTTTAGTGCTTCACTAATTAAAATACTTCCCGGATCAGATATACATGGAGTTCCAGCATCAGATACCAACGCTATACTAATATCTTTTTGCAAAATTAATTCAATCAATTTAGTTGCTTGTTCTTTTTCATTAAATTTATGATATGCAACCAATTTAGTGCTAATATTGTATTTATTCAACAAAATTAATGTTCTTCTTGTATCTTCTGATGCTATGATGTCTACTGCCTTAAGTGTTTCAATAGCTCGTAAAGTAATATCACTCAAATTTCCTATCGGTGTTGCCACTACATATATTTTTCCCATTATAATCTCCACAATTATTTTTTTATAACAAACATAATTTCATTAAAATATGCCTTTCTAAATATAATCTCCATCTGACTATTTTCAATATATTTTGTCATCATGTTTTCATAATAGTCCTTCATTCCAACATTCTTTCCGGATATCGATTTTGTAGGAAATGTAATAATAAAAAATTTAGAATTTATTTGTTCTATTATAGAACGGAAATATCCTTTTTTTTGTTGCTCTAATAATGGAACGATTTTAAATAAAAAAACAACATCCCATTCTCCATTGGGAATATCACATAAAATATCGCCTCCATAGATTTTGGCTTGCAAATCATACAACGATAATATTTTATTCACCAATTCAATATTATCTAAATTTATATCTGTCGCTTCATATCTTACTCTGCTATCAAAGTTGTCGGACAGAACATACGCTACTGGATTTAGCCCACAAGCTATATCCAATATAGAATTAACATTTCCCACCACTCGGAAAATATCATTATAGAATTCTTTATAAAAACTACTCCTTTCTTTTGTAGATATATGTAATAATAACAACTGCTCTATCATTTCTGTTGAAATATGTCCATCATTATCAATGCATTTTTTAATACTGGCAATTTTATTTGCATTAGCTATCGATAAAAATGATTCAGAAATGATATGCAATCTTTTTTTTGACGACCTTAATATATCTTTGTCTTTTTTGTACTTTATACTTTCTTCATTACAAATTCTATTGATCGTTTCAGGGATTATATTTGAATATTTTTTTGATGTCATCACTGTTTGTACAATATTTTCTATAGACATAGGCGTTCCTTCTTTCACGATTTTCTTAATTTCTCCATTAAGTTTGTATAAAATCTCAAATTATGTATTGTTGCTAACCTATAAGCTAATGGATCATTGATTTTGAAAAGATGCCTCAAATAAGCTCTTGAATAATTCGTTGACATATTCAAATTTTATCTCATACTTGCCATACCACATGGGATGAACAGAAAGAATAACTCGTAATTTATGACTTCGTTTTAATCTCCGATAAACGGAAATTTATTAAAGAGGATTGTTCCAGTATTCCACAGTATTTCCGTTCACATCATAAAAAGTAATGGTACCAGCATTTATAGGCAAGACAATCGCAAAAGGTTTATTGCTATCAATAGAAATCCCCTGAATGGAGTTGCCATCATCTATTTGTAGTTGTGTTACCTGCTGTTGATTCATAGAAATAAATGCTCGTTCTTTATATTCCTCTACTGTGAACTCTACAATTCCCCTTTCAACTCCTGAAAGGCTCCCGCCACCACGAAAGAAATATCCAAAGGAGAGCCCTGGACGATTAACATAGACGGAAAAAGTGTGGTCACTCATATCCTGGGGATAAGAAATATATGCAGCCATCGTGTCGGAAACACTTCCATCAACTGTCCAATCATCCTTAATCTTTTGCGACGAGCGAATATCCGCTTCTAAATTGGTTGAAGTCACACCAATATCATTGTTGGCATAAAGAAATCCAACAAACAAAGCGCAAACGAGAACAACCCCAAGCATTATTTTCAGAAAAATCTTTTTCATGTAATCACACGCTCCTTCAACTTTGTATTTGTCACCCTTTTTCAGCGGTACTTTCATCCTGCTCCAATTCAATCACATCTGAAATATCACAATTCAGAGCATTACAAATTCTCAGTAGGGTTTCCATGCTGATGTGTTTTCCCTTGCCCATGTTGGCAATCATGTTGGTTGTCAGACCGGCGGCAAGCCGCAAGTCCTCTTTTCTCATGCCACGCTCTTTCAAAGTGTTCCATAATGGCTGATAGCTGATGTTCATAGGCTTCCCGTCCCTCTTTCCATCGTTAAGTGTTCTGCACCCATTATAGCAGAAATCTTGCGTTTCCACAATATTTCTTGACCACACCGCCGGTTCCGTCTGGATTGTGCTTTTCCTTTCTTAGCTTTTGTTACATCTAATTAGCCATAAGCTGTTTCATGCCCTGGCTTTTTACTGATGTGCGATAAAGAAGTAATAGAAATGTAAAAAATTTTGCCGTTCCTATCCGGCACTTAGGGCTGTGTCGGATAGGTCGGGCGTTAGGCTTCGGGCAAGTCAATCTTGCCGACAAAGCTGTAATAAATCTCAATGTCCTGCCTGCGGGTGCCGTTCTCGTCATAGCTGCACTCATGCACGACGATTTTCTCAATCATCTCCCGCAAGAGGGTGGGGGTAAGTTCCTCAAAGGCAAGGTGCTTTCGGACGATACCCATAAACTTTTCCGCGTTGACGGTGGCGGCCTGCGACTTATCCAGTTCTTCCTGCAAAGCGGCGGCGCGGTCTTTCAGTTCCCGCTGCTCCTGCTCATAGTCTGCCGACAGTTCCATGAAACGCTCGTCGCTGATTTTGCCGTTCACATTATCCTCGTACAGCCGCTTGATAATGCGGCTCACTTCGGCAATGCGTTCCTGCGCCTGTTCAAGCTGTTTGGTGGCTGCGGCGGTCTTTCTCTTGCCGCCGATCTCGTTCTGCTGGATAAGCAGCTTCACAAAGCGGCTCTCATGCTTGGCGGCGTATTCCGTCACTTGCCGGAGATTGGAGAGGACACCGGCGGTCAACAGGTCGGTGCGGATAAAGTGCGCCGTACAGTCGCGGGTGCGCTTCTTGTAGCTGCCGCAAATGTAACAGTCCTGCTTGCGGTTTTTGTTCTGATACCGCTGCTGATACATCACATGGCCGCAGTCGGCGCAGAACAGCATACCGGAGAACAGCCCCACTTCATCATAGCGGTTCGGGCGTTTGCGCTGCTTGCGTAACTCCTGCACGCGCTCCCATGTTTCCCGGTCTATGATAGGCTCATGGTGGTTCTCAAAAACAGCCTGCTTCTCCACGGGGTTCTCTACACTGTGCTTGACCTTGTAAGAGGGCTTCTCCGTCTTGAAGTTTACCAGACAGCCGGTGTACTCCCGGTTTTCGAGGATATGAACGACGGTGTTCGTCGCCCATTTGCACTCATAGCCGGGGTGGTATCGGCGGGTGCTGCCCGTCCTACGGTATTCCAGCGTCCCCGGCGTGGGGATTTGCTGCTCCGTAAGCATACGGGCAATCTTGGTCGGGCCGTTCCCGGCAAGGCAAAGCTGGTATATCTGCTGGACAACCGGCGCGGTTTCCACGTCAACGAGATAGTTCTCGTCCTCGTCCATGAGGTAGCCATAGACCGGCTTGCTGGTAACGGGCTTGCCGCTCATGCCTTTTGCTCTCTTAACTGCCTTGATTTTCTTGCTCGTATCTCTCACCAGCCATTCGTTGAACAGATTTCGCAGAGGGGTAAAATCGTTGTCCATGCCGCCGTTTGCGCTGTCCACATTGTCGTTGACAGCGATAAACCGCACGCCCTTTTGGGGGAACAGCATTTCCGTGTAAAATCCCACCTGCAAGTAGTTTCGCCCTAACCGGCTCATGTCCTTGACGATGACCGTACCCACTTTCCCGGCTTCAATGTCTGCAAGCATGGCTTGAAAACCGGGGCGCTGGAAGTTTGCGCCGGAAAAGCCGTCGTCGGTGTACCAGCGCAGATTGGTAAAGCCATTCTGCTTGGCGTAGGTTTCCAAAATACGCTTTTGGTTGGAAATGGAATTGCTTTCGCCTTGCAACTCGTCCTCATGGGACAATCTCGGATAAAGGGCGGTAATGAGGTTTTGGGTGGCTTGTCTTAACATAAAATCCTCCGTTTCCGACAGCCAGCCCCACTATTCCATAGCTTTATTGTACCACGGAATAGCGGGGGCTGTATAGCGGCAAAAGTGTAAAATCTGCTTCTTTATGATTTGTCAAATTTCCGGTTTTTGTGTAGCAGCGGCTTCCGCTTCCAGTACCCGCGCCATTTTGTCGGCGGCGGTGGTCGTGGTATCTTTCTTGAAATAGCCGAACACGACAAGGACGGAATTGCCCATGCGGATTTCCGTCACGCAGTCGGGGCGGCGGGCTGTGCGGGTGTCGTGCTGCTTGTTATCTGCCATAGGCAATACTCCTTTCAGTCGGTAATCAGTTTCTTCATGCTCTCCATTTTCCGCTGCGCGGCTTCCTGCCGGAAGTTGTCGCCGGTAAAGCGTACCGGGACGCACATGGAAATCAGGCGGTCATAAATCCGGGAATGTGCGGTGTCCTCTGGGTTCCGCAGGTCGTCCAGCGTGAGGTTGGTCGTGACGATCAGCGGCTTGCCGCTGCGGTAACGGCTGTCAATCACATTGAAAACCTGTTCCAGCCCGTATTCGGTGCCGCGCTCCATGCCGAAGTCGTCAAGGATAAGCAGCGGATAGCGGCAAAGGCGGGAAATGTACTCGTTGCGGTTCTCAAAGCTGGCGGCAAGGTCGTTGAGGATAAGGGCAAAGTTCGTCATGTGAACGGGGATTTCTTTCTCCATGAGGGCGTTTGCGATACAGCCCGCAAGGTAGCTTTTCCCGGTTCCCACGCCGCCCCAGAACAAGCAGCCGATATTGTCGGCTCGCATATCCTCCCAGTGTTCCACATACCGGCGGGCAATCCCGGCCTGCGGGTTCCTGCCGTTGTCGTTCTCAAAAGTCCAGTCCCGCATGGTGGGGTCGGTAAAGCCCCGGCGTTTCAGTTCCTCCACGGTGTCAAGGTGCCTGCGCCGCTTCTCGGCGGCCTCCCGTTCCTCGCGGGCGGCTCTCTGGCAGTCGCACTCTGCCGGGTGGCGGTCACGGCCAAAGATAGCGGCCTTATCCGGCGCAAAATAGGCTTCTTTCGGCTTACGGCACTTGCCGCAGTACAGTAAACCGTCCTCGCCGGTGTAGTCCTCCGGCTCCGGGGTGACAGTCGTCATATTCTCCAAAACAGCGTTGATTTCGTTCTTCATAAACTCTCGCCCTCCTTGCATGAGTAGTCTGGTATGCCCTTTTTCGGGGCTTTCTTGGCTGCGTCCTCCTGCGCCCATTTGTAGATTGTGGCGGCATGGCTGTGGTATCGCTTGCCGCTGGACGCGATATGGCAGGATAGCCGGTCAATGTAGTAGTTCCATTTGTCGGGCAGGTCTGCTTTCAGCCCGTCCAGTTCTGCTTGCGAAAGAAAGACATTTTCATACCGGCCATAGGCAGCGCGGGCGGGTTGTCCCGTATCTAACTCTCGCTCTCTCTCTTTTTCTATCTCTATCTCTTTCTCTATCTCTATCTCTGGTGGACAAATGTCCGCTTGATATGGTGGACATTTGTCCGCCCCGGCCTTTGGCAAGGCTTTTTGTTCCTGCAAAGCCAGCCTTGCCCGCCGTTTTCGCTCCCCCTCGGTAGAGGATTGGCCGATCAGCAGTTCAATATTGCTCATATACAGCGCGCCGCTTGGCAGCGGCTCTACAAGCCCCAGCTTCATAAAAATCTGCAAGGCTCGTTCTACGGTGCCGACTTGCTGGCGGGTAATGGTGGCAATCATCTGCGCGGTGTAGGGGATATTTTCATCAAGCTGCAACTTTCCGCCGTTTTTCAGCGATTTCAGGTACAGTTTCAAGAGAATGTTGGAATAGAGGATACCGTCCTGCATACTTTCCAGCAGCACGATAGCGTCCTCGTCAAAGTAATTCTCTTTCAGCTTGAGGTAGTAGTATTTTCGGTTGTCTGACATGGTTCCTCCTTTGGGTGGATTTGGGGCGTTTGTACGCATTTAGAACGCCGTTTCCGGGGGAAAAGGATAAATGTATCGCGTACCCTTTGACACCCACGAAAAAAGCCTGGATTTATGCGGGTTTGAAAGGCTCTAAAGCGTGACATCTCTGCCTTTGTTTCCGCTTTCTCTCGGCGGCTTTGATTTTCTTCATGCGTCCGGCGCAGTCGGGGCAGTATTTTCCCCGATTGGATTTGGGGACAAATGCCGCGCCGCAGACGGCACACCGTTTCCGGCTCCCCCGGTACAAGAGGGCTGCGGCCAGTTCCCCGTCAAGGGGCAGGACAGCCACACGGAACCAGCGGCACATGAGGGAAAGGGAAATGCTCTGGACGCACACGCAAGGCTCTCCGTCGTCTAACAGCAGGCAATTCCCCTCGTCATAGTTACAGCACTCATGTACCAGCCGCCGCGCCCGCCGGTGCTGGCGGTAGTCCATTCTCGGTAACTTATCGCTCATGGCTCTGCTCCTTTCTGCGGCGGGGTTCCTCCCGGCGCAAAATCTGGTCGATGTTCCGCTTGACGGTCTGCAACTCCTTGAACCGCTGTTTCTGTTCGTGATAGGTGTTATACAGGCCGTCTTTCTCGGAGATAAGCTGCTCGATCTCGGCCTGCAACGCTTTCCGGGCGGGCAGTTTGGTAATGCCATGCGCCTTGAAATACCGGGCGGCTGCGTCGGCTATGATAAAATCACTCTCGTTTGCCTGCCGGTATGCGTCACGGGCTTTCTGCGATTTCTGCGCCCGCAGCCCGTCGCGGGCGGGCTTGGTCTTGGCATAGGCAAGTACCTGTTGCTGCAACTCCTTTTTCCCTTGTAGCTTTGTTTCCAGCGTTTTCAACTTGCCGCTGGTCTGGCGCATTTCCTGATAGGCGGTATCAACGGCGGCTTCTAACTGCTCCGGGGAAGTGAAGCCGTATTCCTGATACACATTCAGCGTCGCGGCCATTTGTTTGAGGTTGTGCATGGTCGCCCAGCGTTCATAGCCCCGGCCTTTGCCCTCGGCCATTTTCTGCTCAATGTCCACAAGCCGCTGCACACCGTCCTGTTTCGGGGCGGTTTGTGGGACTTTTGTGGGCTGTATGCCGGTTTTCCCATGCCGGGGGTATTCGGGTATGGCTGCGGGCTTTTCTGCGGCTCTGGCGGCGTTCTGCTCCAAAACGGCAAAGACAGCGGCGCGGTCAAAGTCGTCACCCAGCTTTCGGGCGGTAATGGGCTTTGTCCTGTCCGGCGTGAGATAGGATAGCCGCCCCCGGCTCTCCTTGACGGCCACGCCCTCCCGCAGCAGCAGAGAGGAAAAGTCCTCGAATGAGGTCGCCGCAGACAGCGCGGCGCGTATGGTCTGCCGCAGCTTCTCCTTGTTCGTTTCAAACTTGGTCTGCCGGGGCGTGATACCGTCTGCAATCATGGGGGCGTTCTGCTTGTCCAGCGCGGCCTGTCCCTTTTTCTGCGCCCAATACTCCCGGTCTGTGACGCGGTTCTTGCTGCCGTTCAAGAGGTCGATTTGGTAAAGCCCCTCCCGGTGGCACATTTCCATGACTTCGGACTTGAAGTAGCGCAAGGCAGCGTCGGTACAGCGGTGCTTGCAACCGGCTTTCGTGTCGGCTGGCCTGTCCATGTAGGGCAGGAACGGGACTTCCTCTATCCGCAGGCTGTTAATGACGATATGCACATGGATATTGCCGCTGTGGTTATGCCCGTCCGGGTGGGTACATACAAGGGCTTGGTGGCCGGGGAAATGCTCGGCGCAAAACTTCTCGCCCAATGCCTGCGCCCGGTCTACGGTCAAGCCGTTGTCCGGGCCGTCCCGTGGGTCAAAGCTGATGATATAGTGGTGGCTTTTCACATCTTCCCGCCGCTGGTTCTTCCCATAGCGGAGATTTGCCCGCATACAGGCAACGGCAAAATCCTCCCCGCCGCAGTTCAGCGTGGACAGCCGGTAGTCCTCGCGGGGGATAAGCCTGCCGGTTTCATCAAGGACGGGCTTCATGGTAAACTCGTCATGCTCGAAAAGCAGGTATTGTTCGGCGGCTCCGTAGTCGGCATTTTTAGAGTTGATATGCTTGAGTGTTGCCAACTGCGTCACCTACTTTCTGTAAGACTTCATACTTGAGGGCGGCAAGGTCGGCTATGGCGGCGCGTACCTCGCCGGAGAGGGCGTTATAGGGTGCGCCGTACTCATTCAGATACCGGGCAATCTGATTGAGGTTGCCGCCGATCCTGCCGTACTCGGCGGTCAGCTTCCCGACAGCGGAGAGCAGTTCGTCATTGACCGCCGACACATGGATAACGGGGCGTATGGTGGTGCGCCGTATCGCCTGCCGGAGAAATTCCGACTGGCTGATACCATAGGGCGCAAGCCGCGCTGTGAAGTCGGCGTATTCATCTTCGGACAGCCGGGTTTTCACAACGCGGCTGCGGTGGGGTGTGTTGTATTTCTTTCGCATGGTCGTAACCTCCTTTCTTGCCGCATGAGCGCGGCGGGGATAAGCGGCGCAAGCCGCAAAGCAGGGTTTGGGGAAGGCACTCCCCAACAAGTTTCCCGCGAGGGGCAAAACCGCAGAATTGCGGATTTTGGCACCGTGGTAGAAACTTGCTCTTAGTAAGCCGCAGACTGCCTCTGTCCGGGCTTTTCCGTACATAGAGCGAACGGGGCGGGGCTTTCAGCCCGCTGTGCGCGGTCTTTTTCCCTTTCGCCAAAGATACATTTGAAAGGCCGCCAGCTACCCGCTGAACGGGGATTTTTCAAATTTTCTTTTGCCTTAGTAATCCGGGAAACAGGATTTTGGCAACCGGCGGGGCAGAGAAATTTTCCTTTCACTCCCTACAACACCGCGTTTTGAAATTTGCCAAACGGGGCAGGCAGCTTTTTCTGGCTTCACCTACCTACTACGGGTGGCTTTGCGATTTTGCCAAACGGACAACAAAAAAAGCAGCAAATCTTTTTCAGACTTACTGCTTTCGCTGGCCGCCGGTGACGGCTGGTATTCAGTTTAGTAAAAGGCTATCAGGCAAATGATGTTGAAAGTGATTTTGCGGTGTCTTAAAGCAGTTCCAACGCTCTTTTATACAGTGGGTCTAATTCACACCCGCAACTTCCACATTCCTCATCAGCCTGCTTAATTGCTGATATTAAAGATTCTTTATCAGATTTTCCGTCTAACCATTGTTGCGCGGGAATAGCTATTAAATCCCAACCGGATGCAACAAATTTTTGCATAATAGTTTTTAATTCTTCCATAGTGCGGCTCCTTTCAAGATAGCAACTGACAAATTTGCGGTTACTCTGATTTTACCATATCTACAGTGCAAGGTCTATGCTTATCGGTCAAATCTGAACTTGAATAGCGCGGCAATTAGCTGTTGTTTCACATATTCCTCAACCTCGGCGTTGACCTGCCCGCGTACTTTGGAAAAGTAGCGGATATATCCGGCGTAGTGGGAAAGAACGGCGTTTACCGCGTCCGGGTCGCCCTCATGCGCTTTGACGATTGTTTCATAGGGGAGAAGTTTACTCATAGTCTTTCCCCTCCATGAGCCGCCGCAACCGTTTCAAAGCAAGCTGGATATGCCGCCCCGCTGTGCTGCGTGTCCGTCCGATATGTACGCCGATCACTCGCTGCGGCTGGCGCAGGAAGTAGTAACGGAAAATTTTTTCCTGTGTCTGCTCCGGCAAACGGGCAAGGGCGGCGGCAAGTTCCGCATGGTACAGAACGGCGGTCTGGCCGCAGGCCGTAAAAAGATATTCTTCAAGCTGCTCCGGCTCGGCAAGCTGGACAAACTTCTCATTCATCAGGTAGTCAAGGGAAACTTCCCGTTCCCACCTCCGGCGCAGCTTCAAAATTATATCTATGGCTGCGTGACGAATGACAATCTTGCAAAAGGCATTGAATGTGTACTGGATATGCACTTTGTAGGCTTCATCTTCGGTCATGGAAATTCCCCCTCTCTGAATAATAGTGCGGGGCGGCAGCACTCCTTGCTGTCGCCCCTTGATTGCCTACCAGCAAAGACGGGCGGGACTGTCAACGGCGGCGCGTATGCGCCGTTCATCTTGACCGTTGACTGGCTCGGCTGGCTTTGCTATTTCATTATCTCTTTCAATTATTGTCAAAGGAAATATAGATAGTTAAACTATCTGGTATGTAACTGATACTCAACCACTTATCTTCGTTTGATAAAAGTGTCCCAATCGAAACATAGTTTCCCTCTTCGATTTCCTCCGATACATTCTCAATTACGGAAAAACCTTCTTGGTTCAAAACCTCCATGTACTCGCTATAGTCGTCGTCGCTAATGCCGGTAAGGTTGACACTGCAATTTTCATGTTCTGTATCAAGTGTTGCCCATGCAACCGTACCGGGCGGAATAGGAAGCCCCTCTGTGTATTCATTAACAGGCCAGATACCCTTGTCAAGAGTGGTAATACTGTTAGATTGTATATTGCTCTCATTACCTGTGGGTGTAGACGAAATAGTTTGATTAGAACACGCGGCCAAAGAAATTATGAATATGATTGCCAATACAGAAATATACTTCTTCATAAGTTATCTCCTATTTTTGTGTATAGTTCGGATAATCAATAAAACAGCAATTACCGCTGCGGCAAACCCAACTGCCAAAATGATTTGTAAAACATCAAAGCCCAATGCACTCTCAATCTGGATATTTGTTGTTGCGTCTGCCTGTCCGATTGCGCCCTCTGGTGCTTTTCCTAATCGTGTGACAGCATATATCGAAAAGGCAACAACCGCAACAATAAGCGCAACAAGCGCAGAAATGATACCTTTCCTTTTTTTTGATGAGGCGTTATCAATACCAAACTGCTCTGCGGTGCTGTCTGCAAATTCTTTTGGTGTTCCTAAACGCTGGATAACCTGCTGTTCCGTTTCTCCATGCTCCAAAGCAGACGCGAAAACTTCATTCAAATCACGCACAACCTCTTTTTTCGCTTTATGTGGTAAGGATAGTTCCTTTTCAACTTGTTTAATATATTGTTCTTTCATTTCGATACCCTCGCTTGTTGATAACTTTCTATGAAGCCGTTTACGCAGTTCTCATAGCTTGACCAAAATAAGATTAGTTCATCAAGTATATTCCTGCCTTTATCAGTTAGAGAGTAATACTTTTTTGAACCGCCATTTGCCACAGCCGGAGCCAATCGACATTTAATTAGTTCTGCTTCCTGCAAACGATACAGAATAGGATAAATGGTTCCCTCTTTTGCATATCCCAAAACAGACGCACTGTTATTCAATTCGGATATAATTTCGTATCCATAAGTTTCTTTGCGTCCGATTAGGCATAAGAGTATCATTTCCAGAGAGCCTTTTTTGAATTGTTGGACATATCTGTTATTCATACTGTCGCCTCTCTTCAGCTTTGCTATTTAGTTTTACTAAGTAGCGACTATATTATATCTCTTTTGGGGTATCAAAGTCAATAGGCTTCACGGAAAAGTTACAAAATGTTGTACTTTCTGCATAGGGTAATAACGGAATAGCGGGGTACTGGCGGTCTATGTTTTGTTTTTAGTATCTTACTTCTTTATCGTACATGAGCATTTGCCCCAGGGTTATCATTTCCGTATCCCTCCATGAGGTTGATACCTCCCCAGATACCAAGACCGGCTCCCAGAGCCACAACAAGGGTCTGCAATACGTCTACTGCGCTGTTGAAAAATTCCATAAATTCAATCCTCCTAATTTTTTTCGTTATCGCTGTCAGGTTCTATTTCCAGTTCGTACATTTCAAAAGGTTCCTCCGGCTTTACCACCGCAGGGCGCCGTTTCATGTACCGTTCCACATCAAACTCATTTTTCTTGTCGGCGTCGGCAAGGTATTTGTAATTCTTATGGGCTGTAATATCGAACTTGTCCGATAAAAACGGCCGAGTACCCCGCACCTGCAGGATACACTTGCCTCCGTCCATGACCGCGATCTCGTCCTGGCTCATCAACTCCTTTCCTAATTTCTGATAATTGAGGCCGTGGGAAACCTGCGTCCCCCGGTTCTCTGAGGTGTTGAAACTGTCAATGGTCTCTTTCCCCAGGATTTCCGAGAGCTCTTTGAGCGTGGATTTCTCCTTGCCTCCCAAAAACAAGGTAGTGTCGCAGTTGCCGACAATGGTATCTGCGGCGTCCTTGTAGATGGTCTTTAGCTGTGACTGTGACTGTAAAATAATAGAAGCCGAGATTTCCCGGCTTCGGATGGTGGCGATCAGTTTATCAAAGTTTGGTATCTGTCCAATGTTGGCGAACTCATCCAGGATACACCGTACATGAACCGGCAGCCTGCCGCCGTATTCATCATCTGCCTTGTCGCAGAGCAGATTGAAAAGCTGGCTCTGGAGCATGGCGATCACGAAATTAAAGGTGGTGTCCGTGTCGCTCATAATGAGGAACAGAGCAGTTTTTCGGTCGCCCAGGGTATCAAGTTCCAAATCATCATACTCCATCAAATCCCGCAGTTCCTTAATATCGAATGGGGCAAGCCGGGCTCCGCAGCTAATCAGGATGGACTTTGCCGTTTTGCCTGCAGCCAGCTTGTATTTCTTATACTGTTTGACAGCGAAATGGTCCGGCTCCTTTTCCTCCAGCCGGGAGAACATCAGATCAACAGGACTTTGAAATTCCTCGTCGTCCTCCCTGGCCTCGCTTGCGTTTATCATCTCCAATAGGGTGATGAAGTTCTTTTCTTCCTCCGGGGCCTCATACCAGATGTAGCCGATCAGGGCGCAGTACAGGAGGCGTTCCGCCTTGACCCAGAAATCCTCGGAAGATTTTTCACCGTCGCCTTTGGTGTTGGCTATGATGGTGTTGGTAAGTTTCAAAATATCCTTTTCACTCCGCAGATAGGCGAATGGGTTATAGTGCATGGACTTCTTAAAGTTGATCGTGTTCAGCACCTTGACCTTGTAGCCTGCCCGCACCAGGAGAGAGCCTGTTTCCAGAATGAGGGTTCCTTTCGGGTTTTGTCAATAAGGAACAAGAAAATAGTATCTTGCTTTTAAGCGGTTTCATCGCCGCTGTCGTTCTGGATAAGGCGCACAACCTTGTCCGTAAAGGTTTCCCGGCTGGTTTCGCTGAAATGGATATGAATGTCAAAGGTCGTGCCGCCGATGTTCTTCACAAGGTCGGGTTTGGCGGTCAGAGGGGAAACGGCTGCGGGGGTGCTGGTCTTGCTGGTTTCATTGTTCATAGGCTCTCCTTTCAAAGATAAAGCCCCATGTGGTCGGCACATGAGGCGGTCATATCGGGTAAGGGTGCAAGGGTGCAACAATGCAAAGGTATCTACGGATTGCATTCTTACTTTGCACTCTTGGCTTCGTTCCTGCGATAGTACCATTGATTTCCCCGGCGTATGACTTCTATCCGGGTATCAAGATTGCGGCGGGCATTTTTAACCGTCCTCTCGGATATTCCAGCTTCGGCTGCGGCCTTTACAATGTCCTCGCTGGCAAGCTCTTTCCCGTCTGCGAGTAAGTCAAGTATCAGCTTCTCGGCCTGTTCGGTCTTGGTGGTGGTGTTCCCGCCCGCGCCGGATAGCAGTTCGTCGGCGGTTATGTCGTATTCGCCTATCCATGAAAAGCCTGTTTCCGGGTCAAGGCAAAAGGCAACGGGCTTGCCCTCCGGCGCAAGGGAAGATTTGTCATGGACGATAACACGCACATTCGGCTCCCGCTTCACGCGCCCGATCAGCAGGACGCTCCTTGCTGCGGCGCGGAAGTCGATAGAACCTAAGCCCCGGTATGCGCTCTGCCCTCCGGCAGCTTTGTTCAAGTGTCCGATAAGGATAACGGCGCACCCGGTACGCTCGGCAACATCGGCAAGGCGGCGGAACATGGGGCGCACTTCGTTTGCCCTGTTCATGTCGGTTTTCTCGCCCATGTACGCCTGTATGGGGTCAAGGATAATCAACCGCGCCTCGTTCTGCGTGATTGCCTTTTCTATGCGCTCGTCGGAGAGAGTAAGCTCCCGCTTGGCTTCATCAATCACAAGCACGCGGTCAAGGTCGGCTTCGGCTTCTATCAAGCGGGGCTTGACGGTATCGCCCAGCCCGTCCTCGGCGGTCTGGTAAATCACTTGGAATGGCGGCAAGGGCTTCATTCCCGGCAGCGTTCCCCCGGTGGTGCAGGCGGCGGCAAGGCGTAGGGCAAAGGTGGTCTTGCCCTCGCCGGGATTGCCTTGCACAATGGTTACTTTTCCAAACGGGATATACGGCTCCCATAGCCATTCAACGGTCTGTGTGTCAACCTCGCTCATGCGAATAATCTCGACGGTTTCTTCCTGCGGCGGCTCTTTCAAGCCGTAAACCGCTTCCCGGATATACTTCCCGTCTGTGATTTCTGCCCGGTGCTGCAATACCTCGTTCCAGTCCTTAAACAGCGGCACAAGGCGGTGGACGGTATATCCCTCCGGCACAAGCTCCGCAAGGCGGCTGCAAGCGTCGTTTCCCGCTTGGTCGCTGTCAAGGCAGAGGTAAACGGTCTTGATGTTTGGGCGGTCAGAGAGGAAACGCAACAGGGCTTTTTCTCCCACGCCGCCCAATGACAAATAGCTCTGTTTCTGCCATGCCTTTTTGAACAGGCAGAGGAAAGAGAGCAGGTCAACGGGGGCTTCAAAGACAAAAAGCCTGTCGCTCTCGCCCCGGTAGCAGAAATTAAAGGCTTTGTCGCTGCCTTTCACATCAAGCCGGAAGTTTCCCGCCGTCCCCTTGCTGTGGGCGTAACGCGGTATTCCGTCCTCGTCCCGCCCCACAAATACGGCGTTGTGGTGGGCTGCGTCCTCGTAAATATCGCCGCGGGCAAAGAAAAAGCCCGTCACATCTTCATCAATGCGGCGGGCTGCTGTGAGGTAGTTCCTCGCTGTTCGATTGTCGCTGTTTGGGGGCGGTAGCCGGAAGTCGGATAGGGACGCGGGGCAAGGTCTGTCCGGCGGCGGTACGGCTCCCTTTTCTCCTGTGAGAAGTTCCACGGCTTCGGTGAAGCTCTTGCCGAAAAACTCCATGACAAAATCGACGGGGCCGCCGCCCTTGCTCTGGCTGTGCCTGTACCATTTGTTTCCCCGGACGGTCAAGCTGTCGTGCCGTTTCCAGCGGTATTCATTTCCGGCGCGGGTAAGCTGCTCGCCCTGTGATTGTAGGAAAGAAACAAGGTCGGCTTGGTTCGCCCGGTCTATCTGTTCTTGGGTGTAATACATGGTTGATACCTCTCTTTCTGTGGTTGAATTGTTCACAGATTTCAAATATAATGGGGTTAGCAAGTTGGATTTAAGAGGTGATCTTATGATTGATTTAATAGTTGATTTCCTTGCAACCATAGGTGATATAATTGTAGATATATGGGTAAATAAGATTGTAACAAAATTCAAAAAGAAATGAGTCGCCTTTTATCCATCCAATAGTACAGAGGGCGGACAAGCCGAACAGCTTGCCCGTCCTTTCCTTTATCGCTCCTGTTCCTGCCGCTTGGTGCGGCTCTGCGTCTGTGCCGGTTGGTCGGCGCGGAGTGCAATATCCACGCATTTGCGGATTTTTTGAAGCTCGGCAACTTCGGCGCGGGTATCTTTCAGCGTTTCATATTCCGCTTCCCGCTGTGCTTTGAGGGCGGTATATTCTTTCTCCCACGCGGAGATCGGCAGGGTTTTCACGCCCTCCGGCAAATGGGCATGGAGATAGCGGTTTGCCGCGTCCCATAGGGTAAGCTCGGCGCGGCGGGCTTCCGCAAACTTCTCCTGTTTTCCTTTCCAGCGGATTTGCCGATACTCGTCCTGTATGGGCTTGTAGGTTTGATAATTTCTGCCGTACTCCATGAGTTTTTGCAGCTCTTTCATGCGCTGCTCGGCGGTTTTCATTCCCTCCCGGATTGAATAGGCTTTATCGCTGACAGAGGAAAGAGCAGCGTCCAGCTCGTCAAGGGTGGAAATGCCATGCTCGGAAAGATAGTTGACCGCCTTTGCAACGGTTTTCAGTTCATCGGCGGCGTGCTGCCTTTGCCAACTCTGCGAATACTTCCGGCTCTTTTCTCTCTGAACGCTTAAATATTTCATCAGCAGATTTGCAAGGCCGGGGGATTGCGGGGGCTGCTCCGGGGCAGTTTCCCGCGCCTTGAACAGTTCGCCAATCCATTCTTTGAGCTTTCCAATCTGCGCCCGGATTTCCCGGATAAGGCGGTTTGCCTTTTGGATATTCCGGTTCAGCTCGCCTTTCTCGGTGGCTATGCCTTTCTTCTCCATTTGACAAGCCGCTACGCCCATGTGGACGGTAGGCAGCTCGTCAATGCCGCGCTCGGCGTTGCTGCGGTGGTCGATACGCTCCGGGTGTCCGGCGCGTTCAAGGTAGGCGTTTGAAATATCCGCCCATGCCTTGCGCCACAAAAGCGCGTTGCCCTTGTCGTTCCAGCCTGTGAGGTCAACTTTGTGTGTCTTATATCTGCCGCTTGGCAAGCGTATGCGCTCGCCGTTTTCGTCAAGGTCATATTCCTTTTTGGACTTCGCCGCCCATGCGCCGCGCTCGTCAAGGGGGCGCATGGTAAGCATGATATGACAATGGGGGTTGCCGCTGTCAGTGTCGTGAATGGCAAAGTCAACGCACATTCCTCTGGAAACAAATTGAGAGGAACAGTATTCCCGGACAAGCCGGATCTGTTCCTCTCTGGATAATTCTATGGGGAGTGCTGCGTCAATCTCTCTGGCAAGCTGGGCGTTCCCGGCTTTCTCGTAAAGCTCCACACTGTTCCATAGGGTAGCGCGGTCAGAGAAAGAGGGCGGGGCATGGGGCGGCAATAGGATTTCCGTATGGACAACGCCGCGCTTGCGGGTGTAGTCATGGGTCATTCCGTCCCACTCGTTTGTGATTTTCTCGCCGCTTCGGTAGGCGGCTGCGGCAACGGCTGATTTGCCCTTGCCCCGGCTGACAATGCTGATATTACAATGATAGATGGCTATGGGTATCACCTCCCGGATAGGATAACAAGACCCGCAAAAATGGTACAGACACCAACGGCGGGTGTACTGTTTTTGTGGGTGTGCAGGGATAGCCGCGTAAGCGGCGCAAGGGGTGCAGCCCCTTGTTGCGGCAAAGTCGCCATATCGGAGCGCGGGGAAAGTTCCCTGTGCGGAGATGAGCCCTCGGCAGAGCGCACACGCCCGCAAGGGTGTATAAGTGCGCCCTTTGTTCCAAAGGGATTACTCCGCATTCCCGTCCCCGGCTCGTTTTTTCAAAAACTCCTGTGCTGGCTCGCTCATCAAGGCAAGCCGTAAAAAGGCTTTCGCGTCCTCGTCCGGCATGGCAATCAGCTCCGGCACAAGGCTCTCCATGAAGCCGCCGCGCTTACAAAGCCTGTGGTTTCTCGCCTTGCGTTCCTCGACGGATAGCTTCTGCTTGATGATTTTCTCCCGGTTTTCAAACTGCCGGATTTTCTTCTTGCCTTCCTCAATCTCGGCGGTCAATTCCTCACGGGTTTTCTCCCTCGGTTTCGTCATAGCTGGTCGCTCCTTTCTGCCCGTAGGCATGGAAAAAGGGCAGTCGATTTTCTCGGCTGCCCTTGTGGATAATATATTTAGTTTTAATAAGCAGAACTTATAATTTCAAAGCTTAAATTCATATCAGCATTTGCGGCTTTTTCTTCATTTTCTATTGGTTGTATCACAAATTCAAATGTAGGCTCATAGTCCCCGTCCTGCAAGGTTTCTCCACCCAAAATCTCGATATGATACCAGCCATTTGCAAGTTCGACAATTGGCTTTTTATTCTGTCTGTAATAAGAAATTAGAGTTTTCACTTTTTCGGGAGTAAACTGTTTTAATATGTGCCATGTAAAAAGCATAAGCATATTATTATCCACTTTGAGGGAATAACCACTCCTTCTAAACTGCAATCGGCTTTCCCCTTTGCACAACTCCGGTTTATCACCAGAGAGATTAAACAATACGGTATAAGGATAGTTTTCAATGCCACTCATGGGGATAACAATACCTTCACTAAAAGCCCTATCCCCACTTTCATTTGTGGTAAATTCCGTTGCCAAATCGTCTGAAAGATTATTGGCTCTTTTCCAACTTTCCAGTAGTAAAATGTCACCAAGAATAAAATAATTAACAAGATCGTTTAATACTTCCGTAAACTTATATATCATAGTAAACCTCCTCAAAATTTCGATTTGTTGTTCTTTTTTCAAGAGAAGTATAGCACAGGATTATGAACAAATCCACCTCATTTCAGTCTGCTGGCGGCATTGTTTTCCTTGGCAAACTGCCGCGCTGCTTCCCGCCGTTCCTCACTGTATGGGGCGGTCAGACGGAAAGAGAAGCGGCCTTTCTCAATATCAAACTCCATGCAGCCCGTTTCCGGGTCTGCGTCGGTCTGCTGGCAGATCGCCGGATAACGGCGGCTGTATGCAAGCAGACGCTTCTTCAAGGCGGTGTTGTGGGTGCGGATATGGATAAGGGGGTCTTTCTCGTCAAACCAAATGTCGGTGGTCTTTTCCCGCTTGGTAAGCCCTGTTCTCATAAGCTCTCCTTTCTGCGCCCCTGTTATGCAATAGGGGCATTTTTCGGGTGTTTTCTCCGGCTCTTGACTTGGAGAAAACGGCGTTTTTGACGATAAAAACCGCCCGGACGGGGAATGGTTCGTCAGGGCGGCTGTTATCGCAAGATTTCCGATTTTTCCGGCTCTTGACCGTTAAACATAGATTAACTCATGCATTACGATTTCCTCGGCTATCGCCTTGCAGTTGTTCATCAAACCTACCCATTTCATCGGGTCGGCGGCTTTGAGGGCTTCGGTGGCTCCCGCTTCTCTGGCAAGGCGGGGCATGAGGTAGTCCAGCATATCCCGCGCCGCCCGGTCTGTTTCCGCAAGGTGGGGGTATAGCTTCTCGCTGGCTACAAGGGCGGTATAAAGGCGGTGGCGGTATTGTTCCAGATAGGCTTTCCGCAGCCGCCCGTAGTGGCCGATATGGGGCTTTGGGGTAATGGGGCGGTTCCCGTTATCAATCAATCTTCTCATGCGATTTGTTCTCCTTTCTCGTCGTGCTTCTTCCTGTGGTAGTTCTCCCGCCTTGCAGCAAGGAAGTTCTCATACCGGGCTTGGGCTGCGGGGTTTCCGGCTGCGGCTTCCTCGTACATCTTCTGGCGGGATTTCTTGGTGGCTTCCGAGTGGTAAGCCCGCCGCCTTGCAAGCTCGGCGGCTGCGGCGGGGTCGGTTTCCGCTTGGGCTTTCAGTTCTTGGTAGGCGTTCTTCTTCCGGCTCCGGCTGGCTTCAAGGCGTTCTGTTTCCTCTGGCGTGAGGGGCTGTCCCGCGACTTGCGCGGCGGCAAGCTCTTTGAGCGTCCGGGGCTTGGGCGGCTGCGCTGCTTTCTGCCGTTCATACCATGCCTTGTGCTGGCGGTTTTTCCTCTCGCGGTAAGCGGCAAGGCGTTCTGCTTCCTCCGGCGTGAGGTCGGCTCCGGCCTTTTGCAGCGCGGCAAGCTCCTTTAAGGATTTCGGCTTCGGGGGCTTGGGCGGCTCGGCGGCTTTCCGTTTCTTCCGCCATTCCTTTTGCCATGCCCGGTTATGGGCTAACCGCGCTTCGTCTGCCGCCTGTTCCTCCGGGGTCAGCAAGCCCGCTTTCTTCCTCGCGGTAAACTCCCGCTTCTCTGCCTTGCGCTTTTCCTCCCGCGCTTTGGCAAGCTCCTGTGAACGGGCTTCCTTTGCCGCCTGTTCCTCCTGCTGGCGGCGTTGTTCCTCGGCTTCCATTGGGGTAACGATATGGGCGGGGACTTCAAACGCGCCGATGAAGTTGAGGTAAATATCTATCCGCTGGCGGCGGCTGTTCCCGCGCCCCTCGCCCTCATGGACAACCACTTTCTCGATAAACTCGTTGAGCATGGGCGTTGTCAATTCGGAAAAGTCGGTGTAGCGGCTCACAAGCTCGATAAACTTATCTGTTTTCAGCCTGTCGGCGTTCCAGCTCTCGATTGCTTCCTGCCATTGTGCGATAGCGGCTTCCAGCCCGGTCTGTTCCTCGTCATATTCGGCAAGCAGACGGGTAAAGTGCTTATCGGGTATCTTGCCTGTGGCGTTTCCCTCGTACAGCTTTTTTACAAGCCCGTCCAGCTCCTTATACCGCCGCTGCGCCTTGCTCACTTTCTGCCGGTACTCCTTGACGGCATTTTCTTGGTGCTGGTCGGTGGCTTTCCGCACACGCTCGATAAACTCCGCTTCATTGTGCCGTACATACCAGCTCACGCGCTGGATTGCGGCAAGAATGGCGGCTTCCATTTTCGCGGTGGGGATATAGTGCATGGTGCAGTCGCGGGTAAGCTGGCGGTAGCTGGAACACACAAAAGCGTCGTCCAGATACTTGCCTTGCACAAGGCTGCTGCGGTGGGTCAGCTTCGCGCCGCAGTCGGCGCAGTAGAGAAGCCCGGTCAAGCGGTTTGGGGTGTTCTGCCGCTTGGGGGCGCGGCGTTTTGTTCCCATAAGCCGCTGGACGGTGTTCCATGTTTCCTCGTCCACAATGGCGGGGATTTCCCCGTCAAAAATATACTGTTCCTCCGGCGCGGTCTTGCGGGTGCTTTTGGTCTTGTAGTTCTCGCAGACGGTTTTCCCTAAAACCTTGCGCCCTGTGTACTCCGGGCGTTTGAGGATATAGCTGATAGTTGTTGTTGACCATGCGTAGGGGTCTGTGTACTTCGCCGACCGGACGGGTGCGCCTATCCGCTTCCAATGCTCGGACGGGATAGGGATTTTCTCGGCGCGGAGTGCCCTTGCTATGCTGGCGATACTCTCCCCGGCAACAACGCTGTGGAAGATACGGCGCACAACGGCGGCGGCTTCCTCGTCGATTACCCATTCGCCCTTGTTCTCCTTGGACGCAAGGTAGCCATAGCTGACGCTGCCGGAGCAGCGCAAGCCCTTTTCCATTCTCGACTTGAAAACGGTCTTGATTTTCCGGCTGGTGTCGGCAACATACCACTCGTTTATCACATCTCGGAAAATGGACATTATATCAAAGCCGTTGGCGGTATCAAGGTTGTCATTTGCCGCAATAAAGCGTACATGGTACTCGTCAAAGGTGCGCTTCAAAAGCCCCACTTCGACAACATCACGGCCAATCCTGCTTTGGTCTTTGATAATGACCGTAGCCACATTTCCCGCCCGGATTTCTTCCAGCATAGCGTCCAGCCCCGGACGCTTGAAAGTCGTTCCCCGCACTCCGTCATCGGTGAAGTGCCGGATATTCGTAAAGCCGTTCTTTTGGGCGTAGTCCTCCAAAATGCGCTTTTGGTTTTCTATCGACACGCTTTCCCCGGCTCGCTCATCGTCATGGGAAAGACGCTCGTACAGGGCTGTGATTTTTCCCTTGTCCGGCTGTTTCTTCATGGGGTGTAACCTCCTTTCTTGAGGGTGCGCGCTCCCTTTATCCTTATTGTAAATTACCATTCGGGTCCGTAACAACATACGAGGAATGGAGCTGCATGAGGTTGGGCTTTACAAAGAACCTGGTCTTGCCGCTGCCGGAGCCGCCGATTACCAGGATATTTTTATTCCTGGCATACTTTGGGTTCTTTGGGCGGTTCGACATCATCAGCCGCTCCGTCTGGGTCAGTAGTACGTTATTCTCAAATACGGGGTCTATGTAGGGCTTTATATCTTCGGCAGTTCCCCATCTTGCAGAACCGTACTCCATACCTTTGCGGTATTTCTTTGCGTTTTTCCCTTTGGTGTAGATAATCAGCCGGATTACCACCGCACCGATCAGCCCCACAAGCAGGTCTGCCGGATGGAAACTGGGAGCAATGCTCTCCATAGCCTGAGAAAATCCGCTGCCCAGGTTCAGCAGTTTGCCGGAGAGGTCAGCTCCGGGAGAGAGCCGTACCGTCTGGGCTGCCTTATCGAACAGCCACACAAAGAGCAGATAGGGGAGATTTAAGATCAGCAGCTTTTTCACATTTACCTGTTTCATAGCTCCATCCCCCTGTCCTTGTGTTTGGTGCGGTCCAAAACCTTATCCTTTTTCTGTGCCAGCTCTTTCATGCTGGATAAGAGTTTTCGGATGGAGGGCTTTTTCTCCTGGGAGAGCTGCTTTGCGGAAAACTCCTTAAAAGCCGCCGTCATAACATCGGCGTCCCGGCCTTTGAAGAATACCAGGTACCGGGGCGGCTGCGTGCTGCTGTCTTTTTTCAGGGCAAAATCAATGCCGTACTTCTTAGCGGTGGCAGAAAATGCCCGGATGTTGTCGTTGGTGATCTCCAGGTTAGAAACTCCTGTGTTGTGTTTCATCAGCTCCTTTAGGGTCTGTTTCCCTTTGGGGAGCTGGTGGCTTTTGTTTTTCTGCGCCTCCAAAAACTTCCGCATGGCCTTAGCAAGGACGGAGGCGGTCATTCTGGAAGTGGTGATGGCAAGTGCCATTGTTTTCTGGGTTACTTCTTCCTGCATGGGTTACCTCCTTTCCCCTCCGCCGTACAGGTCATGGTTCACCAGGGAAGTGTAGTAGCTGCTGATGGTGGATGGTGCATTATACAGGGCTGCCAGCAGATATTTCTTGATGTTGCGGACATAGGTGGTATTCTCCTGCATACTGGAAAGCACATATTCGATATGGGAACTGTCCAGTTTCATAAAGCGGGATTTTACCACCTCCGCCGGATAATCGTCTCCGGCAATACGGATGGTCTTTCTTGCGGAACAGACCGTGTCCACGATCAGCTCCACCAGTTCGTCAAGCCGCTCTCTGTCGATCTGGTTATTTTGGACCAGATGGCGGTACTCGATATTTTCCAGGATGATCTCCCGATAAATCTCTCTGGAAGACCTCGTATCCGTTCCCATCCCATCCGCCGCCTGCAGCTCATCCTCATACGGATTTGATTGGATAGGATTTGATACCTCCGTATTTGATAAATCAGTATTTAATCCCTGGTTACTTGATTTCTTAGTATTTAATTGTGCGGGGTTTCCCTGTTCAGGTTCTTCCTGCTTTGGAGTTCCCAGGACTGGACTATCCAAAACTGGATTTTCCTGTTTAGGTTTTCCCTGTCCCGGCTGGGGCGGCTTAGGCTGCTCTAAAATGGTGTACTGAATATCCGTAAGCTGCCCTTTGGCGTTTCGGATACGCTCTCGTATCACATAGCCGTGTTCCTCCAGCTCATTGACGGTTGAGCAAATGCTGTCCACACCGTCCTTGCATATCTTCGCAAGCCCTTTGGTGGTGTAGTCCCAGTCCTCCGGGAGGGAGAGCATGAGGGAGAGAAGCCCCTTTGCTTTGAGGGAGAGTTTCGTGTTCCGCAGATGGTGGTTTGCCATCACGGTATAGTCACGGGTTTTCTCTATGCGGAAAACTGCCATAATCGGACACCTCCTTTCCGTTTTCTAAAAAGGTCGTTTTTCTTATGATTTTTCCTCTGTGCCGTTTCCGTTAGGGCAAGGGGATAAATTCCTCTGTCCGTTATGGTCGGGAGGCATACAGAGAGGAAAAGGGATGATTTTCGCCCCAAAAGAGGGTACTTTTCAGAGGTCACGGTCTTTTGTGTCATAGCGGAGGTTTCCCGCAGTCACTTTGGCGTGGTTTCTGATCTTGATAAATCCCCTGTCCTGGTTCTCCCTGGCTTTCTGGTATCCCTGCTCGGTGAGGAACAGCCGCATACGCTCACCTTTGTATCCCATAGGGGACTCATGGGAGAGAACATCGAAGACGATCATGTGGCGGGTGTCAGGGTCAAAACGCTCCAGAGCCATAATGTCATGGCCGGCCAGTTTCTCCGCCCCGGACTTCTGCCTTGCCTCTGCAAGCATTTCCCCGATGGTTCGGGCTTTCCCCGGCAGGCGGTAATTCTTCTGAACATCATTTACCAGAGCCATACACTCCTTGTCAGAGAGCAGACGCAGTTTTGACAAAAGGCTTTCTGCGGTCTGCCGGATTTCCGGGTTTGGGGCATATCGCTTATTCATGGCGATCTCGTTCAGAATGGCTGCCTGGCAGGTGCTTTCTACTTGGTAAACCATTCTCTTTTCATTTTCAGTTAAATTCATGGGATAGGCTCCTTTCTGAAAAATGGGTATAAAAAAACGCCATAGGAAGTTGAGAGCCTATGGCGTTGAGGGACTGTATTCTGTTATATTTCAAGGTTTGACATAAGGCATACTATGCAGTAATATAGACCTATAAGTAGTTGATAATCGTTGGTGGGGAACCAAAGCGATAGACCTTGCCTTGCTAAGAGTTTGCTAATTGGACGGTTTAATCTTAGCAAATTTAAGGTGTTATGGAGTATCACGATATAACAAGCTAATCGTTGAAAAACCTTGATTTTACAAGGGTTATACGGTATCAGAAGTTATGTTAGGCTACCGTGTATGAGGTGGTAAGCCATACTCCTAACAATCGAACCGTTCGAATCCCGGAGCCTTGTAAAATTGAATAAATTCTGTATATGCCCCCGTACCTCACCAGGATAGAGGGTCCGCCTCCTAAACGCCAGCGGTATTTCACCACTTTTCTGTATAATCCATAGCGTGTTGCATTGTCTAGTGCTATGCCGCCCTTTCCAGTGAAATTACAGGCGTTATGCACAAAAGGCAAATATAGTCAACTACATGCCCGTACGCAGTGAAAAAGCGATCATCTCTTTTTGCGGTTTGGAAAAGTAAAATTTTGCAGAAAAAGTCCCTGACCAAATAGCATAGTTCTAGATAGGAGATTCCTATGGGCGGCAACCTCGCCACCGATTGCGGAAGAAAAAACATAAGATTGACTCCTTTCAGTACAGCTTTGGGGAGGAGAGATAGAAATGGACATGAAAAAAGCCACAGGCGCAAACCTATGGCGGTAATACGCTTGGTTTGCCCTTACAGACGTATATAATCCCTTGAATTCGGCATAATATTAAGGGAAACTTCTTTTGAAGAGTTGAATTTTCCCTTGTTTAATGCTAAGATTTAAGGGAACAAGGGAGGGCATAAGGGAATGCGTACATTCAATTACTCCACAATTCGGGAGCAGAAGTGGGACTCGGAGATTCTGGGCCTGGTCGCGGCAATTTATAAAGAAGCCGGAAAGCAGGAACTATATCTGAAACAACGGCCAGAAGAATTGGAGAAACTGGTGGAGATTGCAAAGGTGCAGAGCACTGAGGCATCCAATGCCATTGAGGGCATTGTGACCACAAACACCCGTATCCGGCAGCTTGTAGAGGAGAAAACGACGCCGAGAAACCGGGACGAACAGGAAATCGCTGGTTACCGAGATGCGCTGAACCTTATCCATGAGAACTTCGACGCCATCCCCATCACCCAGAACTACATCCTGCAGCTCCACAAGATCCTCTACAGCCACATGAACAACCCCATGGCCGGCAGGACCAAAAGCGTGCAGAACTACATCAGCGCCACCTATCCCGACGGCCATGTGGAGACCTTGTTCACGCCCTTGGCCCCATACGAAACGCCGGAGGCCCTGGACCGGATCTGCGAGGAGTACAACCGGGTCATCGGAAACATGGAAGTGGAGCCGCTGATCATCATTCCTGTGTTTATTCACGACTTCCTCTGTATTCACCCCTTCAACGACGGAAACGGCAGAATGAGCCGCCTGCTGACCACACTGCTGCTCTACCGCAACGGATTTTATGTGGGAAAATATATCTCGCTGGAGGCCAAAATCGCAAAAAACAAGGATCTCTATTATGATGTCCTGGGTCAGGCGCAGATCGGGTGGCACGAAGGTACCGAAGATGTGGTTCCGTTTATCAAGTATCTGCTGGGAACCATTCTTTCTGCTTACAAAGACTTTGAAGATCGCTTTGCTCTGGTGGAGACTAAACTCCCTGCATTGGAGACCGTGCGCCGGGCCACCATGGAGAAGATCGGCCGGTTTACGAAGCAGGACATCCGGGAACTCTGCCCTTCGCTCAGTATCAGTTCCATTGAGGGTGCACTACGGAAATTGGTGACCGCTGGAGAGCTGAAACGGGAGGGTGCTGGAAAGAATATTTGCTATTACAGATTAAAATGATTCCCTTCATCAGTCCTACACTGCTATCCTGGAGACAGCTGTGTGTGATGTGCTTGGCACACGACCGGTCCTTCAGAGCGGATCTGATGTTGTCCGTGCTCTCCTTGCAGATTTCCGCCAGGCCCCTGGTGGTGTAATTCCAGTCCTCCGGCAAAGACAGCATCATGGAGAGCAGCCCTTTGGATTTCAGGGACAGCCCTGCATTCCGCAGGTGGTGGTTGGACATCATCGTGTAGTCGCGGGTTTTCTCAATGCGAAATACCGCTATGGTATCACCTCCTTTCGGCGCTCTGAAAAAGTGTTGTTTTTGGGGAAAAGGTGGCCTTTATGCCGCCCGGACACCCCGAAGGGGAAAACCTATGGGCGGGGGCCTTTCGGCTGACTGCGAATGAAAAAACATGGGATTTTTGACTCCTTTCGGGTCAGTTCTATCGTGGAAACGAAAACAACAATTTGCAGAAAACAAAAAAAGAAATGATGTAGATAAAAGTGCAACTAAACATTAAAAGAACACCATACGCTAAGAACCTATGGTGCAGCAAAATAGAACATATGTTCTATTTTATTGTTGACATGTCTGGGAAAGTATGATATCCTGAAAGCAAAACAGAAAGTTAAAAAGGAGTATTTTGGATGGTATGAATGAGCCTATTTACGAAATCAGAGATGTTGTTTATGGTTTTGTTCAACTCGATAATCAAGAGTGGGAAATAATCAATCATCCGGTTTATCAGCGGCTCAGAAGAATTAAACAACTTTCCTTAACAGACATGGCCTATCCTGGTGCAGTACATACTCGTTTTGAACATTCTATCGGTGTACTGCAAATGGCTACCGATATTTATAACAGTATTATAAGTAAAGAGCGTGCACGCGCCCTTTTGTCAAGTCAATATCACTTAAATAATGGTGGTATTGATCGATATCGCAAAATAATTCGGTTGGCAGCATTATTACACGACATTGGTCATACTCCCTTTTCGCATACTGGAGAAGATTTGATGCCCGTTAAAGATCAGCAAACCGAGAAACGATACACTCATGAAGAATATAGCATTGCAATTATTAAAAAATACTTTAAAGATCTTATTGAGGAGCATCCGATTAACGCCAATTATCAGATAAAGGTGGAGGAAGTTACAGCTCTTCTTGGAGATTCAACAAAATGTGCATTTGTAGGTATTTTGCTTTTATTCAAAGATGTTATTTCCGGCCAACTAGATGCAGATCGTGCAGATTATCTTTTACGTGATTCTATCCATACAGGCGTTAATTATGGCTTGTACGATAGAAACCGTCTAATAAATTGTATTGATATTGGTATTATACCGGACTCTGACGCGTTAGTCATTGCTATTCAAGATGGTGGCTGGCATATTGCCGAGAGTCTCGTACTAGCTAGATACCAAATGTTTTCTCAAGTGTATTTTCATAAAACTCGTCGGGCATATGATCATCATGTTACCTATGCCGTAAAAGAGATATTGAATAGCGCTTACCCCCAATTTGACGGATGTTATCCAACCCCAGAAAATCTAGACGCCTATGTTGATCTCGATGATTGGTCAATGTACGGAAAACTGAAAGATGGCTACGGTGGTCCACACGGTAATATTATTCTTGAGCGGAAGCATTATAGAAAAATTTATGAGACTAGCCTTTTGCCAACTTCAGAAGAGGAAACAAAATTTGAGGAATTAAAGGCGGAATTAGAAGATAAGCACGCACACTTTTTTGTTGATGAGGCAAAAACAAAATGGTACAAATTAGATAAAGATATTTTGATTTGCGATGAAGAGCATGGTTATGTAAGAGAACTGAGTAGAATTTCTCCCATTGTTCGTCACATGGTTGATGCGCCCAGAATGAAACGTCTTTATGTTGAAAAACAGCGAAGGAGATTATGATGAAAACACAAGAAAGGCTAGCCTTCATTACAGAAATTGCAAAACGCGATACACATAACCTTGGAAAAACAGGGATGATGAAATTCTTATACTTATTGCAAACTATTTACAAGGTTCCTTTAGGTTACGAATTTGAAATTTATACTTATGGTCCTTATTGCCAAACAGTTATGAGTGATATTGAATACGCTGAATTTGCAGACTGTATTCAAGTAAAACCAATTACCTATCCAAGTGGTTTAAGTGGATATTCCATTAATGCAAAACAAACAGATAATAAAGTTTTGGAAAATACTACTGACATTATTCATGAATATAGCAGGCAAATCGATGAAGTAATCGCTTCATTTAGCGAAAAAAGTGCCAAGGAACTTGAGCTTTATTCAACTATCGTTTTTGTGACATCATCTTTTTATCAAAATAGTTGGGGCAAAGAAAAAGACGAGATATGCAAAACTGTAAAGGGTATCAAACCTCATTTCTCTAATGATACTATATGTGAAGCATATGATGATTTGGATACTCATAAATTTTTGGATGCAATCAAAAAATGATTAATTTCTCAAATATTGACTGCTGATAATTCCCACTGTTCTGCCCGCCGCAATTTTACGGCGGGCAGTTTTTATCCTCCATCTCCTCCATCTTCAGCCAATCTTCAAAGAACTTCCTGGAGACGCGGATCATGCTGCCGATGCGGATCGTCTTGAACAACCCGGAGGTTGCGAGTTTATAGGCCGAAGCGCGGCCAATACCGAGAATATCCCCATTTATCATACCTAGGCTCCCTGCGATGCCATTCGCAGGGAGCCATAGCAGTTTATCTGACAAGCTAAAGAACCGCCGTGGTTTTAAACCTACGGCGACCCTTTGGATATTTGCTGATCGATCTTACAGTTCCATTTCCTCCAGCCATTCATCGAACGACTTCTTGGAAATGCGGATCGCCGTGCCGATCCGAACGGTCTTAAAGTGGCCTTCCTTGACCAGAGTATAGGCCGATGTGCGCCCAATGTTGAGCATGGCTGCAATATCTTCCACGGTATAGGTGCGTGCCTCCGGCAACGGACGCTTTTCATGATTTCCCATTGTGTGATCTCCATGATTTGCTCAGTGACAAGGTGATAGAGTGTGATGAAAAGACGTTGTGGGCTAGGTGATTCCTGCTAAGAGTTTGCTAATTGGCCGCCTTAAAAAGCGCGGCAGCACACGGCATTTTGTGCAAATTGCACCACAAAAACCTTGTACCTCAAAATATATTACGAATGAGGAATCACCGTAAATTATGTCCGTTCCGTACGGCATTGGTCACGCCAAACTCCTAAGCGAGAGGTGTACTTTATGAATCTTTTATTCTTTCCTCCTTATCGGTAATCTAACTGAGGGCGAAAAGGATACATGTACTCCATCTGCTCCGCCCTTTTGTTTTATCTAGCTTTCTTATAAAACCCTTGGCTCGCATTCACACATGTTGCTTCCCTATCCACATACACCCTCACATGTATACTTCCCTTCATTTGGAAAACACTAATTCCATGACTGTATTATGGGAGGACGCGGACATGAAATCAGTATGGGAGCAAACTTGGGAGTATACAGACTTTCCCTCATTCGAACGGGATGTAACCACTAATGTACTTATTGGCGGGGGCGTGGCGGGAGTCCTGTGTGCCTACTTTCTGCACCAGGCCGGAATACCCTGTTGGCAGAAGAAAAAATGATTTGCAGCGGCATTACAAAAATACCACCGCCAAGCTGACCATTCACAGACTCATCTACCATAAGCCTATCCAACCTTTGGATTTGACTGGGCACAGCAATACCTTTCTGCCAATGAGGCGGCCCTCCAGAACTACCGGATGCTGTGCCAGGGCATGGACTGTGACTTCGAAGAAAAACCCGCTTATGTCTAACCGGGAAGCGTTAGAGACAGAACTGAGCGTCCTGGAGCAGTTGGGGGCCGGCGCAGAATTTGCTGACCATCTGCCTCTCCTCTTCCTCACGACAGGTGCGGTCATGCTTACAAATCAGGCCCAGTTCCATCCATTGCAATTTTTCTCTGCACTCTCCAAGAGTCTGCACATCTATAAGCACACCCTGGTGCGGGAGCTGATTGGTACCACAGCGGTCACTGACCGGGGCAGAATGCACGCAGAGAAAATCATCGTGTCCCCCCACTTTCCCTGTTTCTTAACAAGCACGGCAGCTATTTTCTGAGGCTATATCAGCACCACTCCTATGTCATGGCTTTGGAACATGCCGCAAATGTAGATGGCATGTATATTGATGAGTCAGAGAATGGCCTCTCCTTCCACAAACACGGAGACCTTCTGCTGGTGAGCGGCGGATGGCATGTGCTACAGGACTTTGCCGCAAAGCGTTACCCAAAGGCCACGGAGAAATACCATTGGGCTACGCAGGATTGTATAAGTCTGGATAGCATTCCTTATATCGGGCCTTACTCTGCTTCCACATCAGGTCTGTATGTGGCAACAGGCTTCAACAAGTGGGGCATGACCACAGCCATAGTCTCTGCTATGATTTTGAGCGACCTAGTCCAGTGCAAAACAAATCCTTATGCGGATGTGTTCTCCCCTTCCCGCTCCATACCCCGCCCCCAGCTGGCCGTCAACGGCTGGGAGGCCATGGTCAGCCTGCTCACCCCCACCACAAGACGCTGCCCCCATCTGGGCTGCGCACTGAAGTGGAACCCCCAGGAACACACTTGGGACTGCCCCTGCCACGGCTCCCGGTTTGCAGAGGACGGCAAGCGCATCGATGGTCCCGCTGCAGGGGATCTGAAACTATGAGATGACAAGCCCATAATTCTGATGGAAATCCCCCGTTTATACCCAGATTTTGGCGTACAAACGGGGGATTCGATTTTATTCCAGCTCAGTATATTTGTCTTTGCGGCCGATGCTCTTCTCGACAGGGTATTTCCGGCTGTTTTTTTCGAGCTTTTTCCTCACAATTTCGTCCAGGTCAAATCCCAGATCATCTGCCAGCATAGCGGCATAGATAAGAACATCCGCCAGTTCCTCCTGCAGCTGTTCGGTCTTGACGCCCACGACCTC
The DNA here is from genome assembly GCF_041925235.1 of Flintibacter sp. P01028. NCBI lineage: Bacteria > Bacillati > Bacillota > Clostridia > Eubacteriales > Flintibacter > Flintibacter sp. P01028. Next base: position 49,856 of record NZ_JBHEVC010000003.1, read on the forward strand.
CTCATTGCCCTTCCATTGAAATAGTTCCAGCAGTTCCGACGCCTCCAGGGAAATGGAGATTGCCAGGTCTTTGGGGTTGTGAAACTGCCGCCAGTGACGTGCGTCCCGAAAGCGATTGATTTCCTGTATCGTCTCCTGTTTCATGTCCGTCCCACAACCTCCATAAAATGCTCTTTCAATGCGGGATCCTCAAAATAGACCCTAATCCCGCTCATGCCCCTTGTCAGGAGCACATAATAGATCTGCCTCACATATGCGCTGAGTTCTGACAGAGAAAAGCTCTCTTTCGGTGGCGTCCCATTGGTGTCAAAATAGTTCTCCTTGACTGCCGTCACCTTCCCTCCCTGACAGGTCAGGTCCTTCGCGATCACGACACCCACATAGTCCAGGTCCACGCCCTGTATCGCATGGATCGATCCGACCTCATCCTCGCTCCCTGGCAACGCGATCCAGTTTTCATGCGTGTGATTCCATTTCCAACGATGTTCCTCATCCTCCGCCCAGTCAAATTCCGCATAATGCTTATGCCCCGGTTGATAATGGCTTCCCCAGGGACGTGCATATCCGGCCAGTACCCTGCACTGGGCTTTCGGATGATACTGCCGCCGCTCATCCACATAGTCAAACAATTCATGGATGGAATCCACGACGCCAAAATAGGCATTCTCGGATGGATTCTGAAATACACACGGATCAAATGTACGCTCTTTGATCTGCAGGAAGGAACAGATCCCATTGATGTAGTCATCCGCCGTGTAGGTTGCACCCTTGTCCTGAACCCGCACACGGAACTGCTTGGTGAGCATACGCCTTTCCATATGCTTTTCCTGAATGTAATCCTGGAAATCCCGGTATGGAATATCCGATGGACGAATCGCCTGAATGGCGTCATAGAGCAGCACCAGCCGGTCCGTCAGTTCTCCCAGCAGGAACAGCTCATTCTTCCGGGGATCGTTGGGATCAAAGATCCCTGTGGTCACATGATTTTGTTTCGGGCTGTTCCATCGCAGCCGGTGAGCCTCATCCACCAAAAGAATATGGAATCGCTTCTTCTGCCGGATCAACTGATAAGCAGTCCCGACCGTAATGTTTTTCCCAAGCCCATAGGCCCGAAAAATGCTGCGGGCGGTCTTGACCCAGTTTGACTTTACTACCACCCCTACATTCCAATCATGATGTTCACAGAGTCGGGCCGCCAGGTTGGTCAGCACTACGGTCTTCCCCGTCCCCGCCGTCCCTTCGATGAGAAAGCTCCGGGTCCCCTCTTCTATCTCACGGATCAGCTCGGACTGTTCCTCGGACAGTTCCGTAAAGGGAGAATACTTGAACAGAATGCTGTTGCGCAGACCATCCAGTGACCTTTGACGCACCAGTCCGGCTTGGTACAGTTCCTGTTCCCAGAACGGCGTCAGTACCCGTGCCAGCACTTCCTCCCGATTTGGATAATCCACAAATTGATTGCCCTTCGTTCTATTCCGGCGGACTCGTTTTTCCTTTCGCGGCAAACTTTCCTGATCCGCTGTGAGATAAGTAATCAGCAACGCCTCCAGGTCATTTTGGGAATTCCCATTCACATACTGGCCAAAGAGGATCACCACTTTTTCAAACTGCCGGTAGTCTGTCTTGGCTTCCGCCATGTGCTTACTGTGCCGCGTTAAAAACTGGTCTGTTTGTCCCACATAAAACGACCGCCGCCCATAATAGATGTAGATCACACACCCGAATGTCAAAATCTCCCTCTGTTCTTCACTGCAGTGATCGGTGTCCAGCTCCCCCGCCCGCATAGAAAGGTGGATAACCCCATATTTCTTGCCCGCCATTTAAAAACCCATTACCTTTCTCACATGTTCTTTCGTGTTCTGGTCCCGGAACCAAATATGGACGCTGCTCTTAGCTCGGGTAAGCAGCACCCGGTAGGTATTCAGCACCAGTTCCACGATCTCCTGCTCACTGGCCTGACTGCTTCGGATCGCAGTCACAAATGCTGTATCACAGTTTCTGCTCAGATCGATGCGCCAATCGTGGATATCTTCATCCCAGCGGAGGTCGTCCCACCAGATCACACCGACATCGTCAAATTCCAGGCCCTGTGCCGTGTAGATACAGCCTACCTGGTCCAGATATTCCTCTTTTTCCCCTACATACCATCGGTACTGTTCTTCTTTTGGCTGTGGATTCCATGGTTTCTTGAAATCTCCTGCAGCTTGTCTGATATGAATATCCTTTATTCTTGTATCAAAGCTCCACTTCCAGCAGAAGGGCGCATACCATTTCACATGGCGGCCCGCTGACCACAGGTCATGGAGGTATCTGTCCAGATCGTTCAGATCCTCCCAGCAACGCAGCTCCAGCGCAGACTGCCGCTTCAACGGCTGCTTCTGGCGGTCATAAAAGAGCTTATCCAGGTCGGAGACATAGCTGCCCAGGTACCCCGCCCGCTTTTGAGATGCCAAAGAGTAGGTGGCGCAGGAAATGCCGTGCGCCTGGGCAAACTGCCGGAAATGCTCCACCGTCCCCTCCTCTGTCAGACGGATCCGCTGCCGGTCGTCCTGCAGCACCACCACCATATTGGCCTTTTGAAACAGGCTGGTCATCGTGGATTCCAGATGTTCAATCCGATGAGCCTCATCTACAACAACCAGATCCCGTCCCGGCGGGACCGCATCCAGATAGGCGGGCGGCACACCTGAGGCGCCCGCAATGACCAGAGAGAGTGTACGGCTTCTGGGCAGCGCAAAGATGCAGCCGCCCCGGTTCTGCCAGGAAGGGCCGAATTTCTGACAGTAGGCATAAATGGCGTGCAATCCCACCACGGTTTTCCCAGTACCAGGCGGGCCCGAGATGATCATCAGATGCTTGCCGAACTGCGGACTACGGAGCTGATCGATCATACCGCAGATCTTGCGGTTGACCTCGATCTGGTCATCCAGCATGGCTGCGTTTTCTTTTTTCTCCAATACTTTCCTTAAATCCTGAAAGCCGATCTGCCCCAGCACATAGGTGCCGGTAAGAAACTGTTCCACCACCTCTGGCTTCGGCTCGGAAGAGAACAAGCTTCTCAAGTCCGCAGCCAGCAACGCCTCTTCCCCTTTGGTGTAGGTTTCATGCCGCAGTGGCTCATATGCCTGATAACTGCCCTGGAAGAGCTGCTCCTTATCCTTAAAATTATGGAGGAATTGACGGCATCGCACATCCATCTTCCCATCTGCCACATTACTGTGGTTCATCCGCAGATGCTTGGCGTAGGTCAGCGTCTGCTGGACAGGATGGAGCCTTTCCTCAAAACGGTTTTCCGCTCGGGACAGACAGATAGAGACACTGCTCTCCCGCCCTGCCGCATTTTCTTCTATAGCGCTCCACTGCTTGAGTTCGATGATCAGCACCAGCGGCTTTCCCGTTGTTTTCCCTTCCCCCAGGAGCACGGCGTCGATGCGGCTGCCAATTGGGGTCTGATATTCCAAAACCAATGTCAACGCATCCAGTCCTGCCTGATGCAGAACCTTGACCAAAATCGGAATTGAGTTCTCCCAGGATCTGTATTCTGATTCGGAAGGGTTTCCCTGGGATTCTTGTAGATGGTCGGCAATTTCCTTCCCGCTCATCGAATAGAGCACCCCTACGGTGCTGATATAACTTCCATCTGTTCTGTCCATAACACCCCTCCTTCTGACTGGATCGCTGTTTTTTTGATTATATCACGAATGTTTAGTGGATGCACCCCGCATTCTTTCGCAAAACGCTTTTTTCTTTTTTATGGTCAGTTATACGTCTGCGCCTTCGTGGGATATGCAGACCACACTTAGAGTATTTGTTTCGTTTTACAAAGGAAAGCATCGCTCAAATACGGGTCGATTTTGATTGATGAAATGAGTGATGCGTGATATAATGAAAACAACGATTGACCCAGTGAGGTGCTGCATGAGAAACCAAAAACCTCCCTTTGAAATCACGAACCAAATCATTGACTATGTGGCGGAGATCGCCGAGTTGGTGGGCCGTTTGACCTCTTCCCCTCTTCTTTCCACAAACCCTACTCTGCGACGCGCCAACCGCATCCGCACCATCCATGGTTCCTTGGCCATCGAGCAGAACACCCTTTCCTTGGAGCAGGTGACTGCTGTGCTGAATGGCAAGCATGTCCTGGCAGCGCCCAAGGATATTGCCGAAGTCAAAAACGCCTATGAGATTTATGAGCGGCTGGATGAACTTGATCCCTATTCGGTGGATGACCTGCTGACTGCCCATGGCATAATGACCCGGAGATTGGTGGAAGAATCCGGCGTGTTTCGCAGCCGCCCTGTGGGCGTGGTGGACAACGAAGGGCATGTCCTGCATTTTGGCACGCTTCCACAGTATGTCCCCGATCTGGTCATGGAATTGCTGGACTGGGCAAAGACCAGCGGGGTGCACATGCTCATTCGCAGTTGTGTGTTCCACTATGAGCTTGAACTGATCCACCCCTTTGCCGATGGAAATGGGCGTGTGGGGCGGCTGTGGCATACACTGCTGCTTTCGAAATGGAATCCAGCCTTTGCCTGGCTCCCAGTGGAGTCTATCATTCACGACCGCCAGCAGGAATATTATGCGGCCATCAATGCCTCCAATGACGCAGGAGAGTCTACGGTATTTATCGAGTTTATGCTCTCAGCCATCAAAGCATCGCTTGTAGAGGTGATTAACACAAGCAGAGGAATGAGCGATGGTAAGATGGATAAGGTCACACTCCGTTGGAACAAAATTCAGGAGTATCTCAAAACTCACGACTATATCATGAACGCCGATGTTCGAGAATTGTGCGGGGTGTCGGCGGCTACAGCAAATCGAATTTTGGCTGGATTAGTTGTAAATAGTAAACTTATAAAATACCGTAAAAATGGTCATTGGGTATATAAATCATTAATCTAATAGTAACTTACAAAAAGGAGCATAAAATGAAAGATTCACAACGCTTTTTAGAAAGACATCCAAAATTAAATTTATTATTTAGTTTAGTTTTATTCTTAGTGATGGTTGCGGGTAGTTGCATCTTGATTCGTAGTATTTTATCTTGGTTATTCAATACAGCGGAAAAAGCATTCTCTCTTCTTAAAAGTATATCAACCTCTTTTGATGCAGTTGTTATTGTTGCATTAATCACTGGGACGGTATCCCTTGTTAGCGTTATTATAAGTTCTATCGTGTCAAAATTTATTGAGTATAAGAAAAATCGGCAAGACTACTTAGCAAAAAAGCGTGAACAACCGTATGGCGAATTTGTAGAAATGCTTTATAAAGTTCAGCAAAACGGGAAAAAAGAGGGAAGTTATACTCAAGAACAAATGATTGAGGATCTATCTAAATTCTCCAAGCAAATAACTCTTTGGGGATCTTCAAAGGTTGTAAAAAAATGGGTGAAATTTAGAGAAAACGGAACTAAGCCAGATGCTGGTAAAGCTAACCTTTTTTTAATGGAAGACATTATGAATGAAATGAGGAAAGATTTAGGCTTGAAGAAAGTTAAAAAGGGTGATTTATTGGCATTCTTTATTAACGATATAAAAACTGCTATGAAAAGGAAATAAACTATTCGTATATGCGCTTACATCTATATAGGGAACTAAAATGAAAAACAAAAAAACTCCTTCAAATTACTCCTTGGTAATATTTGTTATTTCGTCGATTATAAGTACAGCTGTATCATTATTTGCATTAGAAAACGTCCAGACAGTTACTCGAATACCAACTTGAACAAGAGCGGCTCCCCCGCATTGTAGCTTTAAATTACAAATTGCCCGTGGAGATTGTGAATGTTAATGGAAATTATATAGACTTTTCTTGTATTTCAAATGATGTATACCCCATAAAAATTCCTGTTTATAACGTTGGTGTTGGATTTGCTCAGAATTGCAGTATTGTTTGGGACAAAAAAAGTATAAATGATGAATGTGCTAATATAGTAAATCTTTTGTCGTCTACTATTGCTGTTCATGAGTATGATCAGTCTGAAGTCGATAATGAATCTGGTATGTACTGGGCATCTCAAGATTTTATTTTTTCAATGCTAAACCAGGAATATACCACCGTTAGGTGTCGTAAATACTTTTCTTCAAATGACTGGCTTGGATATGATTATGAATTTGCAGAAATTGACTTAATGTGCGATGATATTCACATTCCATATATATTCCCCGTTTTAAATCAATCCACTCCATCGTATGTAGAAATTTCAGATGGGTTATCAATCCTCCTGTTAGGAATTGCAAATCAAGGAATTTCCGCTCCTAATATCATTTTGTTTTGAAATAAATTATCAAGATTTAATTGGTCTAGAATATTCTCACTCAATTAAAGTCGAATTGCTCTTAAATACTCAAGAAAACACAAATGAAAAATTCTTCGAAGTATCGTTCGAAGTCAATGGAGCAGAATACTGATGAACAGCCGCTTATCTTCCTAAAATTTTTGCCGTTTATAATAAGCGCGAAGCTACCCCAGTTACATACGAAGCCCGGAAAGCCTGTCTACATCAGGCTTTCCGGGCTTCGTTTACATTAGCGGCGTCGCTATACATAGGAGCGGCTGATGCCGCACAGAGACGCGATTTCCCGTTGGGTGCGAGGCGGGCGGTCATCCAGTCCATATCTCAAGGTAATGACAGTGCGCTCTCTGGGTGTCAGGCAGGTATCAACACAGCGGCGGACCCTTACGCAGGCATCCCTGGTATCCAACTCCTCCAGCATATTATCGTCTACGGCGATTACATCCATTAGGGACAGGGAACCGCCCTCTCCCGCAGACTCCAGAGTATCCGCCAGAGAGACCTCGCCCTGGAGCTTGCGTTGGGAGCGGAAGTGCATCAGTATCTCGTTTTCTATACATCGGCTGGCATAGGTCGCCAACTTTACGTTTTTGTCCGCCTTAAATGTAGATATCCCTTTGATAAGCCCGATAGTCCCAATGGAGATCAGATCGTCCTGGTCCCCGGTTTGGGCATAGTATTTTTTCACGATGTGAGCTACCAGGCGAAGGTTGTGTTCCACCAGCAGATTTCGGGCCTCCAGGTCACCCTGGGCGCACCGTTCCAGATATTCCCTCTCCTCCGCCGCTTTTAGTGGACGGGGAAACGAACCTCCACCTCCGGACAGCCGAAGGGTAAAAAAAAGTCCGTTCATCATCAGATAGATCACAGGCGACAGCATAATCGATAACACCTCCGCCCCACTCTATTCCCGCTCTGCCCGTCCCCATTCCCCAAATATCTCTCCTGTTCTGTCGGACAGGCCAAATCTCTCCGAGGATCCCGCCTCCATCTCAGTTCTCCTCCCTTCATACCCTACAAATTCCTGGAGATTTCCTCTCCTTTTTCTCCGTTTTCTTCAAAATTTTTGAAAAATTTCAAGAACTCCTTTACCTGCCCCACTTCTTCTTATATAATTTATAATGTTAAGTTTGTGTAAAATTTTGGAGATGAGGACAGGGTGTCCTCATGGGAGGAAAGAAAATTGGGGATTCGTGATGTCATTGCCCTGCTGGGCGCCCTGGCCATCTTCCTGTTCGGTATGTCAACCATGACTTCCGGCCTGGAAAAACTGACTAGTGGAAAACTTGCTTCCCTTTTGGAGAAGCTGACTGATAATATTTTTAAAGGTGTCCTGCTAGGCGCAGTGGTGGCTGGTATGGTCCACTCCTCCGCGGCTACTACCGTTATGTGCATCGGGTTTGTCAACGCTGGCATTCTTAAGCTGCGGCAGGCTGTCGGCGTCATCATGGGGGCCAACATCGGCACCACCATTACAGCCCAGATCCTGCGGCTGGGCGGCCTATCCGATGAAAATTTGTTTTTGGCTCTCCTGAAGCCTGAGATGCTAGGACCACTGACCGCCTTTGTGGGGATTCTGTTTTTCTCCTTCTTCAACAGCGGCCGCAAAAAAACAGTAGGTCAGATCCTGATCGGCCTTGGGCTGCTGTTCATCGGTATCAAATCCATGGAGAGCGCCCTAGCCCCCTTGACTGAGCTGGAGGCCTTCCAGCAGCTGTTCATCCGCTTCTCCAACCCGGTACTGGGCATCGCTGTGGGTGCGGCTATCACGGCTTTGATCCAGAGCTCCACCGCCTCTGTGGCTATTCTACAGGCCCTTTCCGCCTCCGGCGTGGTCACATTTTCCACCGCCCTGCCAATCATCATGGGCCAGAACATCGGCACCTGCGTCACTGCCATCTTGTCCAGCATCGGCGCCAGCCGGAACGCTAAACGGACCGCTGCCGTCCACCTATACTTCAATGTGATCGGCACCGTGTTCTTCCTGGTGGTGTTGTACGGTCTCAACGCCCTGATAGGACTGCCTTTCTGGCAGGATGTCATGGACTATGGCTCCATCGCGAACCTGCATTCCTTCTTCAATATCGCTTGTACTGCCCTTCTACTGCCTTTTAACCGGCAGTTGGTCAGCCTGGTGGAATGGACGATCCCAGACTCCGGTGCCGCTGATCCGGTAGCCACGGTGTTAGACCCCCGCTTCTTGTCCACTCCGTCAGTAGCTCTGGAACGGGCACGCACCGTGGTCCTCCAAATGGGTGAACTGGCCAAGAACAACTACCATCTGGCGGTGGAGCTTCTGTCCCATTACGATCAAAAGCAGTTGGATCTGCTTAACGAGCAGGAGGAGGCGCTGGACCATATGGAGAGCTCTTTGGACCAATATCTGGTCCAGCTCTCCCGCCACTCCTTAGATGACAAAGGCAGCGACCTAGTATCCGATCTGCTTCACGCCCTGTCTGATTTCGAGCGCATCGGTGATTATGTAGTCAACCTGTCCGAGTCGGCTACCGCGCTGAACGACGCCGCTCTCTCCTTCTCCCCCAAGGCACAGGCCGAGCTTGACTCCCTGTGCGCCGCCGTAGGAGAGGCCCTGAACCAGGTGCTGGAGGCCTACCGTGCCCACGACGCCTACGCCGCCTTCCAGGTAGAGCCTTTGGAGGAAGTGGTGGACCTAATCACCGCCGCTCTGCGGGAGCGCCATGTGGAGCGGCTGAAAACCGGAGAGTGTACGGTAGAGGTGGGCACCCAGTTCCTGGAGCTGCTAACTAACCTGGAGCGCATCTCTGACCATTGCTCCAATGCCGCCGTCCGCGTCATCCACCAAGCGGCCGAGAAAGGCTCCCTAGTCCGTTCGGACATCCACGCCTATCTCCACCAGCTCCACCAGGGCGGATCACCCCAATTTGACCAGCTGTTCGCCCAGGCCACTGAAAAGTACTACCAGCCCATCTCCTGACCTGTTTTCTACATGGCAAGAGCCGCCCGTGAGGGCGGCTCTTGCTTCTATTTCGCGAGGTCCTGGGCAATCAGCAGCCGAACAGCCTCCACCCCAACTTGGATGGCGGAGGAGGTGTCGTGGGACTCCTCCTGATCCAAGCCCGCCTGCTCCCGCTCCTGGTTCCAGATCACATGGAACACAGATCCACACCGCACCCGGCGGCTGGCCGCCACAGCAAAGAGAGCCGCGGACTCCATTTCAGAGGCCAGCACCCCCAGGCGCTTCCATGCCTCCCATTTCTGCTCCAACTCATAGGACACCGGCATCCTGCCTGGAGAATGCTGACCATAGAAGGAGTCCTTACACTGGACCACCCCGGCATGCCAGGGGTAGCCCAAGGTCCGGCACGCCTGAACCAAGGCACAGGTGACCGCAAAGTTAGGGACCGCGGGCCACTCGATGGGGGCGTACTCCCGGCTTGTCCCCTCCATCCGGACAGCACCGGTGGCCACCACCACATCGTTGCTTCGGACAGCCAAATCGATTCCCCCACAGGTCCCCACTCGGACAAAGGTATGGGCACCGATGTTCGCCAGCTCCTCCATCGCAATGGCCGCGGAGGGTCCACCAATGCCGGTAGAACACACCGACACTTTTTCTCCCAACAGGGTACCGGTATAGACCACATATTCCCGGTTGGTCCTTATATGGACAGGCTGGTCAAAACAGCGGGCGATGGACTCACACCGCCCCGGGTCACCCGGAAGAATACAGTATCCCCCCACGTCTCCCGGCCTGCACTGGATATGGAACTGTATGTCCCGCTCCTGCTCATTCATGGGAATGACCTCCTTTTCCTGATATCTGGTTTATTTTAGCATGACTTTCCACTCGAAACAATATATTTGTGGCGGGCACCTAAAAGCCTATCTGTCAATCTTGACCTTTCTGTGGAACTATACTATAATTGGCCTTACTATAATTGTGCTATTTTACCTCTTCCTTGATTCATTCAGGGAGGGATGGGCCTGTCATTCTATTTACACCGCCATGAAGGAGGTCCTATTTTGAAGCGTTCTATATTCCCTGCGGCCGCAATCTGTCTACTGATTGGTTTTTTATTAGGTGGCATCTTTCCCTTTCCTTGGTCCCTTCGGGAAACTGTGATTCTTCCTCCTACCCCCAGCGCCCTGTCCAACGCTCCCGCCCCTGGCTCTTCTTCTGTCACAGACAGCTCCACCCAGACAGAATCATCTCCCCCCCTGCCCCCGGACAACTTTCCCCTGCTCAACACCGCCTGTGCTGTTCTCCATGCCCTGAAAGAGGAGGATTACGGTCAGGTGGCCTCATTTGTCCACCCCGAAAAGGGCGTGACCTTTACCCCGTACTCTACCGTAAATCTTGAGCAAGACCTGACCCTTTCCGCGGCCCAAATCCAGGGGCTGGAAGAGGACCCCCGGGTCTACACCTGGGGCTTTGAAGATGGCCGAGGCAACCCTATCCAGATGACGATATCCCAATATGTGGACCGGTATGTATTCAACCAGGACTACACCCAGGCCAGTGAGATCGGCATCGACCAGATTATGATTAGCGGCAACGCCCTGGAGAATATTACTACGGCTTACCCCGGTTGCCGATTCGTAGACTTTTGTATCCCCAGTATTGACCCAGTGAACGAGGGGTTAGACTGGTGCTCCTTAAAGCTGGTATTCGAGCTGGGAGAGTCTGGCTGGCTGCTGGTAGGTGTAGTACACGGTGAGTGGACGATCTAAAGTCCGCTTCTCTGTCTCTATATGTTCTGAAAAACATTCCCTCCTGCTCTGGTGAAAGCAGAGTATGATATCATACGCGAAAGGATATTTTACATGAAAATCATCATTGTAGGCAGCGGAAAAGTCGGCTTCACGCTGGCAGAACAGCTGGTCCGGGAGCAGCACGACGTCACCATCGTGGATCTGCGGGAGGAGTCTCTGCGCCGGGCCTCCGATATGCTGGACGTCATGGTTATCCACGGGAACGGTGTCTCCACCTCCACTCTGCGGGAGGCCGGGGCGGATACCGCCGACCTGCTGGTCGCGGCCACCAATTCAGATGAGGTCAATATGGTCTGCTGCCTGACCGCAAAAAACATGGGCACTGGCTACACCATCGCCCGTATCCGTGACCTGGAGTACTCCAATAGCCTGGTAGAGTTGCGCCGGAATCTGAAGATCGACATGGTCATCAATCCAGAGAACGCCACCGCCATTGAGATTTCCCGCCTGCTCCGTTTCCCTCCCGCCGCCAACATTGAAACGTTCTTTCGGGGCCGTGTGGAGCTGATGGGCTTTCGCCTACAGGATGGAGATTTTCTCGTTGGCACCCCCTTCTACTCTTTGCCTCCCCAGGTCAAGGAACTGTCCCTGCTGTTCTGTGCTGTAGAACGGGGAAAATCGGTGGTCATTCCCAATGGCTCCTTTGTTCCTCAAATTGGGGACAAGCTGTATCTGGTAGGACGTCCGGAAAGTCTGGATCAGTTTTTCCGCCTGCTGGGCCGATACGCTCAGAAGGTCCACCATGTCTTTATTCTGGGCGGCGGCAAGATCTCTGTCTACTTAGCACGCATTCTGGAGAAGATGGGGATGAAGCTGAAAATCGTGGAATTGGACGAGGCCCAGTGTCGTCTCATCAGTGAAAAATTCCCCAAGTCCATGGTAATCCATGGCGATGGTTCCGATCAGGAGCTGCTGGAGTCGGAGCGTTTTTCCGCTTCTGACGCCTTTGTAGCCCTCACGGACCGGGACGAGGACAATCTGATCATCTCCCTATATGCCATGCAGCAGGGCATACCCAAGGTAGTCGCCAAGGCCAACCGCCAGAATTATGCCGGCATTGCCCGGGCCATCGGTCTGGAAAGTGTTATCTCTCCCAAGGCCATCACTGCCGCCCAGATCCTTCACCGGGTCCGCGGGATGCAGAACTCTCAAGGCAGCGTGATGAATTCACTCCACCGCATCGCTGACGGCGCGGCTGAGGCCATGGAGTTTACCGTGCGTTCTACTACCCGTTATCTGAATGTTCCCCTGAAGGATCTCCGTTTGAAAAGCGGCATTCTGATCGCCGTCATCATGCGTGGGCGGGACATCATCATCCCGGAGGGCTCCTCCTCTATTCAGGAGGGAGATTCCGTCATTCTGATTTCCCGTGGCAGGCTCATCCTAGACTTAAACGACATCTACGAGGACGATGGCCCCTTCCCCCACTCCGGAGAGCCTTAAACTTATTTTGAAACTGTTAGGGCAGGCGGAGCTAAAAGGGTTGGAGTCGGTCCTTCCCCCTGCCCTGGCGTCTTTCGGTTGCTTTCCCCTCCTTCTACTGGGGACCTCCCTGATCATCTCTCTGGATGGGTACCCCTTCACTGTCTCCTTCACCTCTGCTTTGGCCAGTTTGAGCAACGTCGGGCCGGGTCTGGATCTGGTGGGACCTACCGGTAATTTTTCCTTGCTGTCCTCTCTGTCCAAGCTGGTCATGTCGCTGTGCATGGTCATCGGCCGTCTGGAAATCTTCCCCATCCTGGTCCTTTTCAGCCGTGAGGCTTGGCGGCACACCTGATCTTTTTTCCCGATATTATTTTCCCGGAGGCCCTATATGAATGTCAAGCTCATCCTGAAACTCCTTGGCCGCGTAGAGTTGCTAATTGCCGGCTCCATGCTGCTTCCTCTGGGGGTGTCTCTGCTCTATGGCGAAAGTCCTCTCCCCTTTTTGACCAGCATCGCCGTTCTCCTGTGCACCTGCCTTCCCCTCTCTCTAATGCGGACTGGACCTGGCTTTTTTCTGCGGGACGGCTTCGCTGCTGTCGGCCTGATCTGGCTGCTGGTCAGCGTGGCCGGGGCGCTCCCCTTTTACTTCTCTGGGGAGTTTTCCTCCTTTACAGACTGTCTGTTTGAATCCGCCTCCGGCTTCACCACTACTGGTGCCACAATCCTAGCTGATATTGAGGCCTGCTCCAAAGGCATCCTCTTCTGGCGCTCCCTCACCCATTGGCTGGGCGGTATGGGCGTATTAGTGTTAGCCACTGCTATCGTACCCTCTCTCGGTATCCGCTCCCACTACCTGACCCAGGCGGAGAGCCCCGGTCCGGTCTTCTCCAAGCTGGTACCCAAGCAGGCCCAGACCTCTAAAATCCTGTACAGTATCTATTGCGTCCTCACCCTGACAGAGGTTGTGTGTCTGAAACTGGCTGGTATGCCGCTGTATGATTCCTTTATTCACGCTTTTTCCTCCGCCGGTACCGGGGGCTTTTCCAACCGGAATGCCAGCGTGGGCGCTTATGGCAGTGTGGCCATCGACTTGATTATTACCGTCTTTATTCTTCTGTTTTCACTGAATTTCGCGGTCTATTTCCTGTTGCTCACCCGGAAATGGCGGGAAGCCCTCTCCAGCGACGAGCTCCGGTTTTTCCTGCTAGTGGTGACAGGCGCCACCATCCTGATTGCCATAGACATTGCTCCCCTCTATACCAGTATTTGGGAGAGCCTCCGATATTCCGTGTTCCAGGTAGCCTCTATCATCTCTACCACTGGCTTCGCTACCGCGGATTTTGTACTCTGGCCCCATTTCTCCCAGACAATTCTAGTGCTCCTTATGTTCTGCGGCGCCTGTGCTGGCTCTACCGGAGGAGGCATCAAGTGCTCTCGGGTATTGATTCTGCTCCGTTCCATTCGGCGGGAGATCCACCGGGTTATTCATCCCCGGTCTGTCGAGGTAGTTAAGCTGGACGGCAAGGTGGTGGAAGAGGACACACTACGTTCTATTAGCGTTTTTGTCGGCAGCTATCTTTTCATCATATTAGCTGCCACCCTGATCATTTCTTTAGACGATTTTCCCTTCTCCGTATCTTTCAGTTCCGCCCTTACCTGTATCAGCAACGTGGGTCCTGGTTTGGAGCTGGTGGGTCCCACCGGTAATTTTTCCGCCTTCTCCCATCTGTCCAAGATAGTCATGTCACTGTGTATGATTATCGGGCGTCTGGAAATCTTCCCCATTCTGGTCCTTTTCAGCCGTCAAGCCTGGCGACACACCTGATTTTTACAAGCGGCCCGGCCATTTCCTTGGAAATGGCCGGGCTTTTTCGCCTCCTTCCGCCCTTTCTGTCACTGCTATCTTTTTTGAATCTCCCGTTATTTTGACTTGCAATTTTTTTGTTATGTGGTAAAATACTTTTATAACCTTACGATTAAGCAATTTGATTCTATATTTAGAATTTGCTTATCGTATCAAAGGAGCGTGTAAGATTTGGATAGATTGTTCTGGATCGGATTAGTGGGAGCTGCGGTGGCACTGTTGTTCGCCTGGCTCCAAAGCAACAGGGTCCGGGCCTTCTCCGAGGGCAACGACACCATGAAAAAGATCGCCGCCGCCATCCGGCAGGGTGCAAACGCCTATTTGAAGCACCAGTATGCCACGGTGTCCAAGGTCTTTTTCGTGGTGTTTTTGATACTGCTGGCTCTGGCAAGGTTCCATATGCTGGATAACTGGTTTATTCCCTTTGCCTTCCTCACCGGCGGCATCTACTCCGCTCTAGCCGGCTTTGTGGGGATGAAGATCGCCACCTCTGCCAACGCCCGCACCGCCCAGGCGGCCAGCGAGAGCCTGAACAAAGGGTTGAATGTAGCCTTTTCCTCCGGCGCAGTCATGGGCTTCACTGTGGTAGGATTAGGTCTGCTGGATATCTCGGTGTGGTTCCATATTTTGAAGTATGTGGCTCACTATGACGCCGCCAAAATTGCCCAGACCATGGTTATGTTTGGCATGGGCGCCTCCTTCATGGCTCTGTTCGCCCGTGTGGGAGGCGGTATCTTCACCAAAGCCGCCGACGTGGGCGCCGACCTGGTAGGTAAGGTAGAGGCTGGCATTCCGGAGGACGATCCCCGCAACCCCGCAACCATCGCTGACAACGTAGGTGACAATGTGGGTGACGTGGCCGGCATGGGCGCCGACCTGTATGAGAGCTATGTGGGTTCTATCCTGGCCACCTTCGCTCTAGGTGTGGCCGCTTATCCCGGCAGCAGCTGGGAGGCTATGCTGCTCCCCATTGCTCTGGCTGTGGTGGGCATTCTGTGCTCCATTTTTGGCTCCTTCCTGATCCGAACCAAAGAGGGAGCCAGCCAGCGTGAGCTGCTGGGCACCCTGCGCAAAGGCACCTATACCGCCGCTGTCCTGGCCGCTGTTATCGCCGCCCCCTTAACCTATTTCATCCTGGGCAGTTGGGGCGTTTACATCGCCATCCTCTGCGGACTGATTGGAGGCTGTGCCATCGGCTACTTCACCGAATACTACACCTCCGACACCTATAAGCCCACCCAGGGGCTGGCCGACTCCACAGAAACCGGCGCCGCCACCACCATCATCGGCGGCCTGTCCCTGGGAATGCTGTCCACCATCGCCCCCATCCTCATCGTGGGCGCGGCAGTCATCATCTCCTTCCTGGCTGCCGGGGGCTCTCTCACTACCTCTGCTGAAAACTATACCGAGCTGTTCTCCAAGGGCCTCTACGGCATTGGCATTGCCGCCGTTGGGATGCTGTCCACCCTGGGCATCACCCTGGCGACCGACGCCTACGGCCCTGTGGCTGACAACGCCGGCGGTATTGCCGAGATGTCCGGCCTGGGTGATGAGGTCCGTGAGCGCACCGATGCCCTGGACTCCCTGGGCAACACCACCGCCGCCACCGGAAAGGGCTTTGCCATCGGCTCCGCCGCCCTCACCGCCCTGGCCCTGCTGGTCAGCTATGTAGATATCGTGAAGGCCAAGATGGATTATGCCCCTGACCTCTCCCTCACCAACCCAGCTGTGCTGGTGGGACTGTTCATCGGCGCTATGCTCACCTTTGTCTTTGCCGCTCTCACCATGAGCGCTGTCCAGCGGGCCGCCCAGTCCATCGTGGTAGAGGTCCGCCGCCAGTTCCGGGAGATCGCCGGCATCATGGAGGGCACCACAGATCCTGACTACGCCTCCTGCGTGGGCCTTTGTACCAAGGGGGCCCTGCGTGAGATGGTGAAGCCCTCCCTGCTGGCCATCATCGTTCCCATCTTCACCGGTCTGATCCTGTCTGTGGAAGGTGTGGTGGGCCTGTTGGGTGGTGTGTCGGTCTCCGGCTTTGCCGTGGCAGTATTCATGTCCAACGCCGGCGGCGCCTGGGACAACGCCAAGAAGTACATCGAGTCTGGCCACCACGGCGGCAAGGGCTCGGAGCAGCACAAGGCCGCTGTCATCGGCGACACCGTGGGCGATCCCTTCAAGGACACCTCCGGTCCCTCCCTGAACATCCTGATCAAGTTGGTATCTACCGTGTCCATCGTGTTCTCCGGCCTGATCGTCAACTTCCACCTGCTATAAAAACATAAAAACCGCCCCCGCACAAGGTGAGATAACGTAAGGAAGTTACCTCTCTTAGCTATTATCAGATAGCCGAGAGTGATTAGATAGCAGAGATATTTAACAGATATGGGCAGAATTATCATGGGAAGGTCCGTATTTGAGCAGACGGAAGGAACCTACCGCCAAAAGTTGGATTATCTTCTCTCTAACCTCATCATTTCTGAATTCGCTTCTATCGGCATATGGGACCGGCGACACCTGTGGTACATCAAAGAAAATCTATACCTATCTGCTGCTAGGCGGCAAGCTGAACAGCTGTTTGGCCGAAATAGGCCAGAAAATAAAGGAAATGTTTTCTCGACCAATAATATCAGATAGCTATGCAAGAGAGCATTACGAAAAAACTCAAAGCAGAAGATCAGATGGAATGGATGAGAAAGATGAACTCCATCTACATCTGTACAAAAGAAATATTCTATGACGAACTGATTTATCGTTAAAGGCAGAAAATAGGAGTGCTGGTGTAATGCCAGCACTCCTCAGTCTGTCAAAAGGCACGCCGGAGGCGTGCCTTTTGTTTTTTTGGATAGAAAGACAAATGACCGCTTGAAACGCCAAAAATACGTTTGTTGCTCAAATGGATCAAGTACATTTTTTCAGATATGTCCGTCTAAAAATAGTCCGCTGTAATCTTCGGCTGGTTTACAGGGTCAAAACACACTCACAACAGCGATAATCACTGTTGTGAGTGTGGGCAATGAAACGGGCTGGGGTGCACATCGCCTGGGACGATTCGCCGGATATGTCCAAATCCTTGGGGATCACAAACTTAATGCACTTGACCAACACATCCTTTTAGGAGGGATATAGACAATAGTCTGTAAAAGTCTACTGCACCCACCCCAATAAGGGATGTGGTCATCATGACCTGGTACTTCAAAAGGTAGAAAAAACCTCTAAAATCCAAAAAAATAACAGATTCCACCTGCAGATATTGAAATATCTACATGACAAGGTTTTTTTGTTGGTCAATACACAGAAAAACATACATAATTCGATTGTTTTGTTGACAAATATTCAACATATAAATAAAATGTAGTTATAGCAACAACATACCCAGTATATAAGAAGAAAGGATGTAGCAAAATGTCCATTGGAAATCGAGTGTTCCTAAAACGTCCTATGCCTAGCCGGGAGCTACTGGACGGTTTCGCCGGGCTGCCAGCCGCCAACATCGCAGATACCATGGGCCGCTCCTGTGCCATGAATCCCCGGATCAAGCTGATGAGCGGCTTTCGGGGCATCATGGTTGGGCCAGCTCTTACAGTAAAGGCACGGGCAGGAGACAACCTGTTCCTGCATCAGGCATTGGACATGTCTCAGCCGGGAGATATCATCGTGGTGTCCAACGATGAAGACCAGACCCGTTCCCTCATGGGTGAGATCATGTTCACCTATGCAAAGTACCAGCGGAAGCTGGGCGGACTGGTGCTGGACGGACCCGTCCGGGATCTGGATGCCCTGCGAGAGATGGACCTGCCGGTGTATGCTACCGGCTCCACTCCGGGTGGTCCACACAAGGAGGGTCCTGGTGAGATCAACGTCCCTATCGCCTGTGGCGGCGTCAGCATAAACCCCGGCGATATTATTGTAGCCGACGCTGACGGGATTATCGTGGTACCCCTAAAGGATGCCCCAGTGGTCTTAGAGGCGGCAAAGAAGTTCCATGAGCAGGACGCAGCTAAAGTGGAAGCCGCCAAAAACGGGACCTCCAACCGGGCGTGGGTCATGAAAAGCCTGGAGACAAAAAAGACCGAGTTTATCAACGGAACTTATGGGGAATAGAAGCAATCGAAGCAGGAGGAAGCAAGTAATATGACAATAGATGAAAAAGTTGAACAATTGGCACAGTACCTGCCCAGTCTTCGGGATGTAGCGGATCCGGCTACAGTTCAGGGTATTGTGCAGGTGTGGTACACAGCGCTGGATATGAGCCCTTGGGAAACCTTTGACCAGGCCAAATTCAAAGAGGGAATGGATGACATAACCTTGATCTCTCATGTCAACTCCTCGGTAGAATGCGCCTTGTCACTGGCCCGCATCATCCACAAGTATCACGGCTGCAACTTTGATGAGCAGCGAATCATTATCCTGGGCTTGCTCCACGACGTAGATAAGGTGGTGGAATATGTCTACGACAAAGACGGTAAACTGGTGGTTTCAGAAATTGGCCGAAAAATCCAGCATGGTGTGTTAACAGCGATGCTGGCGCGGGAAGCAGGGTTCGATGTGGATATGCAGCATCTGATCCTAACCCATACCCATGACCAGAATATGAAGCCCATGTGGAAAGAAGGTGTTTTGTTCAACTACGCGGACTTGTGCGACTGGGAAATGACCTGTCGATTTTTGGACGATTAAATTTGAAATGAGAGAGGAGAAAACATGATGAAAGCGTGGAAAAATATTCCCCTTTATATGAAAATATTTATTCTCTTGATTGCCGGATGTGTGATCGGTTTTGTGTTTGGCGAGAATGTTGCTGTGCTTGCTCCAGTGGGCGATGCCTATATCAAGCTACTGAAGATGCTGATTGTGCCGCTGGTATTTTTCTCGATTATCTCTGGCGTAACCAAACTGGCCAGTCCGAAGGAATTTGGCCAAGTAGGCATACGTGTGATTGTATTTTACATTGTGACTACCATCGTGGCTGCAGCTATAGGCGTGGTAATCTCCCTGGGCGTGAACCCTGGCATCGGAGCGGAGGGAATGCTGGGTACCGTGGAGGAGACCACCTCCCAGGCGTATAGTTTTGCTGACTCCATCCTGACGTGGATTCCTGAGAACATTGTTTCATCCATGGCCAAGATGGATATGATCCCCATCATTATCTTTGCGGTACTTTTTGGCGTGTGCATCATCATGGTTGGTGAAAAGGCGAAGCCCATTGTTGCTTTTATTGAGGCAGGCAACGAGGTAATGCTCCAGATGACCAACTTGATCACTGACTTAGCCCCCTACGGCATCTTCTTCCTAGCCATGCAGTTGACTGGTACCCTGGGAACTGAGATGTTAGCTGTGGCTGTTAAGTTCGTGGTGGCAATCTATGTGGCGTTACTGGTCATTATGTTGGTATTTTATCCGCTCGTTTGTAAGTTTATGGGGCGGTTTTCTCCTATCCAGTTTTATAAAAACGTCGGTCCTGCTCTGATGATGGCCTTCAGTACCGGTTCTTCCAATGCCGCTCTTCCTATGGGCTTCACCTGCCAGGAGAAGCGCTGCGGCGTACCTGAGAAAATTTACAGTTTTTCTCTCCCACTGGGCGCGACGGTCAACATGAACGGTTTTGCGGCCTCTCTTGGTATCATTGCGGTCACTGCTTTGGAGCTGTATAATGTTCCTCTGACTCCCGTTCTGGTAATTCAGGCAGTGGGCATGGGCCTAGTTTTATCCATTGGAGCCCCGGGTATCCAGGGTACTGCAGTAGTGATGTCAGCCATAATGTTTGAGGCTTTGGGTCTGCCCATGGGTATGCTGCCCCTAATCGCTGCCATCTGGCCACTGGTGAACATCGGTACCACTACCGTTAATGTGACCGGAGACCACATCGGTACCTGCGTTATTGCCTCTAATTTGGGTATGATAGACAAAAAAGTGTTTGATCAGAAGAATATGGATAAGTAATCCTGCGTGTAAGATTAGCATTTTATATATTAGGGAGAATCTGATACTATGGCAACTATACTTGCTGAACGCATGAGCAAATTCAGCGGTTCGCCTACCTCGGCGCTGATCGCCAAGGTGGCAGAGCTGAAGCGGCAGGGGAAAGATATCATTTCCCTGAACGTAGGGGAACCGGATTTTGGGACCCCGGACTACATCAAGGTGGCAGGGATAAAGGCTATTACGGACAGCTTTACTAAATACACCCCGGGCAACGGTATCTTGGAACTACGAGAGGAGATCATAAAAAAGCTAAAGAAAGAAAACGGCATAGAGTATGCCCTGAATGAGGTGACCACGGCGGTGGGGGCCAAGCAGGCCATTGCTAGCACCATGATGGTCATTGCTGGGCCAGGGGACGAGGTTCTGCTGCCCATCCCCTGCTGGGTAAGCTATACGGAGATGATCCGTCTGGCGGGTGCTGATCCGGTGCTCGTCCCGGTACGTGAGGACAACTATGAGCTAAATCTGGACTCCATTCAGTCGGCCATCACCCCCAGAACCAAGGCCATCATCATCTGCACCCCCAACAATCCCACCGGTGCGGTGTACAGCGAGGAAAGCCTGCGCAAGCTAGCCCAGCTGGCGGTGGAGCACGACTTCTTCATCGTAGCCGACGAGATCTACGAGAAACTGGTCTATGACGGCGCCAAGCACTTCAGTGTCGCCTCCATCTCTAAGGAGGTAAAGGACCATACCATCACCGTCAATGGCTTTTCCAAAGCTTATGCCATGACCGGCTGGCGTATCGGCTACGCTGCTGCCCGGGCGGATGTAATCAAGGGCATTATGGCGGTACAAAGCCAGACCACTTCCGCCACCAGCTCCATCTCCCAAAAAGCCGCTGTGGCCGCCCTCCAGGGTCCCCAACATGACCTAGAGGAAATGGTAAATGAGTTCAAACGTCGCAAGGACTATGTGACAAAGCGACTGAACAGCATCCCTGGGATCATCTGTCCCAACGTGAAAGGTGCCTTCTATGTGTATCCCGATATACAGTCTTATCTGGGCAAGTTTTTCGGAGTGAAAAAGATTGAGACATCTGTGGATCTATGTCAATATCTGTTGGACGAGGCGCTGATCTCCACGGTGCCGGGAGAGGCCTACAATGTTCCCGGAAAGATTCGGATCTCCTACTCCAACTCTATGGAAAATTTGAAAGAGGCCCTGGACCGGATGGAGTGTGCCCTAGCTGCACTTACTTAAGGAAAGATTCTGTTTCAATTGTGGGGTGACGCAATTTGCGCCACCCCACGCTGTATTTAAAGGGAGCCCCAGTGATTGACCGGGACGGTGGTTATGTGGTATCCTGTATTTATTAAATAAGGGTGGGGATATCATGGAAGAATTGGCAAAGAAAATTCAAAGCATGACACTGACCCGGACGGACGTGGAAATCGCGGAGTATATTCTAGCGCATTTGAGCACCATTGGGTTCCAGACCTCCACTACACTGGCCGAGGCTATAGGGGTGAGTGACACCTCGGTAATCCGCTTTATCCGGAAGCTAGGCTTTAAGGGCTACTCGGAATTCCGCAGTGAGATGAACGCCCGAGTGGCCAAGCAGATCGCTCAGGCCCACAAAGACCTTTCACCGGGAGAGAAATACGCCAAGAGTCTGGAGAAACTCAATCCTAGCAACCTGATTAATGATGTGAGCCGGTACACTCTGGAAAACCTGCAACGCACCTACTCTCAGATGGATCAGGACACTGTGGAGCGGATCGTAGATATCCTACTGAAAAGCGACCGGAAGTACATTGCCGGCTTTCGAGGAACCGCCTGCTGCGCCCAGTACATGGCCAGCAAGCTCCTGTTCCTTACCCCCCATGTAGTCCCTGTGGTCCACGGGGATGCCACCGCGGTAGAAAATATTTTGGATATTACCCAGCATGACTGCCTGTTC
Organism: Flintibacter sp. P01028; assembly: GCF_041925235.1. Classification (NCBI taxonomy): domain Bacteria; kingdom Bacillati; phylum Bacillota; class Clostridia; order Eubacteriales; genus Flintibacter; species Flintibacter sp. P01028. Next base: position 72,083 of record NZ_JBHEVC010000003.1, read on the forward strand.
CTGTACAGCTTCCCCAAGTACTCCGAGATTAACCGCGCACTGATGGACATTGCCAGAGAGAATGGTGCCAAGATCATCCTGATGACCGACCGCCACACTAGCCCCTTAGCCAGCAAAGCGGACGTGGTGGTATTGGCCCAAGTGGAAGGTCTGGGATTCACCAACTCCTATGTGGCTCCTCTGAGTCTGTCCGAGGTAATCCTGCTGGCCATGAGCGACCGCAGAGATGTAACGCGCACAGTGCGCTTCAAACGTATCGACACAGTAATGGATAAGGAACGCCTGTATTAATTTTTAAAAATGTTTTTACTGGTCAGCCAGAATTGTCAGAACTCGGTTTTATCGGAGAAGTTGTACACTTCTATTCAAAAGTTGGCGCATAATTTACAAATTTGCTGGCAATCTCCAAGCATAAACATCAAATAATAGTACCTACTGCTAGTCTGTTTTGTCAAGCTGATACTCAGACTGTAGACAAAGCGGCTCTGGGATTTATATTCCAGAGCCACTTTGCTTTTATTAACTGAATTGCATTATAAAATAGAATTTTTGAGTGGGCCTTCTTCCCCAGAAGATCCCATTTTGCCTTAATTTTAAGATTCATGCAGGCACATGTAAGCCCGGCTTTCATTTCTCTTCTGGTTTTTCCAAGGATTTTTGACCGAACGGTGGCCATATTTAGAAAGTGTTGACAAACATCTGCTCTGTTTTGTGATAGGTCAATTTGGGGAAGAAAATTTTGTCCGGCTGAATATCCGCTATATTGTTATCATGGATAATATCGACATCGCAAATGGCATCAGCGACATCGTATCCTGGAGATGGAGGTCAGTTAGGAAGCCACTACGGACAAGACAGCTGACCTGCAGTGGTCCAATTGAACGGGCTAAAAAGGCGACCCGGTTGGCAGGCTTGACGTCTGAGATAATCCAATTTATTGAAAAAACGTGGTGTCTAAGCCCGACAAGGTAGACAGCAAGCAGTATCACCAGGTGGACATTTACTACAACACCATTTGCCTACGAGCAGCGCCGGAGCCGGAACCGCTGGAACAGAAATATATGATCACCAAGCCAAAAAAGACATCGTAGCTGAAGCTATGCCGCTCGAATAGGTAATTTGTCATCTGCAACCCCGCCCCTTGGGGCAAATTCCTAACGGAATTTGCCCCAAGGGGCGGTTTTTTCAGGCCATTTTGGAAACCAGCTTGCTGAAGGCGCGGGGATCGACGTTGTCCTCCGCTACCACATGGGCCTTCTTCCCGATCAGGGCGAACAGCCCCAGCAGGGAGCGGGCATCCAGCATTACAGTGCCGGAACTGAGCCACACCTCATAGGGGGCCTTGGCCGCCAGCCGGTTTATTTTTTCGATCTGAGCACCATTCTTGATCTCGATCTCACAAATCATATCTATTACCTCCTTGATATCCGCCCGCGCGTTCTTAAGGTGCGGGCGGCCGTCGTGCCTCACCTCCATGCCGTCGGCCCGTGGAGGGAGGGGGCAGTTTCCTGTCGCTCTTGCCGTCGAGCGGACCGCCTCCTTCTGCGGTCGCCCGTATTGTATCAGGAAGGACTTGCCTACGTCAAGGACGATTTTTGTTGAAGTCGCATAATTTATATCTTCATTTTTTGTATATAAATCACAATTCAAATCCTCAGCCACAGTATGGCCGAGGGTCTGATACCTCTAATCTTCCGGTCCGGCCATGAGGTCCATCTGCACTGTTTTAAAGGTTTCATCGTCAAACAGATGGATCTGCCGGTGCTCCCAGGCCGACAGCAGGGGATAGCACAGCCAGCTATTCTGGTGGGTGTAGTCCATCTGGGATAAGAAGTATATCTTATCCTCCCCCTTGCCCCCCACATAGGACACATAGCCCCGGCAATTCTCTCCCCACAAGGGCAGGGAGAACTGGGCGGACATGTCCCGCTGGAGGTTCGGCCCAAAGGAAAAGCCTCTTGAGGTATACTCATCCCACCCCAGGCTGGTGTACTCTCCCGTAAAGGTCTGTCCCTCCCGGTCATAGAGCAGCCGTCCGGAGAACTCTGTGGGGTACTCCTCCCAAGCCGCATACTGACTTTCCGCCGTAATTGCGGCGATTTGAAGGCGGATGCTCTCCGTCCCCCGGACCTTGGGCTCCTCCTGCCAGAGGAAGTGCTGGATCACCTTCCACCGCCCATCAGGAAGTTCCAGCGCCACACTGGTAAGGCGCAGCTCATACACATCATAGACCCGGCTGATGTGGGTGCTGTTCCCCACAGTTTCCCGCACCTCACGGCCCTTATTCATGGGAAATTCCCTTTGCTCCACCACCGCCCGGATACTTTCGGCACAGTCAGCCAGATCCTCCGGAGCCAGGTCGGATGTCACGTCCTCCGGCACCCCCAGGTCCAGAAGGTGGGCTGCGGTTTCCTCCCATCCCGTCTGCTCCCCGGCAGGCCGCGGGACCCACTCCATAGGGAACCGGCCAAAAAGGAGGGTGGCCAGAGGCAGACAGACCAGCAGAGCCCCAAGCCAGGACAGGCACACCGTCCTATCAGACAGGCGGACAGGGGCCGCATTCACTTCATATCCGGCTCCGTCCAGGAGATTGGCCAGCCTGGCCAGGTTGCGGAGCAGGGCGATATAGCAGACCAGCAGGACCAGCAGCATCGGCCAGCCCTCCGCATCCAGGAAGGCCAGTCCGGTCAGGAGCAGATAAAACACGACCAGCGCGCCGGCGGCGCCGGCTCTTTGTTCCTGCCCGGCTTTCCGCTGGACAGCCCTGATCCCCTGCCACAGGCAGATATACTGCAGCAGAGGAATAAGCAAGGTCAGATACATCCAGGTGGGGGTCCCCTCGATTCGCAACAGGGTGGCGTTAGCCAGCAGCCGGAAAAATTGACCCATAACCCGGTATACACTGATGGCCCAGCCCAGGGCAAACCACCCATTCTCTCGACGCAAAGTTCGGAAACCCAGCCACATCAGCATCAGGCCGGCGGTGGGCAGCAGATACTGCAGCCACAGGAAATGGATTAAAATGGTGGTCAGCCCCACGCCCCAGACAACACGCCTAAGGGCCCGCTTCCAAGGCGTGATCTCATCCAGCACCTCCGCCGGAGGCGGTACAGCGGACATCCCCTCCTCTACCATCTGGTCAAAGCTCCGGTCGTCAGACATTCCACTCACCTCCCAATTCCTTACGCAGGCGTAGGCGGATTCGGCGCAGGCGCCCCTCTACGCCGCGCTCAGTCAGCCCTAATTCGGCGGCCATCTGGGCAGCAGACTGAAGGTAATAGTATTTCCGGTAGAACAGACTACAATCGATTTCACTCATCCGACGCACCGCCAGCAACAGGCGCTGGGTACGCTCCTTGCGCAGCAGCTCCTCCTCCGGTCCGGGGGCAGGGTCCAGCATACTGTCGTCCAGCGGCTGACAGTCCCCGGTCCCGCGGCGGGCGGCCCGCCGCCGGTTTAGGGCTGTATTCCGAGCAATGGCCGACAGCCAGGCGGTCAGAGAACCCCGCTCCGGGTCGAACTGGTCTGCCCTCTCCCATATCTGGAGGGCCACATCAGACAGACACTCCTCCCGTTCTCGCGGGTCGTCCAGGATTGGGCACAGGATATAGCGCAGCAGCGGGCCATGCCGGACCAGCAGCTGATCCAGCCCCCGCTGATCCCGGCTCCGCAGCAGCCGGAGCAGCTCCAGGTCGTCCATGGGTTCCCCCCTCTCTGTTCTCTCTACCTTACTATACACCCATTGGAGGAGATATCCCACGAAAAATTATTCTTTTTAATAAATGGAGAGAGGACGCCGGTATGCGTCCTCTCCCCATTTGCTATTTCGCTCTTTAGAGCGCGAGATAGAGTTTTTCAATTTTCTCCACCGCTTCGTCAGCAGTCTGTGCGCCCATGTCCAGCTCAAGATCACAGCCGCTTCCCCATTCCTGCCCTGTATAGTGCTCATAGTAGGCGCGGCGCCGCTTATCCATCCGTTTTACCATCCGGACCGCCTTGCCTGGAGAGAGCCCCTCTTGGGCCATCTTCCTCCGCACCCGGTATTCAAAAGGGGCACGGACAAAAACCTTCAGCAGCCGTACCTCCGCGTCCCGCAAAACGTAACCGGCGCAGCGGCCTACGAAGATACAGTCCTCCTCACTTGCCAGGCGGCGTATTTCATGGCTCTGAAGGGCAAAGAGCACCTCTGAGGTGGGCAGTCCCCGGACAATGTGCTGGTTTCCCTCATATACCCCTTGAAACAGGAATGGGTTGGTCGCTGTTTCGTCCGCCTTTTCCAGCGTCTTGACCGCCAGCTCCCCATATTTGCAGGCCAGATGCAGAATGTCCCTCTCATAGACCCTGATCCCCAGCTTCGCTCCCGTTCTGACCGCAATCTCATGGCCTCCGCTGCCAAACTGGCGCCCAATGCAGATGATCTTATGTACCATGGTCATCCCTCCTCTCTCTTGACCGCCTCCTCCACTGGCGCCGGTATTGAAATCTCCTCCGTTTCCTCAGGGAAGGTAAAGCTTCCGGATATAGACACAGGGGCGTTGATAGATAGGACATGGACACTGCCACGAACCTGGAATGAGATACGTTCGATTCCCTGGTCTGTCAGTTCGATCTGGAGCTTCCCGGCAGTCAGGCTGGTGTCCAGCCCTTCCGCCTCCGGCAGGAGCGCCTGGATCACCTCTTCGATTTCCTCCTGCCGGAGGGAAAGGGTGTACAGACCGGTCCCGTTCCGCTCCTCATATTCCAGGCCGCCCTCCAGCCAGAGATGGAGCAGCACGCCCGGCAGGCTGACCAGCTCCTCCTGTCCAGACACGGAGCCTCCCTGCTCATCCAGGACCCCTCCATCCACCATATACAGGGTCTGGCCGCTTTTTCTCAGCCCGACCACCTCTCTGCCGTCCACATAGGTCCGGAACAGCTCCAGTTCGCTGTCCACTACCAGTGGGCCACAGTCCGCCTGGTAGGACAGTCTGGATACCAGTGGGTCCTCCGCGTTCAATCTCCGCCAAGCCAGGAGCAGCCGGAGCAGGTCTGGGGCCGTTTCCTTCTGGTCCCCGGCCAGGATACGGGCCCGTACAGGCTGGGGCAGGTCCACCTTCCCCTCCGCGGTGTGTATTCTCAGCTCAACGGCCAGGGATATACAGTCGTGATCCGTCGTATCTGCTGTTCCCTTCGTCCAAAGTCGGAGGGCAGAAAGCTCATTCCCCTTCGCGACCAAGTCTAAGTTTAGGCTCTCCAGGGAGGCCAGATACGATGCGGAATCAGGAAAGAGCGCTTTCAGAATGGAGGAGACCCGCTCACCGCTTACTGTAACGCTGTATATGTTCTCTCCACTGTTGGAAAAGGCGGAAATATCCCCATCCCGGTATAGCCCTGCCACTGTGTCCAGAAGGGCCGCGTAGTCCGGGAAGCCCATATCCACACGGACGGAGGTTCCATCTCCTAAATAGAGCATCCCATCACTGTAATATACCGCCGCTCCATCACGTTCTAGCCTCGTGGTAAGATGCTCCCCCACCTGAACGATGTCGATCAGGGCATCGATGCGGTAGCGCCGACCGCCTGCCTCCGCCTGGGCATCCATCTCTATCGTCAGATCGGGCTGTTGGGCATACCGGTGCAGCAGACGGACAGCGGCGACGGTATTCCAGCCTCCAGAAACAAGGAACCACGTCGCTCCCCCTATCAAACAGGCCAGCACCAGCACTGCGGCGGCCAGCCGAGTCCTTCGGGTCTTTTTTCCGCCGCCTGCTGATCCAGCCGGCGTTTCCCTGTCCTGTGCTACAGCCCTTTGGAGCAGCCTGCGGTGTTTCGCCCAGCCCACCGCACAAAACACGAGTCCGGCCACCAGGGCCGCCGCAATCGGCCAGACCCACCATATTGGAGTCCGGGTCACTACCGCAATCTCAGGGGTATCCCCCTCCAGCCGGACCAGCAGATAGCTGCCAGCCGTTTCCGTATCCAGACGGGTCCATCTATCCTCGGAAACAGCATAGAACTCCGTCCGCTCCGTCTTTCCGTTGGGAGATAGGTAGCGTACCGTATGAATAGACTGTCCATCCGCCGGTATGGTCACCTTCCACCGCTCTAAGACCCTACGGCGGTCCGCCAGGGTCTGGAGCTGTCTAGGATAATCCTCCCTCGTTTCCAGCAGCCTGGCTTCCAGACTGTCCCCCTGGTCGAACTCCCCCTCTACAAAGAGGACCGGCCGGCCGTCGTCCCGCAGTTGGGCAGAGGACAGCGCGGAGCGGTATGCGGTGTAGACCGCGGTCACATCTGTGTCAAACCGCAGATCCGTCAGATCCTCCCGGTCCCACACCGCAAAGCATCCCTCCTGGTGGGGGATCTCCGGCAAAATCGAATCGTCAAAGGAAGCGCCATAGTCAAAGGGGACCGTCTGGATCACTCGGCCATCCGCCCAGAAGCGCAGCTCCAGCCGCTTCATAGGGGTGGGGATATCCTCCATCTGGAGCAGTTGTTCGTAGGAAATAGGTTCCGCTCGGCCGGCGGCACTGACGCGGTTTAGGCCAGCCAAATCGTCTGACACAAATCGGTTATTCTGGAATAGGCCCTGATCTGTGCCGGATATCGCACCGGCATACTCCTCATACTCTGGGATAAGGACGAAGGAACAGCACCCGGTGACTGATCCCCCGGAGTCCCTGGCTCCGGCGGCCCCCACGATACCGCCCACATAACGCTTTCCGGACAGGGCGCATTTGGCAAAACTCTCCCGTATCGTCCCCACCGCATAGCCGGCGACACCGCCCACATAGTCTCCGTTCTCGCTCTCCGCGCTGCCGTAGGCCTCACACTCCAGGATAAGCCCCAAATCCATCCGACCGCAGACACTGCCTACATGGTCCCGCCGGCCAACTACGGCTCCGGTGTTGGTACACCGCTGGAGGATGGCCTTCAGCTCATAGGCTCTCCGGTAGATAGGCGCGCTGTTGGAAATCAGGTCATCCTCAGGGTCCAGCTCATACTCCACTGCCATGGAGCCAGCCACTCCGCCTACATTGAGATCCCCGGAGATGGCCGCCGTGTTGGAGCAGGACAGGAGCCTGCCGCTGGTCACCTGGTCGATATTCTCCTCTGAGGTATCCGAGATACTGTCTTCCAGGTCGTAATTTTCGATCTCCCGGATGGCGTCAATCAGAGTATCTGTCACCACCCCGACCTGGGCACTAATGGCCCGGATGTCGCCGGTCAAGTCGCCTACCGAGGCGGCAGCCGTGTCATTCAGGAGGCCCATCTGGTCGTTCAGCCGTTCCATCGTGTCATAGAGGGCGTCAGAGGCGGCGCTGACCTCCTCCCCAGGGTGGGCGATCTGGATAGGGTCCACCCCAGCCAAGTAGCCGAACAGATCCTCCAGCCCAGCAAACACTTCTGTCCCAGTTTCTCCCGCCTGTTCAAACGAGCTCACGGCATCCGCCAGGGCGTCCAGGCCGTCACTCAGTTCCTGCCCCACGGCCTTCAACTCATCCAGGGCATCCCCCAGGCTGTCCACCGCCTTCATGGCCGCGCCGGAGGAGTCCACCACGTTTTTCACACCACTCCGGATCTGCCGCAGGCCCTCCCGGATATCCTCCAAATCGAAAGAGATGTTCAGACGCACGGTTTCCGCGCCGCCGCCCACCTGGGTCAGGGCATCAGAAATCTGCCCCATCTCTCCCCCCAGCTCCTCCATGCTCTGGGCGGCCACGTCTTCCACCACGCCGGACTGGGCCGCCAGATCCATGGCTCTTCCCAGCTCCTCTGCCGCCTGGGCGGTCTCTCCAACCCCCTCCTCAATCTTTTCCAGGGCCTCCCGGCTGCCAGTCTCATCCTCAATGCGGACGAAGTTCCGCAGCTGTTCCAACCCGTCGATGATCTTTCTTATGCCGCTTTTCAGCAGCCGGCCGGCCTTCTCGATGCTGTCCGCCGCCCGCTCCAGTTCATCTACCGCCTGAGAGCCATCGATCCGGGCCAAATCCCGCAGGGCATCCTCCATCAGGTCCAAACTGTCCGTCAGTTCTTCCGCAAAGCCGGTAGCATCGCTGGAGATGTCCGCCATCTGATCTAGGGCGTCAGCCAGGATGTCGCTGCCCCGGTTGATTTCTGTAATCACCTCGTCCCCGTAGTCTGACAGACGATCTGTCAAGTCCTTGGCGTGTCCGGTGGCGTCATCAACGGAGGCTCCGATGGCATCCAGATTGTCTGAGATCCGGCCGGCGGCTCCATCGGCGTGGTCCGCCGCCCGGTCTACCAGCCCTCCCAGGCGGTCCAGCTCCTTCTGAATGGTATCCAGCATATCCTCTGATAAATTCAGCACAATGTAGGGCTCTGCCTGGCCAACGATACCGCCGATATCCTTGCGGCCGAATACCTGTCCGCGGTTGACGCAGTAGGCCACATGGCCGCAGCTTCGCCCCGCAATGCCGCCTACGTTGTAGCCGATGTGGGGATATCCGACAACACCGGCATTGATGCAGCTGAGAACCATACCAGATGAGTACCCTGCTATACCTCCAGTATCCGTGGCGATATTCACCGTATCCAGCGCGCTCAGGGTAAACAGAGACTTGGACACATCCAGATCCAAATTCGTCAGCTCGAGCCCAGGGTCTGTGCTGGTAATATTGACATAGCTATTGTTTCGGCATCCCGACAGCACACCGCAGTTTTCGCCAGCGATGCCGCCAGTCATGCTCTTTCCAGTGATACCTCCGGCGGCAGAACAACCCTGGATCTTACCTGTCAGCCCGTTCAGTCCGGCAATGCCTCCCACCCGGTCTGTCCCGGTAATCGTCCCGGAGAAGGAGCAGGCCGCGATCACGCCATAGTTCTCTCCCGCGATGCCCCCTATGGACGAGCCATGGCCAGACGGCTCAATACTGCCGGTCACATGGAGGTCCTTTACCACCGCGCCCTCCTGCAGGGTGCCGAACACGCCCGCCGGGGTCAGCCCGCTTGACAGGTCCAGCCCGCTGATAGTATAGCCGCCACCGTCAAAGGTACCGCCGAACGTGGGGATCGGGGTATATCCCGTACCCGCCAGAGAGATATCCGCTGTCAGCGCCACGTGCTTGCCCTGGGACCAGGTGTCCAGCGCACAATTACGGGACAGTTCCAGAAGGTCCTCGGCGCAAGTGATCCGGATCACCCCGTCTTCCACCGCCAGTATAGGGCCTGCTGCCTGGGCACACAGGATAAGGGTGAGCAGGACACTGACCGCTCTCCTGATCCAATCAGTTCTCTTGCGTTTCATGCTCTGCCTCCTCCTGCGCATAACCTGAGATCAGGTTCAGATCCACATCTCCGTCTACGATGGCATGGACGGTGCCGCTGATGGTGCCAGATATCTCTCCCCGCACCAGCCCATCTACTCGGACCCGCCCGCTGGCCCTGTGTTTTTTCACCGCGCTGGGCACGGAAAAGGATGTCTTTTCCACCACCGCGCCGCCAATCAACAGAATCTGAGGCAGGACAAACATGACCAGAACAATGGACAAAATCGTTCCCCGCCCAAGGCTTTGCCCAATACCCACGATGGCCGCCTCTGACGTCATCTGCCCGATGAGCAGGCCGGCCACGGTCAAAATACTGCCCGATGTAACAATGGTTGGAAAGGCAAAATTCATTGTTTCAATGATGGCCTGTCTGTGGTCCATTTGGTCTTTCAGCTCCATGTAGCGGCTAGCGATCACGATGGCATAGTCGATGTTAGCCCCCATCTGGATAGAACTGACTACCAGATAGCTGAGGAAAAACAGCGGGGTCCCGGTGAAGGCCGGAATGGAGAAATTGATCCAGATACTGCCCTGGATGACCAAGATCAACAGTACCGGCATCCCCGCAGATCGAAAGGTGAACAGCAGCACCACCAGGACGATGAGGATGGACACCACGCTGACCACCGTGTTGTCCGTGGCAAACGCGGCCTTAAAATCAGCCTCTGTGGTGGAGTTTCCAGCCAGGTAAATACTCTCTCCTGGGTAATATTTCTGGGCAGTTTCCTGGATCGTATCCAGAAAGGCGTAGGTCTCCTCTCCCCCCTCAGGCAGGGTCAGATAGACCAGCATCCGGTCATATTCGCTTCCTTGGAGCTGCAGCTTGGCATGTTCAATCTGCTCCCGCGCCTCGTCCAGATCGTCGGTCTGCTCCTTGTCTAAGGTGACATAGCCCTCGTCCAGCTGGTCACAGATAAACAGAAACATATCCATCAGCGGGACCCGGTAGGCGGAAATGCCGCCAATGATCCGTCCATAGTCCTCATTCTTGACCGCGTATGCTGTATAGACCAGCTTGGCCAACTCATAATCCAGATCCGCCAGTTCGGCAAACTGTCTGGGCGTTAGCCGGTCGGCCAGCATATAGCCGTCCATCGCCTCCACATTGGACAACCCCATGGTGTAGTCCACTTCCGTATATTGTTCCAACTCGTCCAGGATCATCCGTTCCTTCTCGTAGTCGCCGGTGGGCACCATAAGCGCCACAAGGTTTTTCGATGTAAAATTCTCCTCGATCATCTGGGAGGCAATCTGCACCTCATTCAGTTTCGGCGTTTCGATGCTCCCGTACCCATAGACATAGGGACAGTCCGAGGAGAAATGGATACCCAGAACCACCAGGACCAGAAATACAGGCGGTATCACGAATCGGGACAGATAGGCAAATTTTCCTACAAAGGGGATCTTTGGGATAAAGCTGCGGTGCTGTGTCTTGTCCATCAGCGGACCGAACAGGATCAGCAGGCCCGGCATCACCACAAATACAGCCAGTAGGGCAAACAGGATGGCTTTAATCAGGCAGACCGCCATATCAGGTCCCAGCTTGAACTGCATGAACATCATGGCCACCAGCCCACCGATGGTGGTCAGTGAGCTGGCGCTGATCTCCGGAATGGCTTTGCTGAGGGCTATGATGGTCGCCTCCCGGATGGGCAGTGTCTGATGCTCCTCTTTGAAGCGGTTACAGAAGATCACGGCGTAGTCCAGGGACAGGGCAAGCTGGAGGATGCTGGTCACGGAATTGGACACGAAGGAGATTTTTCCCAGCAGGAAATTGCTGCCCAGGTTCAAAATCATGGCCGTAACAAAGGTCAGGATAAGCACAGGGACCTCGGCGTAAGTCTGTGAGGTCAGCAAGAGCACCACTAGCACGATCACCGCCACATAGACCATGATGACATTGACTTCAGCGTCAATGATATCCCCCTTGGTGTTACCCAGCTCCGTGGATACGAATACATCCCAGCCAGTGAGGCTCTCCCTGGCCCTGTCCAGGGCCTCCAGGCACCTCTCATCGTCCTCGTCATAGTCAAAGGTAAGCGAATAGAGGGCGGAGGCATGGGCATAGTGGTCTGTTGTGTCATCGAATTCCACGCTCTGCACGCCGTCCAGCTCCAGGAGCTCCGCCTTCACCCGACGGGCCTCCTCCAGAGAAATGTTGGCCACCATCAGATCCGCGGTACCGAAGGTGGTGAACTGCTCCTCCATCACATCCAGTCCCTGGCGGGTGGTGGAGTGGATGGGCAGATAGGAGGAGAGATCGTTCTCTACCTCCACCCAGTTCCTGGAAAACAGCGTGAATATGGTACCGATAATGACCAGCAGGAAAAACAGGTTCCGTTTGTCCACAACAAAGGTGGCAAGACGCACCATAACGCTCTCCTGATCCTTGTTTCCTTTTTTCATCTCTTGGCGGCTCCTTTACTACCCGCAATACACCATTATCATAACACTTTATTATATTCAAATAGAGGCGGCTCCAGCAAAGGTCAATCCCGCGGCAGTGTCATAAATCGGTCCTCTGTCCCATAGATCAGTTGAGCCTCCAGCCCCTTTGTGCTATACTAACAGGCACAGGAGGGCATTCTATGGAGAAAAAATGCTATGTCGCTTCCCAGCAGACAAAATGGGCTCTGGCTGCGGCGTTAAAAAAATTGATGGCTCAGAAGCCTTTGGAGAAAATCACGATCTCAGAGCTCACCGACCTATGTCATATCAAGCGGCAAAATTTTTACTACCATTTTGAAGACATCTACGACCTGATGCGCTGGATGTTTCAGAATGAAGCCGTATCTCTGCTGGAGCGACGGGAAGGAGCTCTCCTGTGGCGGGAGGGCCTTTTGGAGCTCTTTCACTATTTACAAAGCAATCGTGCAGTCTGCCTTTGCGCGCTGCGCTCTCTGGGCCGTGGGCATATCCGCCGCTTTTTTGAGGAACAGCTCCATACCATCATCTCACAGACCATTGAAGGCTTTCTTCCCGACCTGCAAGACCCATCGTCCTCAGACCATGTGGCTCTTCTGGCCCACTTCTATGTGGTGTCCTTGGCCAGCGTCATGGAGAGCTGGCTATTGGGAGAGATCGATCAGACTCCGGATGAGCTGATCAATTTTATCAGCACTGTTTTGGAAGACCACCTCCGGGGAGCCGCATTACGCCGAGGGCAGATCTCCTCTATCCCTTCTGGCGATCCCTCTTTTCCAAGAGGCTGCTCCTTAGAAGAGGAATAATGCAAAAAACGTCCCGGAACTGTGATTGTTCCGGGACGTTTCCTATTTCGATATCAGGTTGACCAGACAGCTGCCCCTCGCGCGGATTCTCTTTGTGTTTCAGTCCCAATCCGCTTCCCAGTCAATGATCGCGCCGGTTACGGCATCAATTTCAAACTCATACTCCATCCAGCCGCTTCGCATCTCACCTTCGTACAGCACACGCCCGTCGTCTACCTCCAGCTTGAAGTCAGTGTAAACCCCTGTGGTACCGGCAGCCTGTTCCACGATCTGCTTTGCCTTGGCCTCACCGATGTAATCGCTGTCCGTGGTGGAGATGGTGTACCACTCAATATCATAGTCAAAGCCCAGGATTTCCCCCGTAGCCGCGTCGATCTTGTAGTCGTACTCCTTATTTTCAGAGAAGAACTCTACATCATAGACCCGTAGTCCGTCGTCATAGTCCAGCTCCGCATAGAGGAACACCGTGTCCTTCGCCTTCACACCGGCATGGTCCAGAGCGATCACCTTGGCCTCTTCGGCGCCGATATCGCCGCTAGCCTGGGCCGGGGTCCCAACACCCATGTACCATTCAACATCATAGTCAAAACTCAGGATGTCTCCACTGGTTGCGTCGATCTCGTAATCATACTCCTTGTTGCCAGAGAAGAATTCCACGTCATATTCTACACGTCCATGGTCATGGTCCAGCTTGACATGGATCCAGGAGAGCTGGGATGCCTCTATCCCGGCGTGGTCAAGGGCGATTTCTTCCGCCCTGGATCTCCCGATAAAGTCTGTGTCAGCAGTCTGCCAGGGGCTGGATGCATTGGCACCCATTACGGGGGTAAGCAGGGCCCCAGTCACCATTACTGCGGCGGCGCAACCCACCAAAGTCTTTGAGAATGTCTTTTTCATTTTTATGTCCTCCGTCAAGTTGTTATTTCAGCAATTTTTGGGGGGCTGATTTGCTGTTCATCTATATAACGCACGGCCCTTCCATTTTATTGCACCAAAAGAAAATTTTTTCTATCGGCTCCATTTGCCCGAAGGTCTGCGCAGATCCCTAGCTGATGGCACTATTATATCGCAAATTCGGAACTGAATAAATAAACGGTGGTGGAGTCTCTGATTTCATAGCGAAAGCAAAATACGCAAGAATACCCAAAATGGTTTTCAGAAGAATAACAAAACCCCGGAGTCCTTTCAACGCAAGGATTCCGGGGCGTAAAGAGTACAAAAGACGGTTAAAGCCGATATTTTTTCAGAAACGAAAATAGCCGCCCATAGGGCGGCCCCAAATCAAAGCCCAACGCAGTGGGTTCGATTTGGAAAGGAGAAGCAAGGGAGCGGGCGGATGACGTCTTTTTGTGCCGTGGACATAAAAAGACGTCGGAGCAAAGCGGACTTTGCTCCGACGTGGTGCGGCTGACGGGAGTCGAACCCGTACGCCCATACGGACACAAGCACCTCAAGCTTGCCAGTCTACCAATTCCAGCACAGCCGCAAAGAGCGGTCCAACGACCGCTTGATTATTATACTGTCCCAGCGGAGATTTGTCAACGGGATTTTTCCCACTTTAGTCCTTTTCCGCCTTCTGGGCAGCAATGGCCTCCCGCTCCTTCTTCAGTTCCTCATAGAGCTGGTGGGTATCCCACTCCTGATTGGAAGCAGTCAGAACAGCCTTCAGAGGGATCGGAGGCAGCTTTGCCAGACGGATAACCTCCAGCACCTGGTTGAGCAGAGCGTTGTTCAGTCCGCAAAAAACCAGCATAGCTTCTGGAAGCGCCTCACTCATTTCTCCGCCCTCTCCTCTACCAGCAGCCAGATCAGACAGAGCTATGTGGTAACGGTCCGGCTCTACTACCCGCATCCGCAGCCGCAGCATGGCGAAAATCTGCCGCAGCTTAGAAAACTCCGGTCCGGAGAGGTTGTACATCAGGATAGTACCTGCGTTTCCTACACGCTTCATATCAAAAATCCTTTCCATGCCGGCACGGGGTTCGCCGCGCCGGGTCGTTTCTGATTCAGACTGCCTCCAGGGCCTGCTCGATGTCAGCGATCAGGTCGGCCGCGTCCTCGATGCCGCAGGACATCCGCACCAGGTCCGGGGTAATCCCAGCGGCGGCCAGCTCCTGGTCGTTCATCTGCCGGTGGGTGGCGGAGGCGGGATGGAGGCAGCAGGTCCGGGCGTCAGCCACATGGGTCTCGATGGCAGCCAGCTTCAGGTGCTTCATAAAGGTTTCAGCCGCCTTGCGTCCGCCCTTGACTCCGAAGGATACCACACCGCAGGTCCCGTTGGGCATGTACTTTTTGGCGACCTCATAATACTTGTCCCCCTCTAGGCCGGGGTAGGTGACAAAGCTGACCTTGGGGTGGTCCTTCAAAAACCTGGCCACAGCCAGACCGTTCTCACAGTGGCGGGCCATACGGACGTGGAGGCTCTCCAATCCCAGATTCAGCAGGAAGGCGTTCTGGGGGGACTGGATGGAGCCAAAGTCCCGCATCAGCTGGGCGGTACACTTGGTAATAAACGCGCCTGCCTGCCCGAACTTCTCGGCGTAGGTGATGCCGTGGTAGCTGTCGTCCGGGGTGGTCAGGCCAGGGAACTTCTCAGCGTGGGCCATCCAGTCAAAATTGCCGCTGTCCACAATGGCGCCGCCCACAGCCGCTCCGTGGCCGTCCATATACTTGGTGGTAGAGTGGGTGACGATGTCACACCCCCACTCGAAGGGGCGGCAGTTGACTGGAGTGGCGAAGGTGTTATCCATGATGAGGGGCACACCGTGGGCATGGGCCGCCTTGGCGAACCGCTGGATGTCCAGCACGGTGAGGGCGGGATTGGCGATAGTCTCGCCGAACACTGCTTTGGTATTGGGCCGGAAGGCGGCCTCCAACTCCTCGTCAGAGCAGTCTGGCTCTACAAAGGTAAAGTCAATGCCCATCTTCCGCATAGTTACGTGGAACAGGTTATAGGTACCGCCATAGATGGTGGAGGAGGCAACGATATGGTCGCCGCAGTTGGCGATATTGAAGATGGCGTAGAAGTTGGCCGCCTGACCAGAGGAGGTGAGCATGGCGGCAGTTCCCCCCTCCAGCTCACAGATCTTGGCAGCAACATAGTCGTTGGTCGGGTTTTGCAGCCGAGTATAAAAATAACCACTGGCCTCCAGGTCAAAGAGCTTGCCCATGTCCTCGCTGGTGGCGTACTTAAAAGTAGTAGACTGGACAATGGGGATCTGCCGGGGCTCTCCGTTTCCAGGGGTATAGCCGCCCTGGACACACTTGGTATTGATTTGATAATCACTCATAAAATTTCCTTCTTTCTTATGGGGCATGGCGGACAGGACCGCCCCAACATCTGGGGGATAGTTAAGCTTACCCTCCCGTCCGCGATTTGTCAAGTAGCCGAATCGGCCCCCTCCATCAGTTCTTCGGTCAGTACCGCCTCCCCAGCCTGAAGGAGCTGGTGGCTACGGTAGCTGGAGGTGTGACCCTCTGAACGTATCTCTACCCACTCTACGCCCTCTAATTGTGACAGGGTAAGGACGATGCAGTAGTCGGCAAGCGTCAGGGCCATATCGGTCAGTCCCCCGTATTGCTCTGACAGATAGACAGTGACCGTTTCACCCTCCCGCTCCCAGGAGAGCAGAGCTACTCCTCTGGGGAATGGGGAGCGCAGTCCCTCCTGTGAGGGACCGGACAGCAGAGCCAGAAGCAAGTCTTCCGGGGTGGGCCGTCCACGGTCCTCCGGCCAGTCCAGGGGCTGGGTATCCAGTGCCGGCCCGTGTCCTACCCCACTGCTCACGGCGAAATAGAGCTCATACTCTCCCTTCTCTTCCCCGCCGCTCCCGCAGCCCGGCAGCAGGCGCAAAGCAAGAAGGAGTACCAAAGCCAGAGCGAGGGTCCTTCTCATCCTTCTCCCTCCTCGTCCCGGTCCGGCTGGGCGGTATACTGGGGGAATCCCACGGTAAAGAGGGTCCCCTCTGGGTGGCGGGGCCTGGCAGTAATCCAGCCCCCGTGACGGCGGACCGTGTCCCGCGCGATGGACAGGCCCAGTCCGGTCCCGCCGGCCGCCCGGGAACGGGCCTTATCCACCCGGTAGAAGCGGTTGAATATCTTGGGCAGGTCCTCCTCCGGGATCCCTACCCCCGTATCCCCCACCTCAAGCAGGACCTGATCTGTGTCCCGATAGACTGACACAAACACCTTACCGCCTGGGAAATTGTATTTCACGGCATTTTCGATCAGATTGAAACAGATTTGATACAGGTCGTCCCCTGTGCTTCGGACCACACAGTCCGCCTTCAGGTCCTTCTCGATGGTCACACCGGCAGCGTCAGCCACAGGAAGGAGCATAGACACCGCCCGGTCTGCCACTTGGGACAGGTCCACTGGCTCAGTCTGTCCAGCAGGCAGGCTGTCCAGCCTGGTCAATGCCAGTAAATGCTCAGTGATGCGGGTCAGTCGGTCTGCCTCCGCGCCGATATCAGAGACAAACTCCCGTGCTGTGTCACGGTCAATCTGGTCGTTCTGGAGGATGGAATCCGCCAGTAGACGGATGGAGGCCAGCGGTGTTTTCAATTCATGGCTGGCGTCAGACACAAAACGGCGGCGGACCTCCTCCGTGGTCTGGAGCCGGTCGGTCAGCTGGTTGAACTCCTCAGCCATCTGGGCCATCTCGTCCCGCCCCTCGATCTGAAGCCGGTGGCCGTACTCCCCTTCGCCCACAATGCGGATGGCCCGCAGGAGGGCGGCAATCCGGGCGGTAAGCATCTTGGAGAAAAATGTGGACATGACCAGGGTGGCCGCGGCGATGACCAGTGAAATGGTGCGCAGGTTCTGCTGTAGGCTGCTCAAAAGCTGCCCCTGGGCCGCGTCTACCTCCAGAATATAGATGGAACCGATGATCATGCCTCGGTAGACGATGGGGGAGGCGGCGGTTGAGGTAAACACATCGTTCTCATAGCGGGAGTAGAACACATCCTTCCCCCGCAGCGCCCCCACCACCTCCTGGTAGAGGGCATACCGGTAGTGTGGTTCCTCTGGCTCCTCCTGGTTCTCCTGGTCCTTCTCCCCCGCCTCCAGGCTGTCATAGAGGATCAGACCTGCCGGATCAGTAACCAGGATACGGGACAGCCCCATGTTGTCCAGCATATTCATTACCCTGGCCACCTGGTCGGCGGAGAGAGACTCCAGCTCCATGAGAGCGGAGGCCATCACCGCCGTCTGGCTCTTCAGCGAGTCCCGTTTGGAGGTAAAGAGGAGATCTTGGGAGGCGATGACCGGATAGGTATTCAGCAGCACCAGCACCACGGCGAAAATGACCAGGTAGCTCATGGCATACTTGACCTGAAGAGAGGCAAAAAACGGCACAGTCTTGCCCGGCTTCTTCTGCTGCGGCCCCGCCATTTTGTCTCCCTCCTTCCTTAGTCTGTCCGCCCACACCCACTCGAGGCCTGCGCTTAACGCTCCCGCTCCTCCGGCCGGTTAGACAGAAAGTAGCCCACGCCCCACTTGGTACGGATATACTCCGGGTTGGCCGGGTCCAGCTCCAGCTTCTCCCGGAGCCGGCGGACGTGGACATCCACTGTGCGGTAATCTCCAATATACTCATAGCCCCAGACCACATTGAGCAGATTTTCCCGACTGTACACCCGGCCTGGATTGCGCATGAGCAGCTCCATCAGGTCGAACTCCTTGGCGGTGAGCTCCACCATCTTGTCCCCCTTCCAGGCTGCCCGCTCCCCGGTATCCAGCCGAATGTGGCCTATGGACAGAACGCCGCCCGACTGCTTCTGTCCGGCGGCGCCGGAACGGCGGAGGAGCGCCCTCACCCGCGCCTTCAGCTCCAGGATGTTGAAGGGCTTGGTGATGTAGTCGTCCGCCCCGCTCTCAAATCCCATGAGCTTGTCCGCGTCCTCCCCCTTAGCCGTCAGCATGATGACGGGCACATTGGAGAACTCCCGGATACGCATACAAGCCTGAAGGCCATCAATCTTGGGCATCATCAGGTCCAGCAGGATCAGGTCAAAGCTCCCCTCCCGGGCCAGCTCAACCGCCTGCTCCCCATCGTAGCCCACCTCCACCTGGTAGCCCTCGTGCTCCAAGTTGAATTTGATGCCCTTGACCAGTACCTGCTCGTCGTCTACTACTAATATTTTCGCCATGGATAAAAACTCCTTATTCCCTGTCCTAGCCCACACAGGCATACTCCCGCAGCCCATCCAGGATACCTGGTCCGATCCCGGACACATTGTCCAGCTCGTCCACCGACTGGAAGGGCCCGTGCGCCTCTCGGTAGTCTACAATGTCCTGGGCCCGCTTCTCCCCAATGCCGGGCAGGCGCCGCAAATCATACTGGTCCGCGGTATTGAGATCGATCTTCTCCCCGGGCAGAAGGCTGTCCGGCCTCCCCCCGAAGGAGGAAGATCCCTTTTCCGTCTCCTGGGGCTCCTCCCGGTCGTTCCGGGCGGCAGTCACCTGATAGGGCTGGGCCGCACTCCTCTGGGCCAGGAACCAGCCCCCAGTGAACAGCACAAACCCCGCGGTTAGCAGCAGTATCACCTTATCGAAGCGGGATATATCTCTCATCTTTCTCCCCCCTGCCGCTTGCGGACTGCCGCTGCTTTTGCTATAATACTGCTATCCGACTTTGCCAGATGAACGGATATAAAATTAGTATATCATACATACGGAGAATTTCCTATGAAAAAATATCGCTTTCTCTCTCTACTTCTGCTGTTCCCCATGGTACTGACTTTGTTCACCGCCCCAGCCGCTGCCCTGGAGGAGCCTGACCTGTTTTGCACCAACGCGGTACTGCTGGATGCCAATTACAACGAGGTACTGTACGACAAGGGGGCCTATGAGAAGGCCTATCCCGCCAGCACTACCAAGGTCATGACCGCCCTTCTGGTGCTGGAAGCCATTGAGAACGGTCAGCTCTCTCCCTCTACCATGGTCACCGCCGGCCCTACCCGGATGCAGGATATCCCCTCCGGCGCCGGCTATGTGGTGGCCAGCTTGAAGGAGGGCGAAGTCATGTCGGTGGAGGACCTGCTCTACTGTGTCATGCTCCCCTCCGCCGCCGACACCGCCAATGTATTGGCGGTAGAAGTAGATGGCACCATCGAGGATTTCGTAGCCCATATGAACCGAAAGGCCGGGGAACTGGGTTGTCAGAACACCCATTTCACCAACACAGCCGGCATGCACAGCGAGGACCACTACTCCACAGCCTATGACCTGGCCCTGATCTTCCAGGCGGCCTTGGAATACGACCTGTTCCGCACCATCATCAAGACTGCCGCTTACACTGTACCCGCCACCAATCTGTCGGCGGAGCGGTATTTCTACAACACCAACGGACTTATCTCCAACCTCTGGTACTCCGGCTATGTCTATGACAAGTGTATCGGCGGCAAGACAGGCAACACGGACGAGGCTGGCCGCTGCCTCATCGCCGCCGCCGAGGACGGGGACACTCTGCTCATTTCGGTGGTGCTGGGCTCCGGCCCCATGGAGCAGGAGGGCTATGAGGACTTGCGCCAGGGACAGTTGGTAGAGAGCAAACGGCTGCTGGAATACGGCTTCAACAATTTTGAACGCGTCACCATCACCAAGGGGACCGAGCCCGTGGACAAGGTGGCGGTCACCATGTCCCGCCAGGCGGACGAGGTCAATGTCAAGCCCCAGGGCTCCATCACCCGTACACTCCCCAAGGACATGGATTTGGACGCCATTGAAACCAAGATTGCCCTCTTTTCCGAGGAGGTGGAGGCCCCAGTGGAAGAGGGACAGGTGCTCGGCGTTATGACTCTGTCCTATGAGGGCGAGGTATACGGCAAGCTGGACCTGGTAGCGGTCAATTCCGTGGAACGGTCTGAGCTGTTGTATAAAAAGGAGCAGTTCATCTCCTTCTTCCAGGACACCTGGGTCCAGATCATCCTGGCTGTCGTCCTGCTGCTGGCCGCCTTTATTTTGCTAAGGTTGCTGGTCTTCCGCAAGAAGCGGCGGTATCTCTCCGGCACCGGCGCCCGCTCCCGGAGCAATTATCGGGGCATTCGAAAATAACCTTCTCCTCCAGTGGGATAGAGCGGGACCTGTCAGCTAGTTTGACCAGGTCCCGGTCCACCCGTCAGGGCGCCCCTTTCCGCAGACCTCGCGCCCGTGCGACATCATGTGCTCCAACATAAAAAAACAGGCACGGCTGGGCTGAGGACAGCTCCCTTCCGCGCCTGTTATCTATGGTCATCATGTCGAGCTCACCCAGCTCAAATGAGAGTTTTCAGTGCCTGGGCCATCTGGTCAGGACAGGAGGTGCTCTTAGCTCCGCAGCGGATGCCCTCCAGCCGCCCTATGGCTTCTTTGACTTCCATCCCCCGCAGCAGTGAGGACAAGCCCTGCAGATTTCCGCTGCAGCCGCCCTCTACCCGGACTGAGAGGATGCGTCCCTCCTCTACCTCTATTTCAAACAGATGGGAACAGACACCCTTAGGTCTGTATCTAATCGTCATATGGTTCACCCCATTTCCTCCGCTATCATAGCAAAATCGGAGGAAAAAGGCAAGTATTTCTCTCCTGTATCCGTTATGCCTGGTGTTTTCTCTGCAGTTGAAGCCGGTCGGCGATCATGGCGATGAACTCACTGTTGGTGGGCTTTCCCTTGGCGTTGGAAACGGTATAGCCAAAGTATTTCTGCAGCGTCTCTAAATCGCCCCGGTCCCACGCCACCTCGATGGCATGACGGATCGCCCGTTCTACCCGGCTCGCAGTAGTATTGAACCGCTTGGCCACTTCGGGATAGAGGACCTTGGTCACCGCATTGATCACGTCCATATCCCGGACCGCGATCAGGATGGCCTCCCTCAAATACTGATAGCCTTTGATGTGGGCGGGCACTCCCACCTCGTGGATGATGGCCGTGACCTGCTTCTCCAGATCGACGCCCCGATCACCCTCTGTTTCTATGGCTGTCCCACCGGTGAGGTCCCGAATCCGCTCACACAGGGCACTGCTTCGACAGGGCTTCACCATAAAATAGTCAGCCCCCTTTGCCGCAGCGGCATCCGCGATCCCGCCTCTGGTATAATTGGACAGCACCAGGATCTTGGGGCGTTTCTCCATCTTGTTCAGCTGTTCCAGCACCTCCAGGCCGTCCAGGCCCGCCAGCACAATCTCCATCACCACCGCGTCCGGCATCAGCTCGCTCACCATACGGACTAACTCAGCCCCATCGCCTGTCTGACCGGCCACTTGGATATCCGCCTCTCCGGACAGGCTGTCTACCAGACCCCGCCGGAAGTCCTCTCCAGCGTCTGCAATCAATATTCGTTTGATTGCTTCCATCATGATATCACTCCTACTGCTTCATATGTCCTCGTCCACAGTTGGGACGGGTTTCGACCGGCCACCTATAATCTAGCATAATCAGACAGCATATTCAAGCCAATTCTTCTATATTTTTCCATGAACTTTTCTTTAATTTTCGACATTTTTGGAATATTTTGGATGTTATCTGTGGAAGTTTGTGTCGTATTAGAAAGAAAAAGGGCCTCAGGTGTGGTATCCTGAGGCCCCTGGCTCAAGACATCTGGGCTTGGCGGCAGCTGTCGGCCTGTCGGATCATATTTTCCGCCAGGATGCCATAGCCCCGCTGGGGGTCGCTGACCAAGACGTGAGTCACAGCGCCCACCAGCCTGCCGTCCTGCAGGATCGGGCTGCCGCTCATTCCCTGGACGATGCCGCCGGTGGTCTCCAGCAGCTCCTGATCGGTCACCTGGACCATCAGGTTACGGGTCCCATCCCCATCCAGAAAGAGTTTGGTAATCTCGATGTCAAACTCTTCCACCTTGTCCCCCCGGATATTGGACAGGATCGTGGCTTTCCCAGTGTGGATCTGCTCCCTGTCAGCCACTTCTACCGGCTCCAGCCCCTGGGTCAGCTCGTTTTGGTCCAACTGGCCAAAGATACCCAGATTGGTGTTGGCGTAGAGTGTTCCCAAGTCCCGGGTCAAATCAAATTGCCCATGGAGTTCACCGGGCTGGCCGCTGACCCCTTTTTTCACATCAGACACCGTCGCCTCCATGATAGCGCCCGATTCCAGCGGCATAAGCATGGCGGTATCCACGTCGTTGATGCCATGGCCCAGGGCGGCGAACACACCGGTCTCCGGGTCATAGAAGGTCACTGTTCCGATGCCCGCCATTGAGTCTCTCAGCCAGACGCCCAGTTGGTAATTCCCCTGACTGTTGGCTACAGGGGCGGTAGTCAGCTGCAACTGCCGCTGGCCCCGGACCGCCTGAATGGTCAGCTGCTCTCCCTGCTGCTGTGCCACCATCTCCTGTATTTCTTCGATGGTGTCCACCTCTTCCCCATTGATATGGGTAATCACGTCTCCCGCCTTCAAGCCGCAATCCCGCCCGGGGTATTGGGCGCCCCGCTCTGTTTCCACCGGTGAGAGGCCCACCACCAGCACACCGTCAGAAAAAAGCTTGATACCCACTGCCCGGCCCAAGGGGATCACCTGTTCGCCAATCTCGGTATCCACGGAAGCGGCGGCGGACAGTCTCGGCATTGTCAGCATGGCGGGCGCTGCCGCTTCCGAGGCCCTTCCCCCATCTCCGGTCAACAGGATAGCCGCTAGAAGACACAGCCCCAGCACACCCGCCAAAGCGCCGGCCATACCGGGGCCGCCCTTCTGTTTTGGTCCTTTCTCCATTTGTTCCACCCCCTTAAAAACGAAAGGGCGGACGGCACGTTCAAGCCGTCCGCCCTCTCATTATGACCGTGTCGGGGGAGATTCAATCAAGGGTAGACCTTCCACCCTTTCCAGCTGTCCGCGCTTCGTCCTATCTGGGACGGACAATGGAAAAAGGACCCTGGCCCCTAATGTCAGCAAAGGAATATTTTTTAGCAAAGACAGACTGGAGGACCCCCAATGGAATCCCTCCAGTCTGTCCGATCCATTTCCTTTCCCTGAAGCTGGGCGCTTTTTACAGCCGCGCGGACCACTCCGCCTCTCGGAAGCCCACCAGCACAAAGTCATCCGCCACCAGGATGGGCCGTTTGACCAGCATTCCGTCGGTGGCCAGCAGTGCCAGCTGATCCTCCTCCGTCATGGTGGGGAGCTTGTCCTTCAGTTCCAAAGACTTGTACAATAGGCCGGAGGTATTAAAAAATTTTTTTAATGGCAAGCCGCTGGCCTGCCACCATCCGCGCAGCTCTTCCGCCGTAGGATTATTCTCCTTAATGTGTCTCTCGGTGTAGGACACGCCCCGGTCGTCCAGGAATTTTTTGGCCCGCTGGCAGGTGGTGCATTTGGGGTAACATACAAACAGCATGGTCGCCGCCTCCTTTTTTCCTATGGTATCATGTTTCTCAGGGTGGCGCAACCAAAAGAGAACATTTCAGCCAGAAGTTCTCTGCTGAAAAATATCATATTTGGAATGAAAATCTTTTTTACCTCATTTCGGGCGGTACGGTCGTATCCCGTCCCAGCTCCTCCCCCAGCTTTTGCAGCTCTCCCAGGGTCGACACGCTGATATCGCTCTCCAGCAGACGCAGCCGGGCCCGTGGGGGCATCTTGTCCCAGTAGGACAGCAGCACCGGGTCGTGGCCCACCACATCCTGTGGAAGACGGTAATATTGCTCCATAAGCTCTCCTCCTTCTCCCACAGTTTGCCCGAAAAAGGGGGAGGGCATACGAAAAAGAGCCTGCCATGTCAAATCATGGCAGGCCCCTAGCGGCGGTGTTATTCCTGGGGCGGATTCTCCTGGGCTTCTGTTTCCTGAACCTCCGCTTCCTGATGGGCAGACGGCTCCGCTGCGCGCTCCACAGGCTCCACCCGCGCGACCACCTCCACCTCATCGTCGGCAGAACTCTTCAGCTCGGCGATGCGGTCGTTGTTGGCCTCGATCGCCGCCTTGGCCGCAGTGATCTTCTCGCAGGAGGCGGCATAGGCTGCCTCAGGGGCGGCACCCTTCTCCGCATAGTACAGCTTACCCAGCTCGATGTACGCCTTTTTGATGGTGTCCTCCTCGCCCATGTTGGCGGTCTTTAGCTTGGCGATCTCCGCCAGCCGCTTGGACTGGGCTACACCGGCCTGGGCCAAGTCAGTGGCCTTTTCCTTGAAATTATCAAAAAATCCCATGGTATCGTTGCCTCCTTCATTCCATACGGTCGCCCGTTTGATGGCTTCATTTTATCCTATTTTGTTTTCCAGCGCAAGGACCTTGCCCCCGATTTAATGTTTTTTTCATCTTTGCTATATCTTTCTTTCAGGAATGGAATAAAAACGGAGTCTCCGGACATTCCGAAGGCCCCCGTTTCCAACTACATGTATCACTCAATACCGTCCAAAGTCACCGGAGCGGCCCTTGGTCACATCGGCGCCGAATTCATAGTCCTTGCCGGGCAGGATGGCGTTGAGGGCGATGCCAGCGATGGCCGCAATGGCCAGGGAGGTCAGCGTCACGGAGGCGCCGCCCACATGGAAGGTCAGTCCGGAGAACTCGTTGTTGTTGCCCCAGATCTTGAAGCCCAGGCCGCACACCATGATGACGGCCGCAATAATAAGATTGCGGGAGTTGGTGAAATCCACCCGGTTCTCCACCACGTTGCGCACGCCGATAGCGGAGATCATGCCATAGAGGATGAAGGACACGCCGCCGATAATGGCGGTAGGGATGGAGTTGATGACGGCGGCAAACTTGGGAGAGAAGGACAGCACCACCGCATAGACAGCGGCCAGCCGGACCACCTTGGGATCAAAGACCTGGGACAGCTCCAGCACACCGGTGTTCTCGCCATAGGTGGTATTGGCGGGACCGCCAAACATTCCGGCCAGGGAGGTGGCGATGCCGTCGCCAATGAGGGTGCGGTGGAGGCCCGGATTCTCAATAAAGTTCTCCCCCACCGTGGCGGAGATGGCAGACATATCCCCGATATGCTCCATCATGGCCGCCACGGCGATGGGGGCCATGACCAGGATGGAGGTAAGGTCGAACTTGGCCAAGACAAAGGGCTGCAGTCCGACCAGTTCCGCGGCGGCCATGCCGGAGAAGTCCACCTGGTTGGTAGCCAACGCTACCACATAGGGGATCACAACGCCCAGCAGAATAGGAATGATCTTGATCATGCCCTTGCCCCAAATGTTTGCCGCGATAACAACAGCGATGGACAGAAGGGCCAGCCACCAGTTCGTGGAGGCGTTATTGATCGCGCTGGGGGCCAGGGACAAGCCAATGAGGATGATGATGGGCCCGGTGACTACGGGGGGCAGGTAGCGCATGACCTTGCGCACGCCCAGCAGCCGGATCAGAGCGGCCAGCACCAGATACATCAGGCCAGCTATCACGATGCCGCCCAGGGCGTAGGGCAGCTTTTCCTCTCCGGTCATATTGGCATAGATGCCGGAATCCAGCTGGGCCACCGCGCTGAAGCCGCCCAGATAGGCAAAGGAGGAACCCAGGAACGCTGGCACCTTCAGCTTGGTACATACGTGGAAGAACAGGGTGCCCACACCGGCGAAAAACAGGGTGGTCTGGATGGAAAGGGGCAGCCCGTAGCCCTGGACCAGGATGGGGACCAGCACGGTAGCGCCGAACATGGCGAACATATGCTGAAGGCCGAGGATCAGCATTTTGGGCAGGCCCAACTGACGGGCGTCGCGGATAGGCTCGTGGTGATTCATTTACATTTCTCCCTTCACGTTTGGCACACAAAAAAAGACAACCACATTGTGATTGTCAGCGGCAGATAGAAATGAGGGCCCCGTCAAACTTAGGCCAGCTAAAAGGCTCATACATGGTCATGACGCGCTCCCCCTTTCTCGTTCCGAAGTATCATAACAGAATTTCCGACAGGACGCAAGAGAAAATGTTATGTTTTCGGGATTTTTTCTCGAAAGATAAAAGATTTTTTCTTCTCTGCCGGCTTGTTGGTCGTTCCGCGCATTGACTTTTTTCCCTTGGGGGGATAAACTAGTTTTGATTTTTCCCTCTTGGGGAGTTTTTTGCCTTCCCGCTGGGAAGGCTTTTCTCTGTCCCGCCCCATACCAAAGATAAAGGAGCGATCTGCCATGAAGCGGCCCTTCGTCACCCTGGAGCAGCTCCAGGAAATCGTCAAACAGTACCCCACCCCCTTCCACCTTTACGATGAGAAGGGCATCCGTGAAACCGCCCGCGGCCTGTACCGGGCCTTCTCCTGGAATCCAGGCTTTAAGGAGTATTTTGCCGTCAAGGCCACCCCCAATCCCCAAATTCTGAAGCTCCTGCGGGAGGAGGGCTGTGGCGTGGACTGCTCCTCCCTCACCGAGCTGATGATGAGCCAGCGGTGTGGCTTTGCCGGGGACGAGATCATGTTTTCTTCCAATGATACGCCCGCCGAGGAATTTCAGCTGGCCGCCGAATTGGGGGCCACCATCAATCTGGACGATATCAGTCACATCGACTTTTTGCGGAACACCATCGGCTATATCCCCAAAAAGATCTCCTGCCGCTATAACCCTGGCGGCACCTTTACCCTGGGCGAGAGCAAAGAGGGCTTTCAGGTGATGGATAACCCCGGGGAGGCCAAATACGGTCTGACCCGGCCCCAGATGACCCAGGCATTCCGCCGGCTGAAAGAGCTGGGCGCCGAGGAGTTCGGCATCCACGCTTTCCTGGCCTCCAACACCATTTCCAACGAGTATTACCCTGCGCTGGCCGCCATTCTCTTCCGCACCGCTGTGGAGTTGAAGGAAGAAACCGGCTGTCATATCACCTTTATCAACCTGTCCGGCGGAGTGGGCGTCCCCTACCGTCCGGATCAGCCTGCCAATGACATCGCGGTCATCGGCGAAGGGGTACGGAGGGCCTACGAGGAGATCCTGGTCCCCGCGGGGATGGGTGATGTGTCCCTCTGCACCGAGCTGGGCCGGTTCATGCTGGCTCCCCACGGCCACCTGGTCACCCAAGTTCTCCACGAGAAGCACACCTATAAGGATTATATTGGGGTGGACGCCTGTGCCTCCAATCTGATGCGGCCGGCCATCTATGGGGCCTATCACCACATCACTGTGATGGGCAAGGAGGACCTGCCCTGTGACCACAAGTACGACGTCACCGGCGCCCTGTGTGAGAACAGCGACAAATTCGCCATCGACCGGATGCTGCCTGAGATAGACATTGGTGATCTGTTGGTCATCCATGACACCGGCGCCCATGGCCACGCTATGGGCTATCAGTACAATGGACGGCTCCGTTCCGCCGAGGTCCTGCTGTGCGAGGACGGCTCTACCCGCCTGATCCGTCGGGCCGAAACGCCGGAAGACTATTTCGCCACCGCTATTTGGGAGTAAGGCGTCTGCCGGGGACTGAGGGCTGTATACAACTCCGCGCCCATTTCCAGGGCGATTTGGAATTTGTACTCCATGTCCAGGCACAGCTGGTGCGTCAGACTGTCCATCAGCTGGTCCAAAAGCTGGCACCCCTCCTCATTCAGCCGCCCCTTCAACTGATTGTAATTTTTATCCACGATTTCACCACTAGCCCGATAGTCCGGGTCTTTCATCATTTCATTTCGGCATTCCAAGACATAGTCATACAGGATTCTTACCGATTCTATCATGATTTGTCCTCCCACTTTTATACTCCAAACGGGTTAATTCTATTATAATTACTCCGTTTGGGGCTGTCAAGGGGGTAAAGAAAAAATGACAAAATTATCTGACCGTCTTTTCCTCCTCCGAAAAGAACGGCATCTCACCCAAGGAGATGCGGCAAAAGGAATGGGCGTCCCGTTCAGCACTTACCGGCGATATGAAAAGCGGGAGCGGGAGCCGGACGCCTCCACCCTGGTCCGGATGGCCGACTTCTACCAGGTCACCCTGGATTACCTGGTGGGCCGGTCTGAGAAAAGGAGCTAGTATTTTGAACATCATGGGTGAGATCGCCGTTGTGTTCGGCGTTTGTCTGATCTCCGAGGGCATCTCCTTTCTGCTGCCCTTCCCCTTTCCCGCCGGGGTCATCAGTCTGGTGCTTCTCCTGCTGCTCCTCTTTTCTGGAGTGGTAAAGGAGCGGCACATCGGCCGGGTCTCCGGCTTCCTGGTGGACAATATGGCCTTCTTCTTCGTCCCGCCCTGTGTAGCCATCATAGAGCATTGGGAGAAGCTTCTTCCCTACCTGATCCCCTTCTTTTTTATTGCCGTAGTCACCACTCCCCTGGTCTATCTGGTCACCGCCTGGACCATCCAGCTACTCATTCGTCGGAAGGGGGGGAAAGGCCGGTGAGAGACATTCTTTTCTCCTCCCCCTTCTTTGGCATTGTGCTGACCTGCGCGGCCTGGAGCGTGGCTCAGTGGATCCAGAAACGGACCGGCTGTTTCCTGCTCAACCCCCTTGCCGTGGCCGTGGCTCTGATCCTGTCGGTATTGGCAGCCCTCCGTGTCCCGTATGAGGACTACCAGCAGGGCGGCGATGTCCTCTCCCTGCTCCTGGGCCCAGTGACCGCGGTGCTGGCCCTGAATATCTACCGCCAGCGTCAGCTACTAAAGGAGTATTTTTTCCCTGTCCTGGCGGGGTGCTTCACCGGCTGTCTCACTAGTCTGGGGTCCATCCTTCTGCTGTGCAAACTGCTGTCTGTGGACAGTGTCATTGCCTCCTCCCTCCTGCCTAAAAGCGTCACAACCGCTATCGCTGTTGCCATCTCGGACAGCAACGGTGGTATTCAGGGCATCACAGTCACCGCCGTGCTAGTGGCCGGAGTAATAGGCGCTATCTTTGCCCCCCTTTTCGCCAAACTGTTCCGCGTCACAGACCCGGTGGCGGAAGGGGTGGCCATCGGGGCGTGCAGCCATGCTCTGGGTACCTCCAAGGCCATGGAGATTGGCGCTCTCCAGGGGGCTATGAGCTCTATCGCCCTTTGTGTATGCGGCATCATGACCTCCATCATCATCATGTTTTTCTAATCCGCATAAAAGCAGCCCGTGCCATCGGCACGGGCTGCTTTGTCTTTTATCATAAATTAGCGTTTCTTGCTGAAAATACGCTCCAAAATATCCCAGTCGTCGTCACTGACCTTGGGCTTCTCCGGTTCGGCAACAGGAGAAGCGGCCGACTGCCCCTCTCCAGCTGGCTGCCCAGCCTCCTGGGACGGAGCCTGTACCGCGGGACGCTCCCCAGCAGCGCTGGGGGCAGTTGGAACACTGTTGGGCGCCTGGTCAAACCCGGTAGCGATGACAGTGACCCGAATCTCGTCCTCCAGGGACTCATCAAAGGCAGCGCCGAAGATGATATTGGCGTCGGGGTGAGCGGCCTCTTGGACCAGGTTGGCCGCTGTCTCTACCTCCTCCAGGCCGATATCCATAGAGCCGGTCACATTGATCAGCACGCCCTTGGCGCCGTTGATAGAAGTCTCCAGCAGGGGGCTGGAAATAGCCATCTTGGCAGCCTCCTCAGCCTTATTCTTGCCCGCGGCGCGGCCAACGCCCATGTGGGCGCACCCCGCGTCCTTCATGACGGCGGACACATCGGCAAAGTCCAGATTGATAAAGCCGGTGTTATTGATCAGGTCAGAGATGGACTGGACGGCCTGCTGCAGAACATCGTCCGCAATCTCAAAGGCGTTGAGCATGGTGATCTTCTGGTCCGTGGCCAGCTTCAGCCGCTCGTTGGGGATGATAACCAGTGAATCCACCTTGTTGCGCAGTTCAGCAATCCCGTTCTCCGCCTGCTTCATACGGCGCATTCCCTCGAACCGGAAGGGCTTGGTGACCACGCCCACGGTAAGTATCCCCAGCTCCTTGGCAATATCGGCCACGATGGGGGCCGCGCCAGTGCCGGTGCCACCGCCCATGCCGGCGGTAATAAAGACCATGTCAGCGTCCTCCAGGACCTTGGAGATCTGGCTACGGTTCTCCTCGGCAGACTTGCGGCCCACCTCAGGGTCGGAGCCCGCCCCCTGGCCGTTGGTCAGCTTCTCGCCGATCTGTATCTTCTGGCCTGCGCCAGAGAGCGACAGCGCCTGCTTGTCGGTGTTGACCGCGATGAAATCCACGCCCTTGGTGCCGGTACGGACCATACGGTTGACCACGTTATTGCCGCCGCCGCCGACGCCCACTACCTTGATGTTTACTACGCTTTCAGGACCCATATCCAATCCGAAGGCCATTGTCGTTCCTCCTATGTAAATGTGGAAGCTATCGCCGCAAAACAACCTGTTGTGGATAGCTTCCGCTTGTGAAGTCTACATTTTGTTATATTGTATCGCTCTTTCCTTTGCCGGTCAAGAGAAAATCTCGCTTCCGACGAAACTTTCCGTCATTTTTCAATACTTCCCATCAATCGGGAGAATACACCGCGGCGTAGTCCTGCTGTGTCAGGTCCATGGTGCCGGATGCCTGACTGCCAAACTCCTCCTCCGCCTTGGCCACCGCCTGCTCCAGCACTCGGAGCTTATAACTAAAGTCCGCGTTAAGGGGCATTTTTACCTCAAACCGCTCCAGATAGTGCAGTTTGACCTGGGTGTCACTCAGTTGGATGGAGGACACCCGGTCCACCGCCTCCATCTCCTCCAGAGTGGCCAGCAGATCCAGCAGGGCATCCAGTCTGGGCTGCTCCGCCTCTGGGATCTCCAGCATGGTACCCGCCTTTGGTGACAGGGCGGTGAGCCCTGTCACCTCGATGGCTCCGCTGTCGGCGGGCGCCGGCTCCAGCAGCTTGCCCCCCACACTGATGAGCCATGGCTCCGAAGCCGCCTGGAGGGTGGCCGGCTGACTGCCGGAGGAGCTGGCCTCTGGGTCCTCCGCCGGCTGCTCCGGTTCCTCCACTGTCACCGCCGCACCCGGTTCCGGGGGCAGGATCTGGGCGACAGCGTCCCACTCGGACACCGTAATGACGATGGTGCTGGGCAGAGAGCGGCGGATCAGAATCTTCTCCACATAGGGCAGCTGCCGCAGCACCTGATCCCCGATCTGATACTTATTCATTCGGTAGAGATTGTCGCCGATTTGGATGCCGGAGGCGTCTATCACCTCTTGCTGTGTATAGCGGCTGTTTCCTGTCACAGCGATGGTCTCCACCTGGAAAAATACTGTGGCCCCTATGGTCAGGGCGATGACCACAGCCAGGGCGCAGAGCAGCTTGAACAGAGGGCCAAAGCGCCCTCTGTTCTTCCTGCGTGTTCTGCTGTGGTTCTTTCTCGGCATACGATCCTCCCTGGCTCCGCCGGGCTCCCATCCGGTTCCTGCCGGAAGTTTGCACAGCTTCGCCGCTGGTTCTCTGTGTTCCCAATGGTCCCCCTCTGGTCAATCCGGAAGCTCCTGAATATCCGCTCCCAGGGCCCGCAGGTTCTGAGGCAGCTTCTCATAGCCCCGGCAAATATGGTGCAGGTCGGACACCTCCGTGGTCCCCTCCGCCCCTAGTCCGGCTACCACCAAGGCGGCCCCGCCTCTCAGGTCCGTGCTTCGGACGGCGGCTCCATGGAGCCTTCCTACCCCGGTGACTACCGCCACCCGGCCGTCTACCCGGATATCCGCCCCCATGCGGCGCAGCTCGTCTACATGGCCGTACCGGCTATCAAACATATTCTCCACAAACATGGTGGTCCCCTGCCCCCCAGTCAGGGCGGCCATCAGGATGGCCTGCCCATCGGTAGGGAAACCGGGATAGGGCGCGGTACGCACAGTTGGGATGCTCTGAAGCGGCCCCCGGCTCTCCAGCAGAATGTGGTCCGGTCCGGAAGTCAGGCGGCAGCCCGCCTCCTCCAGCGCACTGAGCACCGCGGTAAGCGTCTGGGGCTCCGCCCGGGTCAGCTCCACCTCTCCTCCGGCGGCGGCCGCCGCGCATAGATATGTAGCCGCCGCGATCCGGTCCCCCATGACGCAGTGCTCCGCCGGATGGAGCGGCACGCCGCCCCGGATGGTGATAACCGAGGTCCCTGCCCCCGACACCTCCGCCCCCATAGCCCGCAGAAACCCTTGCAGGTCCACAATTTCCGGCTCGCGGGCGGCGCCTTGGATCAAGGTGACCCCCGGACAGCCGCAAGCGGCCAGCATGGCGTTTTCCGTCGCGCCCACGCTGGGCAGGTTCAGGCAAAGCTCCCTTCCCCGGAGGGCTCCGCCTCCCTGGCAACGCAGGCACCCCTGGTCCTCCCGGATCTCCGCACCCAGACGGCGCAGAGCGGACAAGTGCAGGTCGATGGGCCGGGGGCCCAGCTCACAGCCGCCGGGATAGGTCAGCTCCGCTTCCCCCAGCCGGGCTAGCAGCGCGCCCAGAAAGATCACAGAGGAGCGCATCTCCCGCATCAGCCGGTCCGGAATGTCCGAACGGCACAGGGCAGAGGCATCCACCAGGACAGTATCCCCCTCCCGCTCCGTCCGGCAGCCCAGAAGGCGCAGGATGTCCAGGGTAGCAGATACGTCGGACAGGTCGGGACAGTTGTGGATGACACTCTGACCCGGGGCCAACACGGCGGCGGCCAGGATGGGCAAGACACTGTTCTTGGCCCCCTGAACGGACAGGCTGCCCGATAGGGGCCGTCCGCCCTCGATTCGATAAAAGCTCATGGGATAGCCTCCAAATTTCTTTGATTCAGGCTATCCTATGCGGAAACAGTCCATTTGGTTTATGAGGCGGTCCCGCCCCTTCTTATGCTTTGTCTCGCATGATTTCCCGCAGGGTCTGGTATATCTTCTCCCCGGCGTTGGGCACAGCCATGGCGTTGAGGGCCCGGACCATGGCGTCCCGCCGGTCCCGCTCCTGCATCAGCAGCTCCACAGTATCGTAGAGGGTATGCTCCCCGCAGTCCTGCTCCCGCAGGAGGATCGCCGCCCCCTGGTCAGCCAGCACCCGCGCGTTCTTTTCCTGGTGGTTGGCAGTGACATTGGGGGATGGGACCAGCACCGAGGGCTTGGCGATGGCGGTGATCTCCGAGATCGTGGAGGCCCCCGCCCGGCACAAGACCACGTCGGCGGCGGCCATGACCAGAGGCATATCATAGATATACTCCCGGACCTCCACCCCGTTGTCCCCCAGCTTCAGCCCCCGGCGAAGAAGCTCCTCCCGCATCCAGGGGAAGTCCCGGCCGGCGCCATGGATATGGCGGATGGGAGCGCCCTCATAGCACTCCTTGGCGATGAAATCCACCATCTTCTGGTTCATGACCTCTGCCCCCAGCGAGCCCCAGTAGGACAGCAGCAGGGGCCGCTCGTCGGCGAGGCCCAACTTCTCCCGCGCCTCCTGGCGGGTATACTTGAAAAAATCGCCCCGGACCGGGGTGCCGGTGACCACCACCTTGGAAGGGTCGTCGTAGTGGGAACGGCTCTCCTCAAAGCCCACCATCACCCGGTCCACCACTCTGGCCAGGGCCTTTGTGGTCAGGCCTGGGACGGCGTTTGACTCATGGACGGCGGTGGGGATCTTCCGGCGGGCGGCCTCGTTGACCACAGGGAAGGAGGCGTAGCCGCCGGTGCCCACCACCAGGTCAGGCTTAAACTCATCCAGAATAACCTGAGCCTGCTTTTTGGACTTCCGCATATTCATCAGGGTGCCCAGGTTGTGGGCGATATCAGCAGGGGCAAAGGAGCGGTGGAAATTGGTGATGGTGACGGAGCGGATCTCGTAGCCCTCCTTGGGCACCAGCTTATTTTCCATCCCTCCATCGGCCCCCACGAAGAGGACCCGGCAGCCTGGGTGCCGCTCCTGGAAGATATGGGCCAGAGCCACCGCGGGATTCACATGGCCGGCGGTACCGCCGCAGGTAAACAGAATGTTCATAAAACACCTCTTCTGTGAGCGTGAAGAACAGATGCCTTATCTTAGCTCTCCACGCTTTCTATCAGTCCTTTTTCGGCGCCGGAATCTGCCGGGAGATGCTCAAAATAATGCCCATCTCCGCCAGTTGTATCATCAGCGCGGTACCCCCGTAGCTAAAGAAAGGCAGAGAGATGCCCGTGTTGGGGATCAAGTTGGTGACCACCCCGATGTTTAGAAATACCTGGGCGGCCAGCAGCGTGATGATACCCACGATGGTCAGGGTGCCGAATTTGTCTCTGGCGTGGAGGGCCAGCCAATAACCACGCATGATAAGCAGGGCGAACAGGATCAGGACGATGGCCGCTCCAATGAAGCCCAGCTCCTCCACTACGATAGAAAAGATAAAGTCATTTTCCGGCTCAGGGATGTAGAGAAACTTCTGGCGGCTCTTGCCCAGCCCCAGGCCCAGCAGGCCGCCAGAGCCGATGGCATAGAGGGACTGGATGGGCTGATAGCCCGCGCCCTGGGGATCGGACCAGGGGTCCAGCCACAGGTTGATCTTCCGCGTCATATAGTCGGTGGCAAAGACCACAAAGGTAAGGGCGGCCACAGCAAAGGAGCCCAGCCCTACGAACCATCCCAGATTGATGCCTGATGCGAAAAGGACGGCGGCGGCCCCCACCATGATGAGGATGGTCCCTGACATATGGGGCTCCATGACCACCAGTACCAGCACCAGGGAAAGCACCGCACCGTAAGGCACCAGTTCCAAAAAGCCGATGCGCTCCAGCCGGTTCAGAGTCCGCCCGGTGAGCGTCCGGTTGGTAAACTTCTTTTTCCGCTCGGTGTCCCGCTTGGACAGCCGGGCCGCGAAAAACAGGACCACCGCCACCTTAGCAATCTCGGAAGGCTGAAAGGTGGGGCCGGCCACCAGGAAAAGATAGAGCCAGCGTTTCACCTGGTTGATCTCTACGCCGATGGGCGTCAATACCAGCACCAGCAGCGCAATCGCGCCCACCAGCACAAAGACAGACATCCAGCGAAAACGCTGGTAATTGATCTTGGATGTCACATACATCACCAGCAGACCTGCCGCGGCATAGGCGGCCTGCCTTCGGATGTAGAACATGGGGTTGTTCTGCACATTTTGGGACGAGTCATAGTAGGCCGAGGCAAAGGAAGCGGAAAACATCATGATGAGCCCGATCCCCACCAGCATGAGCACCAGCATCAGGAAGGGCAGGTCCATGGGGCCGCGGGCCAGCTGCTCCTCCATGGTCAGGTCACGTTTTGCTTTTCTGGCGATAATGTCCACCTCCTTTGATCAAATGGGGACGTACTCGGACAGGGATCCGGAAAAGCGCGGGGCTGCTCTCTCCCGGCGTCAGACCGGATAGCGGTTCATTACTCCCAGAAAGGCCACGACGCACAGCACCAACGTCAGTCCGGAAAAGACACAAAAGAGCTTGGTTTCGCTCCAGCCGCCCATCTCCAGATGGTGGTGGAGGGGCGCCATGCGAAAGAACCGCTTTCCGCCTGTTTTCTTGAAATAGACTACCTGGATAATATCGGACAGCACCTCAGCCACATAGACCAGGCCGATGATGGGGATGACCAGGGGGATATTCAGGGCGAAGGCCAGCCCGCACACCATACCGCCCAGAAAGAGGGAGCCTGTGTCCCCCATAAAGACCTTGGCGGGATGGAAGTTATAGAGCAGGAAGGCGGACAGACCGCCGGCCAGGGCAGCAGAGAGTACCGTCAGGTCATCCCGGCCGTACCAGGCGGATACGCCCACATAGAACAGGGCCACAGGGATGGTGACGCCGGTGGCCAGCCCGTCGATGCCGTCGGTCAGGTTGACGGCGTTGACAGTGCCCACCATGACAAAAGCGGCGAACACCATGTACACCACCCAGGGAAGGGCCAGCTCTACATTCAGGAAGGGGATATACAAATTGGGGGTCAGATAGCCGCTTCCGCGCAGCAGCACAGTGAAGACGATAGCCGCCGCAAGCTGGAGCAGGAACTTCTGACCGGCAGTCAGTCCCTCGTTGGCGTGGTGGCGCAGCTTCTGAAAGTCATCAATAAAGCCGATGATCCCAAAGACCAGAGCAAACAGAAACACATACAGGTGGTTTCGGCTTCCCCGAAGCAGGTCCTCCCACCCGGCTGTAAGCACGGCCACGCCGATGGCCAGGATAAACATGATGCCGCCCATGGTGGGGGTCCCCTGTTTGGCCATGTGCCAGGTGGGTCCATCCTCCCGGATGGACTGGCCCGCCTTCAGCCGGCGAAGCAGCGGGATCAGGATCTGGCCCGCGATAGCGGCCACGCCAAAGGCCACGATAAAGCTCAGTATATATGTCATGTCGGAACCCCTCCAGGTCGTCTTTCTCTCAAGTAAGTCAAACCGCGCATATGCGGCCTATTATTATACTATGCCCGCCGGAGTTTTTCCAGTCCTTTCTTGTCGTTCCGGCAGAGTTTTAAGCCTTTGCACACACTTTCCCGTCCTTTTTCTCGGAAATGGCACGCCTTTCTCACGGCTCCGCCCCACTCCCCGCCAGCGCCGTGCCGGCCCGCGCTTGGGCGGCCGCCTTAGGAGGCGTTCTTTGCGCGGCAAACCAGTCGGCTACAATCTCCCGCTCGTCCAGATGATGGAACACGCCGTTGATCTCCTGATAGGTCTCATGGCCCTTGCCCGCCAGCACGATCACATCGCCAAGCTGTCCCTGGGACAGGGCCCAGCCGATGGCCGCAGGCCGGTCCGGCTCCACATGGACCTTCTCCAGCTCCCCCTCCATACCGGACAGGATATCGGTGATAATGGACTGGGGATCTTCCGTCCGGGGATTATCCGAGGTGACCACCACCACATCGGCCAGGTCCTGGGCGATGGCCCCCATAATGGGCCGTTTGGTTTTATCCCGGTCTCCCCCGCAGCCAAACAGACAGATGAGACGCCCGGCGGTAAAGTCCCGCGCGGTGGTCAGGATGTTCTCCAGGGCGTTGGGGCTGTGGGCGTAATCGATGATGACGGTATAGGCTGGAGGAACAGGGACCACCTCCACCCTGCCCTTTACCCCGTGGACTGCGGGCATGACCCGAGCCATCTCCTTCAGACCCAGGCCCAGGCACAGTCCGGCGGACAGGGCCGCCAGGGCGTTGTAGATGGAAAACCCTCCGGGGATGGGCAGGTGGACGCGGACTAACCTGCCGGTGGAGAGCGCGTCAAACTCCACGTGGCTGGGGAACAGGCGGATATTTTTGGCGCTCAAATTCGCCTGGGTCCTGTTTTCTGAATAGGTAAACACCGGACATCTGACCCGTTCCAGATACCAGCGGCCCGCTGGGTCGTCCAGGTTCAGCACCGCCTGGCGGCACTGGTCAAAGAGCAGTCCCTTGGCCGCTCGATATTCCTCCATGGTGTGGTGATAATCCAGGTGGTCTTGGGTCAGATTGGTGAACAGCCCCAGGTCAAAGGTCAATCCCGCCGTCCGGTGCTGGACCAGGGCGTGGGAGGATACCTCCATTACCACATAGGTACAGCCATTGTCCAGCATCTGGCGCAGAAGGGCTTGGAGCTCATAGCTCTCCGGGGTGGTGCGGTGGGCAGGCAGCTCCTCCCGCCCTATCATGTTCCGATTGGTGCCAATCAGGCCCACCTTGGCCCGGCGCGTCCCCTCCAGCAATTCTTTGATGAGGCTGGTGGTGGTGGTCTTGCCGTTGGTCCCGGTGACCGCCACCAGGGTCATAGCGTCCCCCGGATGTCCAAACCAGTTGGCCGAGAGAAGGGCCAGAGCCAGTCTGGTATCCTCTGTCACCAGCCAGGGACCCGGCCGATCCGGAGCCCGCTGGCACAGGACGGCCGCGGCGCCTCTCTCCAGAGCCGTGTCGATGTACCGGTGACCATCCGTCTTATCTCCGGGCAGAGCCACGAAGAGAGCGCCGGGCTCCAGGGTCCGGCTGTCATAAGAAATGGAATTTATTTCCATCTCCTGGTCAATGTTACCCCCCTTGAGGGGGACGCCGTTCAACAATTGGCGCAATTTCATGTCGTCACCCCTCAAGGGTGGGTTTGATTCTCTATAAATTTTGCCAAAATGATGCAGCAGTCTAGCGAGCCGGAGGGATCTCCCTATCTCGAGTCTACCGCGCCGTCCTCCACAATGTTGGAGAACTGAACATCTACCACGGTGCCCATGGCGGCTGTTTCTCCGCCCAGGATGCTCTGGTCACTGGCAGTCGTGGTATTACTATAGTACACAGACACGCCGGAGGCCCGCATAAAGAACCCGGCCTCCTCCAGCCGTTTCTTGGCGCCCTCATAGCTCATGCCCACCACATCTGGGACAGTACCGCTCTCCTCGGGCACCGCGTCCCCTAGGTATAGCACCACAGTGGAACCTCCTGGGACGCTGGCCCCGGCGGCAGGGAGTTGAGCGGTAATGCTCTCTCCCTCGCCCACTGTGCGGTACTTCAGGTTTTTCTTGTCTAACGCCTTTTTGGCATCGGCCACTGTCATACCGGTGACTTTGGGGGTATTTACATCCACGGCGGCGGACTCGTCGGCGTTGTACTTCTTCTCCACTCCCATATAGTCCAAGATCTGGGCGATCAGGGGGCCAGCTTTTGGGGCGGCCATATTGCCGCCGCTGATGTACACCCCTGTGGTGGATTCTTTGGGGTTAGTGGCGCTCTCCTGAGGTTTGTCGTAGGCCAGCAGGACGATGACCTGAGGGTCGTCAGCCGGAGCGAAGCCCATAAAGGACACGATAGTGCGCCCCG
Source organism: Flintibacter sp. P01028 (assembly GCF_041925235.1). NCBI lineage: Bacteria > Bacillati > Bacillota > Clostridia > Eubacteriales > Flintibacter > Flintibacter sp. P01028. The sequence goes on from NZ_JBHEVC010000003.1 coordinate 111,090, forward strand.
TCTCCCCTGTTTCCGAGGAGCCCGTCTTACCGCCGATGCGGTACCCCGCCACATAGGCGTTCCTGCCGGTCCCCTTGGACACCACCTGCTCCAGGATATCGGTGGCCCGCTGGCTGGTCTCCTGGCTGACCACTTGACGGACGACCTCGGTCTCCGTGTTCTGGACCACGGTGCCATCCTTCGTACTGATAGACTGGACCACATAGGGCTTTACCAGGTTACCGCCATTGATGACGGCCGCAAAGCCTCGAATCATCTGGAGGGGGGTGACGTTGAATCGCTGGCCGAAGGAGGCTACCGCCAGGTCAGTGGGAATCATGTCTTCCCGCTCCCAGACCACGCCCTTGCCCTCTCCAGGCAGGTCAATGCCTGTTTTTTCCTTCATGCCGAAGGCCTCGAAATAGTCGTAGAACAAATCGATGCCCAGCCGCTGACCGATGGCGATGAAGGCGGGGTTGCAGGAGTTGCCCACCGCCTCCGCCAGGGTCTGGGAACCGTGGCCAGTGACCTTAGAACAGTGAATCGTGTGATCGGCGATCTTCACGCTGCCGGAGCAGTAAAAGGTGTCGCTCTCACTCACCACCCCCTCCTCCAGGGCGGCGGCCAGCACCAGGGCTTTGAAGGTAGAGCCCGGCTCATAGGTATCGTCGATGGCCTTACTCCGCCACTGGCTCATCACGGCCTGACTGTATGCCTGACTCTCTGCCTGTGCCATGAGCTCGGCGTCGGTCAGATTTTCCGGATTGTCCGCCTTCAACTGCTCGTAGATGGCCTGAGTGTTCTCATCCATCTTTCCATTCAGCATATCATCCAGAATTTTTGAGTAGTTATTGGGATCAAAGTCCGGGGAACTGGCGATCCCCAGGACAGCGCCAGTGTTGGGGTCCATGGCAATGGCGAAGGCGCCGTTGCGCACGTCATAGTCCTGGATGCCCTCCTCAATGGTTTTTTCCAGATAGGACTGGATGGTAGCGTCGATAGTCAGGGTCAAGTCATAGCCGTCAATGGCGTCCACGAAATCAGAGTATGCGTTGTACATCTGGGTGCCCGCTCCGGTCTTGGTGGTGACCACCCGGCCGGCGGTGCCCTCCAGCACGTCGTTGTACGCCGCCTCGATACCGTAGGCGCCCCCCTCGTCATTGACAAACCCCAGGGCCTGGGCAGCTAGGCCGGAGTAGGGGTAGTAGCGTTTGGTCCCGGGAGTAAGGTATAGGTAGGCGGAGGTCTTGTTCTCGGTGATGTATTCCCGGATGGCCTGGGCCTCCTCCTCCTCGATGTTCTTCTTGATCTCACGGTAGGAATACTTGGTGGCGTGCACCTGGGTATCTACTCTCTCCTCGTCCAGGCCGGGGACGAGAGCCGTCAGGTCCCGGACCATCTGGTCCTGCTTGGCGGCCACCGCCGCCTCGTAAGCCGCCTGGTCCAGATTGCCCTCCTCATCGGTAAAGTCCTTTTTGGACACGCTCTTTTCCAGGTCGTTGGGGGATAAGATCAGGTTGTATACTGTGGCTGACATGGCCAGCACGTTGCCGTTTCGGTCGTAAATGTTCCCCCGGCTGGAGGACACGGACAGGTCCAGCGTCTGCTGCTTGGTGGCCAGCTGCTGGTAGTAGTCATGGTTGACAATGGCGATGTTCCACAGCTTCCAAAACAGAGGGATGAACATAAGCACACCGCACACCGCCATCAGGAAGACCGTGCGCCGGAATATAGACCGTTTGGAGTGGCTGCCCCGGGTCCCGCCGCCCGCGCTCTGGCGGCTTTTTCTCCCGTATTCCTCCCGCATAACGCTTCCCTCCTTTGCGGTAGAAGGGCGCAAGAAATATCCTTTCTTGCGCCCCTTGCTCTATCTTTCGTCTTTCATCTATATGGCCGGTTCAGCGGAAATATTCAATCATTTCTCCCAACACTGTGCCCGCTGCCTTCAGGGCGCCGACGATGCCTCCGGAAGCCTCCTGCTCACCGTAGACCACCACGGTATCCGGCTCGGACAAATCGATGTACTCTACCTGGTCGCTGGTGGGCCGCACCATGCTCTCTCCCACCGCGGCCTGGATTGTCTCCATATCAAAGACCTTTTCGTACTGGGCGGACAAGGTAGCGTTCTCTGTCTGGAGTGTGGTCAGCTGGTTTTGGAGGGATACCACCTCCCCATTTAGGGCGGTAAACTGGGCAAAGCTGGTAATGAGCAGGGCCGCAAAGACTGCCACCGCAATGAATCCCACCACCGCGAAGGGAGCCACCTGACCGGCCTCTCGGACCTGGACCTGGGTGCGGGTCAGCTGCTTGCGGCGGATGTGCTCCCGTGTCTTGGGCTGGGGACGGCGCTGAAGCTCCTCCTCCCTTCTGGGGGCACGGACGGCAGAGCCGTCATAGGCGGGGGCATAGGCCACGCTGCCATAGGTGTTATATACGGTTGTGCTGCGACGGCGGGCGGCCATAGCGCTCACTCCTTCTCTTTGGTAGGAAGCGGGCACGCCGGACGTGCCCTTTACAATTTTTCCGCCACCCGCAGCTTGGCGCTGCGGGAGCGGGGATTCTCCTCCAATTCCTGGGCAGAGGGGAGAATGGGTTTTTTATTCACCAGCCGGATGTCCGGCATCTTGCCGCAGACGCAGACGGGAAAATCCGGCGGGCAGGTACATCCCCTGGCAAAACCGGCCAGGCTGGTCTTGACAATGCGGTCCTCCAGAGAGTGGAACGTAATCACCGCCAGCCTTCCCCCTCTGTTGAGATGGGAGACCGCCCCCTGGAGCATCCGGTCCACAGAAGACAGTTCGTCGTTGACCGCAATCCGAATGGCCTGAAAGGTCCGCTTCGCGGGGTGCTGTTTTTCTCTCAACGCCTTGGCGGGCATAGCGCTTTTGATGATGTCCACCAGCTCCAGAGTAGAGAGGATAGTCCTCTCCGTCCGGCGGCGGACGATAGCAGCGGCAATCTGAGGAGCGCAGCGTTCCTCACCGTACTGAAAGAGGATGCGCCGCAGCTCCTCCTGGCTCCAGGTGTTGACCACCTCCGCGGCGGTCAGCCCCTCAGACCGGTCCATCCGCATATCCAGGGGGGCGTCAGCCATGTAGGAGAACCCACGGGAGCTGTCATCCAGCTGCGGGGAGGACACCCCTAAATCAAAGAGCATCCCATCCACACCGGACAACTCCAGCTCCTCTACAATCTGGCCCACCCGGTCAAAGTTGCTGTGGACCAGGGTGACCTTATCCATGTATTCGTCCAGCCGCCGACCCGCAGACTCCAAGGCCGCCTCGTCCCGGTCCACACAGATGAGCCGCCCGGTATTCAATCTCTTTGCGATCTCCCGGCTGTGGCCTGCCCGGCCCAAGGTCCCGTCCAGATACACGCCGTCCGGGCGGATATTCAGCCCCTCAATGCACTCATTGAGCAGAACGGGGTAGTGGGTAAACTCACTCATATCAGAATCCCAGCTCCGCCATACAGGCAGCCATCTTCTCCGGCGTCATTTCTTCCTCCTCCTGGGCATTCCAGGCATCGGCGGACCAGATTTCCGCCCGGTCATTGACTCCGATGATGACTACATCCTTCTCCAGGCCGGCATATTTGCGCAGCTTCTGGGGGATGACGATGCGCCCCTGGCTGTCCAGCTCGCACTTGGCGGCGTTGGCGAACAGCGGCCGCATGGCCTTGGACTGGCTCATTGGCAGGGAAGCGAATTTTTCAGTAAAGCGATCCCAGGTGGCTTGGGGATAGATGGCCAGGCAGGCGTCCACGCCCATAGCCAGGTAGAAGGTGACCCCCAGCTCCTCCCGGAGCTTGGCGGGGATGAACAGCCGGCCCTTAGCATCGATGCTGTGCTCGTATGTGCCGGTCATGTTCCTCACCTCTCCCCCACTTTAGTGGTTTATATAGGGATTTTACTCCACTTTACTCCACCTTGCCTTTTAGTATAAAAGGTGTTGACATAAAATGCAAGTCTTTTTTTCATGGTTTTTTATAGAAAAAACCGCCGCTTTCCTTCGAAATCGGCGGTTTCTTTACAAAAACATCTGTTCCATTTAGTTTACAATAACTTCCAACCAGTCCAGTCCCATTGATATCTTGTGCCACTCTCTTCTTTCCATCGCAATATATTGTGCTCGTTTTTCTTTTCTGACAAAAAAAGTCCGTCCGCACCCGGAACGGGCGCGGACGGATCCATTGTCATCTCCGACAAACAGGGGTTCAGTTGACTTCAGCCTCATCCTCCAGCCTCTCCAGCTCCTCCAATCGCTGGGCTACGGGGGACTCTAGCGCGCTCTGGCTACAGGATGTCTGCATATAGGCGGCCACAGCGGTGGTGCTCTTCTTCACCGGAGTGATGGTTCCCGCGCCGGCCACACAGCCGCCGGGACAGCCCATCCCTTCCAATAGATAGCCATTATACTTGCCGGCCTTAGCCATTGCCAACATCTTCCGGCACTCCCGCAGACCATCGGCGTGCTCCACCAGAACCTCTCTTTCGGGGTCCAGCTCCTTGATGGCAGCCTTGACCGCGGCGGCCACTCCCCCCGTCACCGCGAAGCCACGGCCAGCGCCAGTGGCTCGCATAAAGTCGTTCTCGGGATCGCCGGGCATCTTGCTGGGGTCCACGCCCTTAGCGTCGAACACGCCCTGCATCTCCTCAAAGGTGAGGACGAAGTCCACATAGCTTCGGATGGTACGCCGGGAGGCCTCCAGCTTCTTAGCGGCGCAGGGGCCAATGAATACCACACGGGCCTCGGGGTCCTCCTTTTTGATGAGCCGGGCCGTAAGCACCATGGGCGTCAGGGCCATGGAGATGTTGTCCTTGAACTGGGGGTACAGCTTTTTAGCCATCACAGACCAGGAGGGACAGCAGGAGGTAGCCAGGAAGGGGAGCTCGTCCGGCACCTTCTCCAAAAAGTCCTTGGCCTCCTCGATGGTGCACAGGTCGGCGCCCACCGCCACCTCCCGCACATCGGCAAAGCCCACCTGGAGCATAGCCTCCCGCATCTGGGCGGCGGACACATTCTCACCGAACTGGGTGACGAAGGCGGGGGCCACAGCGGCGACGACTCGATCCCCCCGCTTGATGGCCTGAATCATCTGGAAGATCTGGCTCTTGTCCGCGATGGCGCCGAAGGGGCAGTTGACCAGACACATTCCGCAGGATACGCACTTGTCATAGTCGATCTTGGCCCGGCCCAGCTCGTCAGAGCTAATGGCATCCATGCCGCAGGCCTCGGCGCAAGGCCGCTCAAACTTGATAATGGCGTTATAGGGGCACTGGTCCACGCACTTGCCGCACTTGATGCACTTCTCCTGGTCGATGACGCTCTTACCCTGGACCACCTTGATGGCATCCTTAGGACAGACTTCCCGACAGGGATGGGCCAGACAGCCCTGGCACATATTGCTCACCCGGACCTGCTTTGGGGGGCAGGCGTTGCAGGCAAAGGGAATAATGTTGATCAGCGGGGGCTCATAGTACTTCTCCGCCACCACGCTGTCCTCCAGATGGTCGATGGTAGGGGCGTATTCATTCAGATCCCGCAGAGGCAGGCCGATGGCCAAGCGCAGCCGCTCGCTGACGATGGCGCGCTCCACCAAAATATTCTGGCGGTAACGGGCCACCTCGCCAGGGATGATCTTATGGGGCAGGCGTCTAAGCGTCTCCCCATAGTCGCCGCCCTCAAAGGACATCCTCGCCACCTCGGTAAAAACCTTGCGGCGAATGTCGTTGACTACGGTATGCACTCCTCGCATCCCAGTTTCCTCCTTAGAAAGATACAGATAAGATTCTTTTTCAATCGGTATCATACCACAATATCCTGTTGCTTGACAATGCCTCATCTGACAAGTATTCCCGTTTTTTGCAGGAAAAATTGTATTTTTGTGTGAAGACTGGGATTTTCTAGGATGTGTTCTCTTTATTTGCAGAGTTTGATTCAGGAACTATCCTGTTTTTATAGGGTCTGGAGTAATCTTTTTCTTTGCGCGGCAGGTAAATCGTGTTATACTGAAAGCAAGGAGCTTTGAGATATAGAAAGGAGTGATCAGCGGTGGCGATGCTGGATTGGGGACCTCTGGAACAGGCCTGTATGTCCTGTCAGAAATGCGCCCTGGCGGACACTAGGCACAACGTGGTCTTTGGGGCAGGTGTGCCAAACGCGGAAGTCATGTTTATCGGGGAGGGCCCTGGAGAGAACGAGGACTTGCAGGGCGAGCCCTTCGTAGGCCGGGGCGGGAAGCTGCTGGACGATATGCTGGAGCTCATCGACCTGGACCGGAAGAGGAACGTATACATCGCCAATATCGTCAAATGCCGCCCGCCCCAGAACCGTGACCCTCTCAACTCGGAGCAGGACGCCTGCATCGGCTATCTCCGCAACCAGGTCGCCCTGATTCGCCCCAAAATCATTGTGTGTCTGGGGCGCGTCGCCGCCATCCGTCTGATCAAGGAGGACTTTAAGATTTCAAAGGAGCACGGCCAGTGGTTCGAAAAGGCCGGTATCCATATGACCGCCCTGTTCCACCCGGCGGCCATCCTCCGGGACCCCCGGCGGCGGCCGGAAACATTTGAGGATTTAAAGGGCCTCCAGGCCAAGATCCAGGCGATCTGTGAACGGACCTATTGACGTTGTTCTGCCGGCAGCTGCTCTGCCGGCAGATTTTTTTCGATACTGTGAAACGCCGCCCCACCCCCAGCCGTACCTATAAGCAGAACCAAACGTACGAATGGTCTACACCCTACTGAAACAGAGAGGAGGAAGCTCCTTGGACGAAACAGGTCTGGTCCTGGCGCTGGCCCAGGGCGACCGCGCCGCGCTGGAGGATACCATCCGGCGGTATACCCATTATGTGGCCGCAGTAGCCGCCAGGGCCCTGGCCCCTGAGCCGCTGAGGGAGGATTTGGAGGAAGTGGTCTCCGACACCTTTCTCGCCCTGTGGCGCAGCCGGGAATCGCTGGACCCGGTCCGCTCCCTCCGGCCATGGCTGGCGGTGACCGCCCGGAATCTGGCCATCGACCGGGTCAGAAGGCGGCGGGAAACGGACGCCATTCCAGACCATCTTCCCGACAGCCGGCCGGGCCCCGAAGAGCTGGCGGAGCGGCACCAGCTCCACAGTCAGCTCCGGCGGCTGGTGGACAGCATGGAGGAGCCGGACCGGACTCTGTTCCGGCGCTATTACTTTGAGGAGGAGCCGCTGCACCAGGTGGCCAAAGAGATGGGGCTGAACCAGGCCACTGCCCGGACCCGGCTGGCACGGGGACGGCATAAGCTGCGGGAGGCCCTGTGTGGGAAAGGAGGGACGCCCTGTGTCCAGTCACATTCATGAGCTGTGGAACGACTTAGGTCTGCCCGAGGAGTACCCCGAGCTGGACCCGGAAGCTATCCTCTCCCGTGTCGAGGCCGCACTGGAGCAGGAAGAGGCGGCTTCCGCTCCGCCGGAAGGTCCAAGGCAGAACAGTATGAAGAAAAAAATGAAATGGGCGGTCCTGCTGGCCGCCACCCTGGCACTGACCACGGGGGCCGCCCTGGCGGCGGCCTACCAGATGGGGGTACTGGACCTGTTTTTCACACGGGGGGACGCCAGCGTGGTGGAGCCCTATGTACAGGACACCATCAAAAGCGTGGAAAACGAGGACTACCGCCTGACGGCGGACAGTATGCTCTATGACGGTCAAAACGTCTTTGTTGTTCTCACTGTGGAAGGGCTGAATCAGCAGGCTATCGACGACCTGATGAGCAACCGGGCCTTTGCCGAGGCCCACCGGGACTTCTGGGGGGAGGATATGGTAAGCAGGCTGCTGGAGAGCGGCAGCACCGGCCCCGATGGGATCTCCTACGATCTTCGCACCCATTCGGGCAGTATGGGAATCCATGACCTCCCCAATCCCAGCGGCACCAGCCGTTCCTGGCAGATCGACATTCAGTTCGGCGAGTATGTCGGCCCTTTGGAGGAGCCTCTGAATGTATGGCTGGCCTTTATGGGCCGGGATTACGCCGTACGGCTGCCTATGGATTCTGTGGTGGAGCCCATCCGCGTCACCCCGGACCTGGAGGTCATCTCCAATGAGTTTCTGGGGCTCCGGGGCCGGTTGAAGGAGCTTATCCTCACCCCAGTGTCCTACTCCTACGAGTTGGAACGCCTCGGGGACTGGTCCTCCTACGCCGACTCTATCACTGACCTGGGCGTTGCCACCGACCTGTTCTATCTGAAGATGAAGGACGGCTCCATCCTGACTCTGGCACAGTTGGGAGACGTGAACCATCAGTTTGAACAGGTGGTGGACCTGACCCAGGTGGATTCCATCGTCTTTGACCAGTGGGAGTTCCCCGTGGACGGCTCCCCCACCAGAGAGGCGGAACTGGACCCCCGTCTGCGGCCCTTCCTGATGGACCCGCCCAGCCCGGTCTATGACCTGGAGGGGCTGCGCTTGGGCCATCTGTCCCTCCGCCAGCTCTGCGAGAGGCTGGGTGCGGAGTACCGCTGGGACGAGGACAGCCAGACCGCCACCGCTCGGTACCGCGGGGTGACCATCACCGCCACAGCGGGCAGTTCCACCATCCTGGTGGACGGACAGCCTATTGAGGCCACCTACTACTCCACCAAAACAGACGAAAACGGCGACGAGATGTATCTCCCCAACCCCGCCGTCCCCGTCCCGGACGGGTGCGACCTGCTGGTGGGGCACCATCTCCTGGAGGACGCCTGGAACATCTGGTGTCTGGGATGCTGGAGCCACGATGTTTCTCCCGAGGGCTTCCAGTTCGACGCCTGGCTCATCATCCCCTGATCCTGCCGCTTGCGCCCCTGCCTGAATCCAGGCGGGGGCGCTCTTGACTTTATTTTGCCAGTTCCTTATACTAAAAACGAATTCTGGCGAAGAACGCCGTCCATCACCCGGCTTCGGCCGGAGAGAGAGAAGTGTCCGCCTTGCACAACACCGCTCATCCGTCCGTCGGGCTGGAGCGTCCCCCCTCCCGCCTGCCTGTTTTAGATGACTTCAATGCCCTGTGCTGCCTGCTGGTCATCATGATCCACGTCATGTCTCTAGGCATCACCGACGCCGACCCCACCTCCTGGCAGGGGGCGGTGGTCTTTGTCCCCTGGCTTCTCAGCCGGTGTGCTGTCCCCGGCTTTCTGTTCAGCGGCGGGATGAAGATGGGGCTGGAGCTGGCGAGGGACACCCTGTCCCCCTACGGGCCCTATATCCTGCGCCGGGCCAAAAAGGTCTATTTCCCCTACCTCTTTTGGACTTTGTTCTACTATCTCTGCTTTCTGCCCATCGGCTATGTGCGGGGCAGTCTGGCAGAGCTGGGAAATTATTTATGGTTCGGCTCCCTGTCGGCCCAGTTCTATTATGTACTGGTGGTCATGCAGCTCTATCTCCTGCGCCCCCTGTGGCGGCAGCTGGTCCGGCGTGTGGGCTGGCTGGCCGGCTGTGCGGGCGCCCTGGTGGTCATGCTGGCCGCTCTCTGGCTCCAGGGCGCGGCCGCCCGGGCCCTTCCCTGGTTCGCGCCCTATCAGGGCAAGCTGTTCATTACCTATCTGTTCTATTGGGTGGCCGGTCTGTACGCCGGCTATCTCCGGCCGGAGCGCCCGGCCCCGGCCCGCCGGCTGTGGGCCATCCTGGGCTCAGGGCTGGTGGTGCTGACCTATCTGGGCCTGTGCTATCTGGAATTTTCCGCCGGGGTGGTATTTTTTAACCTGGAGCTGATGAAGCCCCTCTCCAACCTCCTGTCCATTTACCTGCTGATGGAGCTGTGCGCCGCCTTGAAGAACTGCGGCCCTCTGCTCCGGCGGTTCCTCAACTGGCTGTACCAGGCCTCTCTCTTTGTGTTCTTTGTCCACTGCCTGGTGCTGACCTACGCCACCGCTATCCTGCAGAAGCTGGGCGTCCACTCCCTCTCTCTGCTGCTAATTGGCCGTCTAGTTGCCGCCTATTTGGGCTCCTTCCTTCTCTATTGGCTCTGGAACCGGCTGCGGCAGACGATTCACCCCCGCTGATTTTGTTCATAAACGAAAAAGAGCGCGGACAGGGTTTCTGTCCGCGCTCTTTATTAACGTCCATCTCACCTGGCCTTGGTTTCTCGCTGGAATTCCTCCATACAGGCGCTCTGGAGTAAATGGAATCGTTCCCGATCCCTGCCACCCACAGGGATGCCGTCGATGGACTCCACTCCCATGCACAGGGCGCTGGAGCTGGTGACAATGGCCTCGTCCGCGTTCATCAGCTCCACCATGGAGAAGGGTTCCTCCACCACCGGGACGCCGTTCTCTTTCGCCAGGGCAATCAGATGCTTCCGGGCGATGCCGGGGAGGATGAGCTCGTCTGTGGGGGCGGTGCGCAGCACTCCGTCCTTCAGCATGGAGATATTGCTGTGGGCGCACTCGGTGACTCGGCTGCCTCGATGGAGCACAGCTTCGTCACATCCCCGCTCCGCCGCCCGCTGGCTGGCCAGTACGCTTGGGATCAGATTCAGTGTCTTGATATGACACAGCTTGTACCGGTTATCCTCTAGGGAGATAAGCCGATAGGGCTGATTCAGGTCCTTCATCCTGTGGGGCCGCACATAGGCCAGCAAAGTGGGGGCCACCTCTGCCGGAGGGAAGGCGTGCCCTCTGGGGGCTACGCCCCGGGACACCTGCCAGTACAAGAAGTGGTAGGGGGCCTCCTCCGCCGCTTCGATGACCTTCTGCAGCTCGGCCCGCACCTGGTCCCGCTCCATCCAGAAGGGGATCTCCAGCAGCCGGAGGCTGTTATACATCCGGTCCAGATGGTCCTCCAGCGCGAAGGGGACGCGGTTAGCCACACAGGCGGCCTCATAGATGCCGTCGCCGAAGTAGAGGGCCCGGTCCCCCATGGGCACCTTCATCTCCTCCAGAGGGCCAATTTCTCCGTTGTAATAACCGACGTTCTTCCACATATCACTTGGCTCCTTTCCTATTTTCTTTCAACCGATCCGTCCTGTAACCGTCCAGCTTCAGTGCCACCCAGGCGCACAGTGTTCCGATCAAAGCCCCAGCCAGCACATCCGTGGGATAGTGGACTCCCACATACAGCCGGGACAGCCCCATCAGGACCGCCAGCAGTACAGCCCCGATCCGTCCCCAGCGCCAGGGCAGGGTCTTGGCCCAAGCCACCCCGGCCGCAAAGGCGGCACAGGTATGTCCGGAGGGGAAGGAATGGGGGTCGTTTTCCACCACCAGGGGAAGGATGGGCAGGTCCAGCCAAGGGCGGGTCCGCTCCACCAGCGGCTTTATGGTCACATTGGTAACCAGCAGTCCCAGCACCATAGCTGTCAGCGCCAGGGCCCCCGCCCGCCGGGTAGGCCGCCAGCACAGCATGGAAAGGGACAGTACGATCCACATCAGCCCGGCGTTGCCAAGCTGGGTGTAGAAGGCCACGACGGGGTCCAGCCAGTCCAAGCGCAGGTCCTGAATGGCCAGCAGCAGCGAGGCATCCAAATTCAATAAGGCTTCCAGCATTCTCGTTTCCTTTCCAGACGGAGCCCCTGCCACCCCCGGCTCCGCCAGCCAGAGGGGGGGCAGGAAAAACCGCCCGCTTGACGGTATCTCCCTCTCCATACTATAATAGGTAAAAAGGTTTCATAAGTCAATGTCATTTTACCGGGAGGTCTCCTCTTTGAAGCAGATCCTATGTCTATCCAACGAGCCCTGGAGCACCTCTCCGGGCCGGACCCAGCAGCTCCTCTCCCGGCTGCGGGACACACAGATCTTATATTTCGCTCCCCCTGCCGGCAGACGGGACCGGAGCTTTCGGCAGAAGGGGCAGAAGGTGCGCCCCAACGTGACGGTCTACACCCTTCCCCCCACCCTATTCCCGGTGTCGGAGCAGTATTCCCGGCTGTTCCTGCGCAACCAGAGGAAGCTGGGCCGATTCATCGCCGACAAGGCCGCCCGCCACCGTTTCCAATCACCCCTGCTGTGGACCACCAGTCCAGAGCATGTCCACCTGCTGGACCACCTGGAATATGACGGGCTTGTCTACGACTGCGACCGGGATTGGGAGGAGCTGCCCCCACTGTGGGAGGGCGCCCTGGCCAACAACGCCGACATAGTCTTCGCCGCCTCCCCCCTGCTGGCCGACCGGCTGTCCCCCTGCAGCTCTAACATCGCTCAACTGCCCAACGGGGTCAACTACCCCATGTTCTCCGGCGAGGGGGGCTCTATTCAGTCGGACCCTCTGCCCCAGGTCCACGGCCCGGTGCTGGGCTGGGCCGGGGTCATCCACCGGGAACTCGATCTGTCCCCCATCCTTTACGCCGCCAGGGAGCGGCCTGGCTGGACCTTCCTGCTGCTGGGCCGGCAGGAGGACAATCCCCTCCTTCCTCGACTCAGGCGGCAGCCCAACGTGGCGCTGGCCGGCCCCTGCCCTCTCAATGAGGTACCCGACTGGCTGTTCCGCTGCGATGTGCTGTTGGAGCTGCTGCGGGAGGACCGGCCGGACAGCGATGTGATCTCTGGTCGATTGTATGAGTACCTGTCTACCGGGAAGCCCATCGTGTCTATGCTGTGGCCCGAGCAGGTAGAGATCTTCCCCGACGTGGTCTACGGAGCCCATGACGAGCGGGAGTTCCTCACCCTCTGTCAGCACGCCTTGGAGGAGGCCCCCGGCTTCGTCTCTCAGCGCCGCCAGAGCTACGGCGCGGCGGCGGCCTGGTCCCTCCGAGCCGCTGCGGTATCCCGTATTTTGGACACCGCCGGCCTGCTGTGAGCAGAGGATGCCAACTTTTTTGTCCCGTATTTCGCAATTCCTTGTACAAGCCTACGAAATTCATTCCCTCTCTTGCAAAGCCCGCGTTTTTTCGATAAAATGGAACCCTAATGGATGGAAGGGGGCTTAGTCATGGGCTTTATCCGGGTGTTTTCTCCTAGGTTCGTCACTGGCTACGGCCCCAATCTGCCCAAGGCCGAACACTAACATTCTATCAGGCTATCTGTACCCGCAGATAGCCTGAATCTTTTTTGACAAAGGAGAGGTTTTGATGAAAAAAGTCGCTGTCATCATGGGCTCGGATTCCGACTGGCCGGTGGTGAAGGGAGCCTGTGAGCAGCTCCAGAGCTTTGGCATCCCCTTCGAGGCCCATATCCTCAGCGCCCACCGCACCCCCGCCGCTGCCGCCGACTTTGCCAAAAGCGCCCGTAAAAACGGCTTCGGTGTCCTCATCTGTGCCGCCGGCATGGCGGCCCACCTGGCCGGGGCCTTTGCGGGCAACTCCACCCTGCCGGTCATCGGCATCCCCATGAAGGGGGGCGCTATGGACGGGCTGGACGCCCTGCTCGCCACCGTCCAGATGCCCAGCGGCATTCCTGTGGCCACTGTGGCCATCAACGGGGCTAAGAACGCCGCTGTACTGGCCGCCCAGATTTTGTCTGTCTCCGACGACGAGCTGGCCGCCCGGCTGGACCAGGCGAGGGAGAGCATGGCCGCCCAGATCGCCGAAAAGGAGAAGAAGCTCCAGGCCGAGCTGGGGTAGTAAGAGGCAGCCCGCTCACTGTGGAGGCGCGTCATGAAGAAGTCGATTCCTATCTGCTTGATTGGCGCTGTTCTCGGCGCCCTGTCCGCCCTGATCTCCCATCTGCAGAAGGTCTTTTACTGCTGCATCGCCCTGTGGTCCATCCCCGCGGGCATGGATATTTTCTTCGCCGCCCTCTTTACGGCTGTCTGTGCCGTGGCCATGGCCGCTCTCTATCTCCCCCTTGGGAGGGGACGGTATGGCGGGGTACTGCTCCTGTGGATCCTCTCCACCCCCCTCTGGGGAATGCTGTTCCCCACCCCGAATGAGATCTACCGGGCCGTCTTTCAGACAGAGGCCTCTCTGGGCGGTGGAGGCGGATTCGCCCTCCTCTTTGTTTCGTTGTGCTCCTTTTTTGTCTATATCCCCGTTTTCCTTTTCGCCTGTTCCATTTTTTATCCCAAATACACTCAGCATCCATTTCAATTTCATACATGGAGGAATGTCATCATGGAAAAGAAGCTTGTTTACACTGGTAAGACCAAGGACGTGTTTGCTCTGGACAACGGCAACTACCTGCTGAAGTTCAAGGACGACTGCACCGGCAAGGACGGCGTGTTCGATCCCGGCGAAAACTCTGTGGGCCTGACCATCGATGGCGTGGGCGACGTAAACCTTCGGATGTCCATTTATTTCTTTGAAAAAATCAACGCTGCCGGCATCCCCACCCACTATGTGTCCGCCGACCTGAAGAACACCACCATGGAGGTCAAGCCTGCCAAGGTGTTTGGCCACGGGCTGGAGGTCATCTGCCGCCACAAGGCAGTGGGCTCCTTCCTCCGCCGCTATGGGGAGTACATCGCCGAGGGTGCCGACCTGCCCGCCTATGTGGAAACTACCTTTAAGAATGACGCCCTGGGCGATCCCCTGGTCACCAAGGACGGTCTGGTCGCTCTGGGTGTCATGACCGAGGAGCAGTACGACGCCATCAAGGAGGAGACTCAGAAGATCACCCAGATTGTGGCCGACGACCTGAAGGAGAAGGGCATGGTCCTGTACGACATCAAGTTCGAGTTCGGCTACGACGCGGACGGCAAGGTTATGCTCATCGACGAGGTGGCCTCCGGCAATATGCGGGTCTACAAGGACGGCAAGTACATCGATCCCATGACCCTGTCCAAGCTGTTCTTCGCCTAAATCGTGGACGTCGGTATCATTGGCGGGCAGGACGGCCCCACCGCCATTCTTATCAGCAGCAGCCCCATCGCGTTGCCTTTCATGCTGCTGATCCTTGCGGGACTGGTTGGAGCTGCCTGGTTTTTCCTGCACAAACGCAAAAAGTAAGGAGCAAATAAATGGGTGGTTTTTTTGGGGCCGTTTCCAAGCGGGACGTGACCCTTGATATCTTTTTCGGAGTGGACTACCACTCCCATCTGGGTACCCGCCGGGGCGGTATGTTGATCCATGACCCCCAGGACGGATTCCAGCGCCAGATCCACTCCATCGAGAACACCCCCTTCCGCACCAAGTTCGAGAAGGATCTGTCTGACTTCCACGGTTGCAGCGGCATCGGCTGCATCAGCGATACCGATCCTCAGCCCCTGCTGGTCCGATCCCACTTAGGCCTGTACGCCATCACCACCGTGGGCATCATCAACAATGCCGAGGAGCTAATCCAGCAGTATTTCTCCGACCACGGACATCAGTTTATGGCCATGAGCTCCGGCAAGGTCAACGCTACTGAGCTGACCGCGGCCCTCATCAATCAGAAAGATGATCTGGTGTCCGGTATCCTCCACGCCCAGGACGAAATCAAGGGCTCCATGACCCTGCTCGTCCTCACCGACAAGGGGGAGATCATCGCCGCCCGGGACAAGTTGGGCCGGCTGCCGGTCCTGGTGGGCCAGAACCAGGAGGGCTGTTGTGTGTCCTTCGAGTCCTTCGCCTACCATAAGCTGGGTTATGCCGACGCCTATGAGCTGGGGCCGAGAGAGATCGTGCGTATTACGGCTGACGGGTATGAAACCCTGTCCCCCGCCGGCGAGGAGATGAAGATCTGCGCCTTTTTGTGGACCTACTACGGCTACCCCAACTCCAACTATGAGGGGAAAAATGTGGAGGTCATGCGCTATCAGAATGGCGAGATTATGGCCCGGGATGAGGTTCTCCACGGTCTTCTCCCCAAGGTGGACTATGTGGCCGGTGTGCCCGACTCCGGCGTGCCCCACGCCATCGGCTATGCCAACCGCAGCGGCAAGCCATTTGCCCGCCCCTTTGTCAAGTATACCCCCACCTGGCCCCGTTCCTTTATGCCCACCAACCAGGACGTTCGGAATCAGGTGGCCAAGATGAAGCAGATTCCGGTACCCGAGCTCATTGAGGGCAAGAAACTGCTCTTCGTGGACGACTCCATCGTCCGGGGAACCCAGCTCCGGGAAACGGTGGAATTTCTCTATGAGTCCGGGGCGGAGGAGGTCCATATGCGCTCCGCCTGCCCCCCCATTATGTACAGCTGCAAATACCTCAACTTCTCCCGTGGCAACTCGGACATGGACCTGTTGGCCCGCCGTACGGTCCAGGAGCTGGAGGGGGACGAGGGCCAGCTCCACCTGGAGGAGTACTCTGACGCCCGCACTGAACGAGGCCAGTGCATGCTCAAGGCCATCTGTGAGAAGCTCGGTTTTGACTCTCTCGGCTACCAGTCTCTGGATGGCCTGCTGGAGGCCATCGGTCTGGACCGGGACAAGGTGTGTACTTACTGCTGGAGCGGCAAAGAATAGGCGTCAGCACGCCATCCCAACCGGAATGTGAAGTCAGAATGGCTCCGGTCCTGCCGGGCTGAACTCCACTGTTCCGTCTGGGGCGCACTCCACAATTCCTGACTTTTAAGTTCTAATTTGATCTGGAGGTCTGAAGATGAAAAACTCCCACTCCGCTTCCTATGCCGCCGCCGGCGTAGACGTCACCGCTGGCTATGAGGCTGTTCAGCGCATCAAGCCTATGGTGGAATCCACTTATATTCCCGGTGTCATGGGTACTCTGGGCGGCTTCGGCGGTATGTTTGCCCCCGACATGGCCGGCATGAAAAAACCAGTGCTGGTGTCTGGCACCGACGGCGTGGGCACCAAACTGCGGCTGGCCATGCTGCTGAACAAGCACGACACCATCGGCATCGACTGCGTGGCTATGTGCGTCAACGACATCATCTGCGGCGGCGCCTCTCCCCTGTTTTTTCTGGACTACATCGCCTGTGGCCGGAATGACCCCGCCCGTATTGCCGAAATCGTCGCCGGCATCGCCGAGGGCTGCCGCCAGTCTGAGTGCGCCCTGGTGGGCGGCGAGACCGCTGAACACCCCGGCGTCATGCCCGACGAGGACTATGACCTGGCCGGCTTCTCTGTGGGCATCGTGGACGAGGAAAATATCATTGACGGCAAGCGCCTATCCACCGGCGACGTGCTCATCGGACTTGGCTCCACCGGCGTCCACTCCAACGGGTTCTCTCTGGTCCGCAAGGTGCTGGATGTGGAGCACACTGACCTGACCTCCCCCATGGAGGAGCTGGGCGGCCGGAGCCTGGGCGAGACTTTGTTGGCCCCCACCCGCATCTATGTCAAGGCGGTCAAGGCTCTGCTGAAGGCCGGAGTAGATATTCACGCCATCAGTCATATTACCGGCGGCGGGTTCTACGAGAACGTGCCCCGAATGATGACGGACGGCCTCACCGCCCGCATTGATCTCAAGACCTTCCCCAAGCTGCCCATCTTTGATCTGATCCAGCGGAAGGGAAACATCCCGGAGCGGGATATGTACAACACCTTCAACATGGGCCTGGGCATGATCCTGGCCATCCCCGCTGTTCAGGCGGAGCGGGCTCTCTCCACTCTGACGGATGCGGGCGAGAATGCCTATCAGGTCGGCTCTGTGGTCTCTGGCAGCGACGGTGTGGAGTTAGTCAAATGAAAAATATCGCGGTTTTGGTATCCGGGGGCGGCACCAATCTCCAGGCTCTCATCGACGCCCAGGGGCGGGGTGAGCTGATCAACGGTCGAATCACCGCTGTCATTTCCTCCACCCCCAGCGCCTATGCCCTGGAGCGGGCCAAGGCCGCCGGCATCCCCGGCTATGTGGCGGCCCGAAAGGACTACCCCTCCAGCCAGGCCATGACTGCGGCCCTGGTAGACAAGCTGAAGGGATTGGATATCGACCTGGTGGTATTGGCCGGCTTTATGGTCATTCTGACTGGCGAGATGGTCCGCGCCTTCCCCAACGCCATCCTCAATGTCCATCCCGCCCTCATCCCTTCCTTCGCCGGCCCAGGGTGCTACGGCCTCCATGTCCATGAGAAGGCCCTGGAGTATGGGGTCAAGCTGTCCGGCGCCACTGTCCACTTCGTCAGCGAGGAGTGCGATGGCGGCCCCATCGTCTCTCAAAAGGCGGTGGAGGTCCTCCCCGACGACACGCCGGAGGTACTCCAGCGGCGCATCATGGAGCAGTGCGAGTGGCAGCTGCTCCCCCAAGCCGTGTCCCTGTTCTGTCAGGACCGGCTAAAGGTGGAGGGGCGGACCGTCCGTGTTTTGGAGCATCCAGAACGCGGAACGCGGAACGCAGAATGAATTTGCTTTTCTTACCCTTTTTTGCTACAATGTAACTGTGCGATATGACTGACGGTAAGTGGAAATGACCACGGGGAGTATCGCGTAATACAAGGCCGACCGTCTGGGCGCACCAATTCACAGAACTGGTGCGCCCTTTTTTTACAACAAAGGAGGAATACTGTGAAGACACATGATCTGAAGGAGATCCTTTCCAACCATCCCTATCCTGGCCGCGGCATCGTCCTGGGCCGCACCGCCGACAACAGCAAGGCCGCCATCGCCTATTTCATTATGGGCCGCAGTGAGAACAGCCGCAACCGGGTTTTTGAGGAAACCGAGGACGGCATCCGCACCAAGGCATTTGACGAGAGCAAGATGGTGGACCCCTCTCTCATTATCTACCATCCTGTGAGGGTGGTAAACGGGGCCACCGTAGTCACTAACGGGGACCAGACCGACACCATCCAGCGGTTCCTTCTGGATGGCAAGAGCTATATCGAGGCCCTTCGCACCCGCTGCTTTGAGCCCGATCCCCCCAACTACACCCCCCGCATCTCTGGTGTGGTGGAGGCCGACGGCAGTTATCAGCTATCCATCCTGAAGTCGGCTGACGGTGATCCCAGCTGCAACCACCGCTACTTCTATGAGTACGACGCCCCTGTGGCCGGCACTGGCCACTTCATCCACACCTATCAGGAGAACCTGGACCCTCTGCCCTCCTTCGAGGGCGAGCCCCGGAAGGTGGCCATCGAGGCCCCGGACGCTCAGACCTGGGCGGAAGAGCTCTGGGCCAACCTGAACCACGACAATAAAGTATCCCTGTTCGTCCAGTACATCGACCTGGCCAGCGGCGCCAGGGAGACCGTCATCATCAACAAGCATGGCTGAACACCGCCAGAAAGGAAGTACGCTCACATGAATGAACTGGAACTGAAATACGGCTGCAACCCCAACCAGAAGCCCGCCCGCATCTTTATGGAGCAGGGCGATCTGCCCCTCAAGGTGCTCAATGGCAAGCCGGGCTATATCAACTTTATGGATGCTCTCAACTCCTGGCAGTTGGTGAAGGCTCTGAAGAAAGCCACCGGCCTGCCCGCCGCCGCCTCCTTCAAGCACGTCTCTCCCGCCGGAGCCGCCCTGGGCCTGCCCCTGTCCGATACCGAGCGGCACATCTATTTCGCTCCAGAAGGGGACCTGTCCCCTATCGCCTGCGCCTATATCCGGGCCCGAGGTGCCGACCGGCTGTGCTCCTTCGGGGACTGGGCCGCCCTGTCTGATGTGTGTGACGGAGACACCGCCCGCTTCCTGGCCGCCGAGGTGTCCGACGGCGTCATCGCCCCCGGCTATACTGATGAAGCCCTGGAGATCCTGAAAATGAAACGCAAGGGCAGCTATAATGTGGTTCAGATCGACCCGGAGTACCAGCCCGCCCCTATTGAGCGCCGCAACATTTTCGGTATCACCTTTGAGCAGGGCTATAACGACCTGGATATCAGCGAGGAGATGCTCTCTAACCTGGTCACCGCAAACAAGGAGCTGTCCCAGCAGGCCAAAAACGATATGCTCCTGTCCCTCATCACTTTGAAGTACACCCAGTCCAACTCCGTGTGCTATGTCAAGGATGGCATGACCATCGGTGTAGGTGCCGGCCAGCAGAGCCGCATCCACTGCACCCGTCTGGCGGGCAACAAGGCGGATATCTGGTGGCTGCGTCAGCACCCCAAGGTTTTGGGGCTGCAGTTCGTAGACCACATCCGCCGCCCTGACCGGGATAACGCCATCGACATCTATATCTCCGACGAGCACGACGACGTGCTGGCCGAAGGCGTGTGGCAGAACACCTTCAAAGTGAAGCCCGATGTGTTGACAGAGCAGGAAAAGAAAGATTGGATCGCCCAGATGTCCGGCGTCACCGTGGGCTCCGACGCCTTCTTCCCCTTCGGGGACAACGTGGAGCGGGCCAGGAAGTCCGGTGTTCAGTATATTGCCCAGCCCGGCGGTTCCATCCGGGACGATCAGGTCATCGCCACGGCGGACAAGTACGGCATGGTCATGGCATTTACCGGAATCAGACTGTTCCACCATTAAGCACTTTCAGTGGGGGCTTTGCCCCTCTGGATACGGCGTCGGTTCTTAAGGGAGCCGCCGCCGATACCCCCCTTGCCTTTTCAATGAAAAAGATGCTTTTAACCGCCGCACGGCCAGGGGGCATAGTGTCCTGCGGCAAAATAAATTCGCTTTCGGACAGCATTAATATCCTTTCTGCCTTTGGTAGAAACTCCGCTAAACTGGATGGTCTATGGCCGCCCGTATGAAAGGAGCATATTATGAAAGTTTTAGTCGTCGGCGGAGGCGGGCGTGAGCACGCCATCTGCTGGAAGCTGGCCCAGAGCCCTAGGGTCACGGAGTTATACTGCGCCCCCGGCAACGGTGGCATCGCCCAGGTGGCCAAGTGTGTCCCCATCAAAGCCACCGATGTGGAGGGCATGGTCCAATGGGCCAGGGAGAACGCCATGGACTTTGTCATGGTGGCCCCGGATGACCCCCTGGCCCTGGGTATGGTAGACGCCCTGGAGGCGGCGGGCATCCGCGCCTTTGGCCCCCGTGCCAACGCCGCCATCATCGAGGCCAGCAAGGCCTTTTCCAAAGGGCTGATGAAGAAGTACCACATCCCCACCGCCAAATATGAGACCTTTACCGACTTAGACAACGCCCTGTCCTATATTCGGGCGCAGGGGGCTCCCATCGTAGTCAAGGCCGACGGCCTGGCTCTGGGCAAGGGGGTAGTGGTGGCCGCCACTGTGGAGGAGGCCGAGGCCGCCGTCCGAGACATGATGGAGGGCAGAAAGTTCGGTGACTCCGGCTCCACTGTGGTCATCGAGGAGTGTATGGTAGGCCCTGAGGTGACTGTGCTGGCCTTCTGTGACGGGGAGCACCTGGTCCCCATGCTGTCCAGCCAGGACCACAAACGGGCCTATGACGGAAACCAGGGACCCAACACCGGGGGCATGGGTGCCTTCTGTCCCTCTCCCAAGTACACCCCGGAGATTGCGAAGGAGTGCATGGACAAGATTTTTCTGCCCACTGTGGCTGCTATGAAGGCGGAAGGGCGTCCCTTTAAGGGGGTCATCTACTTCGGCCTAATGCTCACCAAGGACGGCCCCAGAGTGGTAGAGTACAATGCCCGGTTTGGAGACCCGGAGACCCAGCCCATCCTGTCCATGCTGGACAGCGACCTGCTGGACATCTTCGAGGCCTGTGTGGACGGCACCCTGGACCGGTGCGAAATCAAATGGAAGAAGGGCGCCGCCTGCTGTCTGGTGCTGGCCTCCGGAGGCTACCCGGTGAAATACCAGAGCGGTTACCCTATCTCCGGGCTGGATGAGGCGGGCAGGCTGGCCACCGTATTCCACGCCGGCACAAAGATTGGCAAGGACGGCTCGATCCTCACCGCGGGCGGCCGTGTACTGGGGGTCACCACCACCGGGTCCAATCTGGAGGAGGCCATCTCTAGGGCCTATGAGGCGGTCAAGCCCGTCTCCTTCCAGGATATGCACTTCCGCACCGATATCGGGAAGGTATGAACAAGAAAGAATTGGAGGGCGTAGTATTTGACGCCGACGGCACCCTCTTTGACACCGAGCGTCTGGGTTACTGGGCCTGGGAGGAAGCCGGCCGGCAGATGGGTTGCCCTCAGGCGGCAGACTGCTATCCAGAGGTAGTGGGCCGGGGCCGCGGGGATGTGCTGGCCCTTCTGCCCCGGCTCTTGGGGCCCGACTTTCCTCACGAGCCCTTTATGGAGCTCCGCTCCCGGTTAGCCACCGAGCGGATGGAGCGGGAGGGCGTCCCGGTCAAGGAGGGCGCCCGTGAGGTTCTGGAGTTTCTTCAGTCAAGGCAGATGCCCCTGGCGCTGGCAACCTCCACCTATTACGACCGGACCATATACCGGTTGGAGCACTCCGGTCTGGGCCGATACTTCCAGGCCGTTGTGACCGGGGACCAGGTATCCAAGAGCAAGCCGGACCCGGAGATCTATCGGGCGGCCTGCCAGAGGCTGGGCGTCTCTCCGGCCAAGGCGGTTGCTGTTGAGGACTCCCCCAACGGTATCCGCTCCGCCCTCAGTGCGGGGATGACCGCTGTGATGATACCAGACCTGATCCCCTCTTCCCCTGAGTTGGATTCGCTGATCTGGAAAAAATTTGATGATCTGTCCAGCCTACTACACTATTTACAGCGAGAACTGTAAAAAAACACCCTTCTGTCCTGGTCGCTCCAGGGCAGAAGGGGTATGTGTCATAGTTGGAAAGATAAGCAGTATGTTTCTCTCCGGATAGAAATATTTTGAAAAGGTGTACCTTTACAAATTTTTGCTCCACACCTTTCCAGTTCCTAAATATATCACAAGGCACCTGATTGGGCAAGTTTTTTTCAACATTTTTCCATTTCCATCCCCTTTATAAAAGCACACCTTTTTAATTTTAAATCAGAGGATATTGAAAGGACTGTAAAACATGAAAAAACTTATCTCTATCGCGGCGGCACTGGCGCTCTCCCTCACTCTGGCCGCCTGTGGCACAGGCGGCACTCCCTCCACTGGCGGGACCGCTGACAGCAGCGGCAACGTACACGCGGAAGACGGCTATGGCGAGGGACGGATCGCGGACACTGTACACACTTATTTCTTTGATTATACGGTCAACAGCGCCCACATGGCCAAGGAGTACGAGGGATATCTCCCCGCTGAAGGCAATGAGCTTTTGGTGGCTGAGGTGACTGTAAAAAATACCAGCACCTCCAGCATTGAAATGTATGATACTGACTTCCAGGTCCAGTGGAACAGCGATGACGAGAACGCCTTCTGCTATCCCATCACTACTGACCCGGAGACGTTTGAGGAGTTGCCTCCTCTGACTGACGAGCAGCTCCCCGGTACTTACCCTCTGTCGGTGGACGAGGAAGTGACCGGCCTGCTGGTATACGAGGTACCCGCCGGCAACCGGGATTTTTCCATTTCCTATTTGGAGCAGTTTGACGACAACTCTGAGGGCGATACCTTCTTCGTGTTCTTCACAGCGGAAGACCAATAAGTGATATATAAAGAGCCTGTGTCCCGTGGGACACAGGCTCTTTTTGTTGTGGCAAGGATGTGCCGGGGATCTTTATTCCTCGTACATCTTCTGCAGACGGGTCAGCTTCTCGTAGCGCTTCTTGGCGGTCTCCTCGTTCAGGGCGAAGAGCTCCTTGGCGCGGTCGGGGAAGGACCGGGTCAGGCTGGAGTAGCGGGCCTCGTTCATCAGGAACTCCTGATAGCCGCCGGCGGGCGCCTTGCTGTCCAGGGTAAAGGGATTCTTGCCCTCCGCCTTGGCAGCGGGGTTGAAGCGGAACAGGTTCCAGTAGCCGCACTCCACAGCCTTCTTCATCTCAGCCTGGCAGTTGGTCATACCGCCCTTGATAGAGTGCATCTCACAGGGGGCATAGCCGATGATGAGGGAGGGGCCGTGATAGGCCTCGGCCTCGGCAATGGCCTTCAGTGTCTGGTTGGGGTTGGCACCCATGGCCACCTGGGCCACATAAACGTAGCCGTAGGTCATGGCGATCTCAGCCAGGCTCTTCTTGGCCACGGTCTTACCGGCGGCGGCAAACTGGGCCACCTGGCCGATGTTAGAGGCCTTGGACGCCTGTCCGCCGGTGTTGGAGTACACCTCGGTGTCAAAGACGAAGATATTGACATCCTCGCCGGAGGCCAGGACGTGGTCCACGCCGCCGAAGCCGATGTCGTAAGCCCAGCCGTCGCCGCCGAAGATCCAGACGGACTTCTTGGCCAGGTAATCCTTCTCCTGGAGGATTTCCGCCACCAGCTTGCAGGCGTCGCACTGACACAGCTTCTCACCCTTGGCCTGCAGCTCCTTGCCAAACGCCTGGATCTCAGGGTTGGAGTTAGCCAGCAGCTCGTCCACGGTGCACAGGCTGGCCTCCAGAGCGGCCACATAGGCCTTGGCAGCCTCGCCGTTAGCGGTGCCGTCCTCCATGGTATCCAGCCACTTCTGGGCGGCCTCCTTCAGTTCGGGACGGGCCCACTCCACCGCGATCAGAGCCTCGGTCTTAGCGGCCAGCCGGTTGCGGATGGCCTTCTGACCCAGATACATACCCAGGCCATGCTCGGCGTTGTCCTCAAACAGAGAGTTGGCCCAGGCGGGACCCTTGCCCTCAGCAGTAGTGGCATAGGGAGAGGTAGCGGCGGGGCCGCCCCAGATGGAGGAACAGCCGGTGGCGTTGGAGATATACATCCGGTCGCCGAACAGCTGGGTGATCAGGCGGGCATAGGCGGTCTCGGCGCAGCCGGCGCAGGAGCCGGAGAACTCCAGCAGAGGCTTCTTGAACTGGGAGCCCTTAACAGTCAGGTCAGCCACATCCTCCTTGACGGAAACATTGGCCACCATGTAGTTGAAGGCGTCCTGCTGGGGCAGCTCCTCCTCCTGGCCCACCATGGTCAGGGCGCTGGTGGGACAGATGTTGGCGCACACGCCGCAGCCCATACAATCCAGGGGGCTGATGGCGATGGAGAACTTGTACTGACCCTTGCCCTTGCCGGCCTTCACGTCCACGATCTTGGCGGAAGCGGGAGCCTTGGCGGCCTCCTCCTCAGTCAGGGCAAAGGGACGGATAGTGGCGTGGGGGCAGACATAGGAGCACTGGTTACACTGGATACACTTAGAGGAGTCCCAGGTGGGCACGGAGACGGCCACGCCGCGCTTCTCGTAGGCGGCGGCGCCCAGCTCGAAGGTGCCATCCGCATGGGGCACGAAGGCGGAAACAGGCAGGCTGTCGCCATCCATGCGGTCCACGGGGTCCAGAATGCTGTTGACCATGTCCACCAGCTTGGCGGGGCCAGTGTGCTTGCTGACCTTGACCTCGTCCTTGGCGTTCTTCCAGTCGGCGGGCACATCGTACTTCTTGAAAGCGGTGGCGCCCAGGTCGATGGCCTTGTGGTTCATGTCCACGATATCCTGGCCTTTCTTCAGGTAGGACTTGGTGGCGGCATCCTTCATATACTGGATGGCCTCCTCCTGGGGCATGACCTTGGCCAGAGTAAAGAAGGCGGACTGGAGAATGGTATTGGTACGCTTGCCCATGCCGATCTGCTGGGCCAGGTCGATGGCGTTGATGGTATACAGCTGGATATCGTTCTCGGCAATATACCGCTTGGCCTCGGCAGACAGGTGGTGGGCCAGCTCCTCGTCAGACCACTGGCAGTTGATCATAAACACGCCGCCGGGCTTGACGTCACGGACCATGGGGAAGTCCTTGGTCACATAGGAGGGGTTGTGGCAGGCCACAAAGTCGGCCTTATTGATATAGTAGGGGGAGCGGATGGGCTTATCGCCGAAGCGCAGGTGGCTGATGGTCACACCGCCGGTCTTCTTGGAGTCATACTGGAAATAAGCCTGCACGTACTTGTCGGTGTGGTCGCCGATGATCTTGATGGAGTTCTTGTTGGCGCCCACAGTGCCGTCGCCGCCCAGACCCCAGAACTTGCACTCGATGGTGCCTTCCGCGGCGGTGTTGGGCGCCTTGTGCTCCTCCAGGGAGCTGCCGGTCACGTCGTCCACGATGCCCATAGTGAAGTGGTCCTT
The DNA here is from genome assembly GCF_041925235.1 of Flintibacter sp. P01028. Lineage (NCBI taxonomy): Bacteria > Bacillati > Bacillota > Clostridia > Eubacteriales > Flintibacter > Flintibacter sp. P01028. The sequence continues at coordinate 136,779 of NZ_JBHEVC010000003.1, forward strand.
GGGCTTGTCCTGAGCCAGGTTCTCATACACAGCAAAGACGCTCTTGGGCGGGGTGTCCTTGGAGCCCAAGCCGTAGCGGCCGCCCACGACCACCTTATCGGTGATGCCGGCGCCAGCCAGAGCGGTAATGACATCCAGGTACAGGGGATCGCCCAGGGCTCCGGGCTCCTTGGTGCGGTCCAGAACAGCGATCTTCTTGGCGGTGGCGGGAATGGCGGCGATCAGCTTGTCCGCCTTGAAGGGGCGGTACAGACGGACCTTGATCAGGCCAACCTTCTCACCGTGGGCATTCAGGTAGTCAATGACCTCCTCCGCCACGTCGCAGATGGAGCCCATGGCGATGATGACCCGGTCGGCATCGGGAGCGCCATAGTAGTTGAATAGCTGGTAGTTGGTGCCCAGCTTGGCGTTGATCTTGCCCATGTACTCCTCAACGATCTCAGGAAGAGCGTCATAGTACTTGTTGCACGCCTCGCGGTGCTGGAAGAAGATATCGCCGTTCTCGTGGGAGCCGCGCATGGTGGGATGCTCAGGGTTCAGCGCACGCTTGCGGAAGTCAGCCACGGCGTCCATGTCCACCATCTCAGCCAGGTCGGCATAGTCCCAGATGGCAACCTTCTGGATCTCGTGGGAAGTACGGAAGCCGTCGAAGAAGTTGATAAAGGGGACGCGGCCCTTGATGGCGGACAGGTGGGCCACAGGAGCCAGGTCCATGACCTCCTGCACGTTGCCCTCAGCCAGCATGGCGAAGCCGGTCTGGCGGCAGGCCATAACGTCGGAGTGGTCGCCAAAGATATTCAGGGACTGAGCGGCCACGGTACGGGCGGATACATGGAACACCGCGGGCAGCAGCTCGCCGGCGATCTTGTACATATTGGGGATCATCAGCAGCAGGCCCTGGGAGGCGGTGTAGGTGGTAGTCAGGGCGCCCGCGTTCAGAGAGCCGTGGACAGTACCGGCGGCACCAGCCTCAGACTGCATCTCGATCACCTTGACAGTGGTGCCAAAGATGTTCTTCTGGCCCTGGGCCGCCCACTGATCCACATAGTCGGCCATAGGACTGGACGGGGTAATGGGGTAGATGCCGGCCACTTCGGTGAAGGCGTAGCTGACATATGCCGCAGCATTGTTGCCGTCCATGGTTTTGAATTTTCTTGCCATGAGAGTTCCCTACTTTCTTCATATTTTGGCGGACGGGCGGGGAACGCTCGTCCATGTTCCAGACATTTCTGCCCTAAGCATGCCAATGCCCCCCCTGTAAAACGCCTATGATAGTTATAGGTGTTTTCTTATGGGAGCACATGACAGTGCCGCCCCCCGGCAGTAGGGGAGCGGAGCAGTATTCTTGACCGCTCCTAGTTTATCATTTTTTCCCCCGTTTGTAAATCCAATGGATGAAATTTTTCTTGCTTTTTTCCTCGACATATATAGAAAAAGCTATACCTTCCATTGAAATTTTTGGGAGAAACAAGTAAAATAGAAATCAAGCAACCCATCCGGGCCTTCGGCCCGGCAACAGGAGGTTTTCCCATGGTCTTCACCATCCGTTCCCTGGGGCTCCATGGAGTGTCCGGCTATTCTGTTTCCGCCGAATGTGATCTGTCCAGCGGACTGCCCGCCTTCAATGTGGTGGGCCTCCCCGACGCTGCTGTCAACGAGGCCAGAGACCGGGTAAGGGCGGCCATCAAAAACTGCGGCTTCACCTTCCCGGTGAGCCGCATCACCGTCAATCTGGCGCCCGCCCATGTGAAAAAGTCCGGCACTCTCTACGACCTCCCCATTTTGGTGGGAATCCTGTGCGCCGGCGGCCAACTGAAGCTGCGCGACCGGGACTGCGCCTTTGTGGGGGAGCTCTCCCTTTCAGGGGAGCTGCGGCCCTGCGCTGGGATGCTGCCTATGGCCCTACAGGCCAAGCGTGAGGGCATCCGCGCCCTCTTCGTCCCAGAGGATAACGCTGCCGAGGCCACTCTGGCCGATGGTCCCGCCGTCTACCCTGTACGGGATGTGGCCCAGCTGGTACGCCACCTGTCCGGCGAGGAAGCCATCATCCCCGCGCCCCCGTGGTCCCCCTCCCCGGAATCCGACTGCTGCCCCGACTTCTCCGAGGTGAAGGGGCAGGACCTGGTAAAGCGGGCTCTGGAGATCGCCGCGGCCGGGGGGCACAATGTACTCATGTCCGGCCCACCCGGCTCCGGCAAGTCCATGCTGGCCCGCCGACTGCCCTCTATTCTGCCTGCCATGTCCCGGCAGGAAGCGCTGGAGACCACTGAGATTCACTCGGTAATGGGCCTGACCTCCAGAGAGCGGCCCCTGATCGATATCAGACCCTTCCGCTCCCCTCACCACACCGTATCCCCTATGGGAATGGCGGGGGGCGGCTCCAATCCCCGGCCAGGTGAAATTTCTCTTGCACACAACGGCGTGCTTTTTTTGGACGAGCTGCCCGAGTTCCCCAAGGAGGTGCTGGAGGTGCTGCGCCAGCCCCTGGAGGACGGCCAGGTCCAGATCTCCCGGGCCTCCGGCACAGTCACCTATCCCAGCCGGTTCATGCTGGTATGCGCCATGAACCCCTGCAAATGCGGCTGGTACGGCCACCCCTCCGGCCGATGCCGGTGTACGGAGCACGAGGTAAAAAAGTATCTCTCCCGCCTGTCCGGCCCCCTGCTGGACCGTATCGACCTCTTTGTTCAGGTGGATGCCCTGAATTTTGAGGAGCTGTCCCAGCGGGAGCAGGCAGAGCCATCCTCCGTGATCAAGGCCCGGGTGGACCGGGCCAGAGCGGTACAGACCCGCCGAAGCGGCTCCCCCTGCAATTCCCAGCTGGGCCGGGTGGAGCTGGACCGCTTCTGTGCCCTGGATGAAGACTGCCAAAAGCTGATGCGGGGAGCCTTCGACCGCCTTGGGCTCACCGCCCGGAGCTATGACCGAATCCTGCGGGTGGCCCGGACCATCGCCGATCTGGAGAGAAGCGAGGCCATCCAGCCCCAACACTTGGCCGAGGCCCTGCAGTTCCGCCCACCGGAGTACCTGCGGCGGTGAGGTAAAACCAGGGCGTTCCCCCGATTACTTGGAAATTTATGGAGGAATATACCATGAAATTAAAAAATCCCATGCTGGTGGTGAGGGACATTGATCAGTCTGTGGAATTTTATAACAGGGTGTTTGGGCTCCATGTAATTATGGATTTTGGCGCGAATAAGACCTTAACAGGCGGTCTGGCCCTCCAGACCGCGGAAACCTATCAGGAATTTATCGGAGACAGGGCCATCTCCTTCGGCGGCAACAACTTCGAGCTCTACTTTGAAGAAGATGATTTTGACCAGTTTGCTGACCGGCTCAAGGGGTTCCAGGTGGACTATGTACACCCCGTCAAGGAGCATAGGTGGGGACAGCGCGTGATCCGCTTCTATGACCCTGACCGGCATATCATTGAGGTCGGGGAAAATATGAAGGCGGTCTGCAGGCGCTTTCTGGCCAGTGGGATGACGCCAGACCAGGTCGCTGTCCGAATGGACGTACCTATGAAATTCGTAAACGCCTGCCTGCGGTGATCCTACATACCGATGCTCCCCCTTGTCCCCCGGAAAAAAATCTGCTATGATGGTTTAATCACCAGTGTTCAACAGGAAAGGAACCGACCAAATATGAATGAAATGATTTTGCTCAAGCTGGGCGAGCTGGTCCTGAAGGGTCTGAACCGCCGCAGCTTTGAGGATAAGCTCCAGGCCAACATCCACCGCCGCTTAAACGGCCTGGGCCAGTTCCGGGTATATACCCGCCAGTCCACCACCTATGTGGAGCCCATGAATGCGGACTGCGACATGGACGGGGCCTGGGAGGCCATGAAAAAAGTCTTTGGAGTCCTGGGGCTGTCCCGGGCCCGCTCCTGTGAGAAGGACAAGGACGCCATCCTGGCCGCCTGCCGGGAGTATCTGGACAGCCAGCTCCGCTCCGCCAGGACCTTCAAGGTGGAGACCAAGCGGGCGGACAAGACCTTTCCCATGACCTCTATCCAGGTAAGCCAGTATGTGGGCGGTGAGCTCCATGAGGCCTATGACAATCTGGAAGTGGACGTCCATCACCCGGAGCTGACCGTCTATGTGGAGATTCGGGACTACGCCGCCTTCGTCCACGCCGACCCGGAGCCAGGCGCGGGCGGCCTGCCGGTGGGCATCAACGGCAGAGCGGTATCCCTGCTGTCCGGCGGCATTGACTCGCCAGTGGCCTCCTGGATGATTGCCAAGCGGGGCGTCGCACTGGAGATGGTCCACTTCTTCTCCTACCCCTATACCTCCCCGGAGGCCAAGGAGAAGGTGCTGGAGCTGGCCCGGCTGCTCACTCCCTGGTGCGGGCGGCTCACGGTCCATGTGGTCCCCTTCACCGCCATCCAGGAGGAGCTGCGCCGCTCCTGCCCGGAGGAGCTGTTCACCATCATCATGCGCCGGTTCATGATGCGCATCTCCCAGGAGGTGGCCAAACGGTGCGGCGCCAAGGCCCTGGTCACTGGTGAGTGTCTGGGCCAGGTGGCCAGCCAGACCATGGAGGCGATGAACGTCACGGGGGCTGTGGCCGCCCTGCCTGTTCTGCGGCCAGTCGTGGGGCTGGACAAGGAGGAGATTGTCCAGATCGCCCGGAAGATCGGCACCTTTGAGACCTCCATCCTGCCCTACGAGGACTGCTGCACCGTTTTTACTCCCCGGCACCCCCGGCTCCGCCCCATTCTCACCGAGGTGGAGGCGGCGGAGGAAAAGCTGGACGTCGACGCCATGGTCCAGGCGGCGGTGGAGGGCATTGAGCGCGTCCAAGTCTGATGGAAAGAGGGAAAGGAGCACGGTCAGCCATGACGATCCGACTTGCTGTCCCTGGAGATGCTCTGGCTCTGTTGGAGATTTACCGTCAGTATATTCAGACCCCCATTACCTTTGAATATGAGCTGCCCACCTTGGAGGAATTTACCCGGCGCATTTCCGATGCGTTGAAACAATACCCCTATCTGGTGCTGGAGGACCAGGGCAGGCTGTTGGGCTACACCTACGCCCATCCAGAGCGTGAGTGGAAGGCCTATCAGTGGAACGCGGAGCTGTCCATCTATTTGGCCCCTGCCGCTGTTGGAAAGGGCTATGGCAGACGGCTGTACCAAGCTCTGCTGGACCTTTTGTCCCTTCAGGGCGTCCGTACCGTATACGGGGTTGTGACCTCTCCGGACCCGGCCAGCGAGGCCCTCCAAAAATCCCTGGGCTTCCGGTTGATTGGCGTACATAAAAATACCGGCTACAAGGCTGGTCAGTGGCGAGACGTGCTGTGGTTTGAGAAGAGTCTGGCTCCCTACGACGCGGACCCCCAGCCTGTCCTCCCTTTCTGCCAGCTTGACCAGCAGCAGGTAGATCGGGTGCTGGCCGCTTACGGTCACGAGGATCCACCGGCATAGCCGGTGGATCTTTTTGTATACAAAAAGGCAGGACCGCTTCAGCGGTCCTGCCTTTTAACGTAAAATTGCTTACTTCAGGTTGAAGAATGCCTTCATGCCGGGGTACTCGGCGATGTCGCCCAGCACCCAATATGCACCCGGCGCACATTGGGGACCCGAAGGCTTAAAATGCTCGGCGGAAATGAATTCCGCCTGCGCCAAGGTTTTCGCCTTTGCGAAAACGCTTGTACGCGCTGCGCGCGCCCCATCTGCGATGGGGCCCCGAGGAGCTGGGCGACGGGAAAAGCAAAGCCGCCCGTTGGGCGGCTTTGCTCGGAAGCTTGGAAGCTTACTTCAGATTGAAGAAGGCCTTCATGCCGGGGTACTCGGCGATGTCGCCCAGCTCCTCCTCAATGCGCAGGAGCTGGTTGTACTTGGCCACGCGGTCGGTGCGGCTGGGGGCGCCGGTCTTGATCTGGCCGGCGTTGAGGGCCACGGCGATGTCGGCGATAGTGGCGTCCTCGGTCTCGCCGGAGCGGTGGGACACGATGGCGGTGTAGCCGGCCCGGTTGGCCATCTGGATGGCGTCCAAAGTCTCGGTCAGGGTGCCGATCTGGTTGACCTTGATGAGGATGGCGTTGCCCACCTTCTTCTCAATGCCGGTGGACAGGCGCTCCACGTTGGTGACGAACAGGTCGTCGCCCACCAGCTGGACCCGGTCGCCGATGGCCTTGGTGAGCATGGCCCAGCCCTCCCAGTCTGTCTCGGCCATACCGTCCTCCAGGGAAATAATGGGGTAGGTGTCGGCAAACTTCTTCCACATATTGACCAGCTGCTGCTGGGTCAGCTTCTTGCCGGACTTGGGCTGGACATAGCACTTCTGCTCCTCGTCCCACCACTCGGAGGAGGCAGCGTCGATGGCGATCTTGAAGTCCTCGCCGGGCTTGTAGCCAGCCTTCTCAATGGCGGCCACAATGACCTTCAGGGCGTCCTCATCCTTCTTCAGATTGGGGGCGTAGCCGCCCTCGTCGCCCACGCCGGCAGCGGGGGTGCCATTCTCCTTCAGAACGGTCTTCAGGGTGTGGAACACCTCGGCACAGCGGCGGAGGGCCTCACGGAAAGAGGGGGCGGAGACGGGCATAATCATGAACTCCTGGATCTCCACGTTGTTGGTGGCGTGGGCGCCGCCGTTCAAAATGTTCATCATGGGGACAGGAAGCTGTTTAGCGTTCACTCCACCGATATAGTTATACAGGCTGGTGCCCAGGCTCTCAGCGGCGGCCTTGGCGCAGGCCAGGGAGGCGCCAAGAATGGCGTTTGCGCCCAGGCGGCTCTTGTTGGGGGTGCCGTCCAGGTCGATGAGCATTTTGTCGATAGCCACCTGGTCCAGCACGTTGGTGCCAATCAGGGCCTCGGCAATCTCAGTATTCACGTTCTTCACAGCGTTCTCCACGCCCTTGCCCATGTAGCGGCCCTTGTCGCCGTCACGGAGCTCACAGGCCTCATAGATGCCGGTAGATGCGCCGGAGGGCACGGCGGCACGGCCCATAGTGCCGTCCTCCAGATACACCTCTACCTCAACAGTGGGGTTACCGCGGCTGTCCAGGATCTCGCGGCCGACTACGTCCACAATTTCGATCATCTGCTTCATATGATTTTATCTCCTTTCATTTTTCCGGCGGCACGCCGGGCGGTACAGGCCGCCCCTGCTATTGAACGCCGCCGGTATCCGTAGGGGCGGCCTGTGGCCGCCCGAATACGCTCAGGTCACAATCAGGGTCTCCCCATCCATCTCTGCCGGCTTTTCCAGCTTTCCCAAACGGGCAGGCCCGTTTGGGGGCCCTTTGATTTTGAGTCCTCGGGGCAAATAAATTGCCCCTCCGGAAATTCCTCGCTCCGCTCAGAATTTAACCGGCCTGGAAAAGCCCCTTTGGCTTGGAACTTCAACTTCCCCGGGATCAGGTCACAATCAGGGTCTCCCCATCCATCTCTGCTGGCTTTTCCAGGCCCATGAGGTCCAGCATAGTGGGGGCGATATCGGCCAGCCGTCCATCCCGCAGCCGCACGTTGGCACCCACGATATAGAAGGGCACGGGGTTAGTGGTGTGGGCAGTGAAGGGCTCACCATCTGTATCTATCATCCGCTCCGCGTTTCCGTGGTCGGCGGTGATCAGGGAAATGCCCCCCATTTTAGAGGTGGCCTCCACCACCTTAGCCACACATTCATCCACCGTAGTCACCGCTTTGCAGGCGGCCTCATAAATCCCGGTGTGGCCCACCATGTCGCAGTTGGCGAAGTTGAGAATGATGACGTCATAGGCTCCGCTTAGGATTCGGCGCACCGCCTCCTCCATCACCTCGTAGGCGGACATCTCCGGCTTCAGGTCATAGGTGGCTACCTTGGGAGAGGCGATGAGCACCCGGTCCTCCCCTGGGAATACCTGCTCCACACCTCCATTGAAGAAGAAGGTGACATGGGCGTACTTCTCCGTCTCCGCGATGCGCAGCTGGGTCAGTCCCAGCTTTGAGATATACTCTCCAAAAATATTCTCCAGCTTCTGGCGGGGATAGGCCACCGTGACATTGGGCATGGTGGCGTCATACTCGGTGGTACAGACGAAGTGGACCGGTACAAAGCCGGTCGTACGCTGGACATCTGTAAAGTCCTCGTCCACCATAGTGCGGGTGATCTCCCTGGCCCGGTCAGGGCGGAAATTGAAAAAGATCACCGAATCATTGTCCTGGAACTGGGCCCCCTTGGCGCAAACCACGGGCTCCATGAACTCATCTGTGACGCCGGCGTCATAGGACTTTTGAACCGCAGCCGCAGGGTCGGGCTCATAGGGAGCCTGCCCGCAGACCATGGCGTCATAGGCCCGCTGGAGCCGATCCCATCGCTTATCCCGGTCCATGGCGTAGTACCGGCCCATCACCGTGGCGATCTGTCCCACGCCCAGCTGCTGGAGCTTGGCCTGGAGCTGCTCGACAAAGTGCTTGCCGGAGGTGGGAGGCACGTCCCGTCCGTCCAGAAAACAGTGGACATAAACCTTTTCAATTCCCTGCTCCCTGGCCATCTGGAGCAGGGCAAAAAGATGGGTGATGTGGCTGTGGACACCGCCGTCAGACAGCAGGCCCATCAGGTGCAGGGCAGAACCCCATTCCCGGCAGTTCTCCATCGCCTCTGTATAGGCGGTGTTTTTAAAAAATTCGCCGCTCTGAATATCACGGCTGATGTGGGGCAGGTCCTGGAACACCACCCGGCCCGCGCCGATGTTGGTATGTCCCACCTCACTGTTGCCCATCTGCCCCTCAGGCAGACCTACATCCAGCCCGGAGGCAGACAGACGGCAGCCGGGGCACTCGGCAAAAATACGGTCCAGATTAGGGGTAGGGGCATTGGCTATGGCGTTGCCGGCGGACTGGGCCCCGGTGCCAAAGCCATCCATAATGATAAGAGTCGTAGGTGTTTTCATAACAAACCTTTCTTTTCAGGGTACTCATGGTCACACCGCCTTTGGCGGCCTCCCATTCTGGGGCGGCTTTGCCGCCCGCCTTACACTCACGTTCACGCTGGTCCGGTATGGGCAGCGGCCGCAAGATTACTCCTGATTCGCCGCGTTGATGATCTGCACGAAATCGGCGGGCTTCAGAGAGGCTCCACCGATCAGGCCGCCGTCCACGTCGGGCTGGGCCAGCAGCTCGGCGGCGTTCTTGGCGTTCATAGAGCCGCCGTACTGGATGGTGACGGACCGGGCCACATGGGCGCCATACAGCTTGCGGATGACGGCACGGATCGCCTGGCAGACCTCACCGGCCTGCTCGGCGGTAGCGGTCTTGCCAGTGCCGATGGCCCACAGGGGCTCGTAGGCGATGACCACATGGCGCATCTTTTCAGCGGGCACATTGGCCAGAGCGCACTTGACCTGATAGGCGATCAGCTCCATGGTGACGCCCAGTTCCCGCTGCTCTAGGCTCTCGCCCACGCAGATGATGGGGGTAAGGCCGGCATTGATGGCGGCGTGGACCTTCTTGTTCACAGTAAAGTCAGTTTCGTTATAATACTGGCGGCGCTCGGAGTGGCCGATGATGACATACTTGGCGCCGGCCTCCTTGATCATCTCGGCGGTGATCTCTCCGGTATAGGCACCGTGGTCCTCGTAATGGCAGGTCTCGGCGCCGATGGCGATATGGCAGTCTTTGAACAGACGGACAGCCGCCTGGATGTTGGTGGCGGGGACACAGAGCACCACGTTGCACCACTTGCCCTTGGGCATAATCGGCTTGATCTCCTCAGCAAATGCCTTGGTCTGGGAGAGGGTGTTGTTCATCTTCCAGTTGCCGGCGATGATAGTCTTACGATAACGACGATTCATGGCGATTACTCCTATCTTTTCCTTTTGTATATTTTGTAATAGAGCAAAGCAGCAGAGAGAGGAAAACAAAAGTACAGGCGTCTCCTGTGTCTCTCTGTTTTCCGCCGTTCACGCTCCTGACTTCGCTCTTTGTTCAGCGTCACCTGCGGGCAAGCCGCTTTGGAGGACTCCGCCTCCCTTTTTTATGACAGATCTCTCTGGTCTGTCGTGGGACGGGACAAAGCCTTACTTGTCCAGCAGGCAGGCCACTCCTGGAAGTTCCTTCCCTTCCATAAACTCCAGGCTGGCACCGCCGCCGGTGCTGATATGGGTCATCTTGTCGGCATAGCCCAGCTGCTGCACTGCGGCCGCGGAGTCGCCTCCACCGATAATGGTAATGGCGCTGGTCTTGGACAGGGCCTCGGCCACCGCCTCGGTTCCCTTAGCGAAAGCGGGGAACTCAAACACGCCCATAGGCCCGTTCCAGATGACGGTGCCCGCGTCAGCTACAGCGTCACAGTAGAGCTTGACCGTTTCCGGGCCGATATCCAGTCCCTGCCAGCCGTCCGGGATTGCCCCGGCCTTCACCACCTGGGTGTTGGCGTCTGGAGCAAATTTGTCCGCGCACACTGTGTCCACAGGGAGGAGCAGCTTAACGCCCTTGTCCTTTGCCTTCTGGACCATCTCCTTGGAGTAGTCCATCCAGTCGGCCTCCAGCAGGGAGTCGCCCACCTTACCGCCCTGGGCGGCGGAGAAGGTGTAGGCCATGCCGCCGCCGATGATGATGGTATCGGCGATCTCCAGCAGGTTGTTGATGACGCCGATCTTGGAGGACACCTTAGACCCGCCCAGAATAGCCACCAGAGGCCGCTTGGGGTTGGCCAGGGCGCCGCCAATGATCTCCAGCTCCTTCTGGATCAGAAAGCCGGACACGGCGGGCAGATAGCCGGCCACCCCGGCGGTGGAGGCGTGGGCCCGGTGGACGGCGCCAAAGGCGTCGGACACATAGACGTCTGCCAGGGAGGCCATGGCTTTAGCCAGGGCGGGGTCATTCTTGGTCTCCCCCTTCTCAAAGCGGGTGTTCTCTAGCAGCAGCACCTGGCCAGGCTGGAGCGCGGCGGCCTTAGCCTGGGCGTCGGGCCCTACTACGTCCTCCGCCATGAGCACCGGCCTGCCCAGCAGTTCGCTCAGGCGGGCGGCCACCGGCTTCAGAGACAGCTCTGCCAGGGACTTTTTCCACTTCTCCTCGGTCAGAGAGGCGGGGTCTTTCCCCTTCTCAGTCTGCTTCTTCACATAGGAATCAAAGGTAGCCGCCGGCTTACCCATGTGGGAGCAGGCAATCACCGCCGCCCCCTGGTCCAGCAGATACTGGATCGTGGGCAGGGCGGCCCGGATGCGCTTGTCATCGGTGATAACGCCGCTTCCGTCCTTCGCCATCGGCACATTGAAATCACAGCGCAACAGGACCTTTTTCCCCTTGATATCGATGTCCTTCACCGTCTTTTTATTGTAGTTCATCTCTTGGCTCCTTTCTTAAAACAAAAGGGTTATAGAACTTGGGATCTCCCTTTCTCCGCCATCTCGCCTTCGCCCGACAGCCCCGGAAAGTCGAGCTGCCGCAGCGCCTCATAGGTGAGGACGGCCACTGAATTGGCCAGATTCAGGCTTCTGGCGTCCGGCCGCATCGGGATGCGGATACACCGGTCCGGGTACTGCCGGCGAAATCCCTCCGGCAGCCCCGCAGTTTCCTTCCCAAAGAACAGCCAGCAATTATCTCGAAAGACTGCCTGGGTATAGTCCCGTGGCGCTTTCGTCGTGGCCAGCCACAAATCCGGGGCAGGATTGACTTCAAAGAAATGGTCCAACCCCTCATAGACCTGAAGATCCACCATATTCCAGTAATCCAGCCCGGCCCGACGCACGGCTTTTTCACTGATATCAAAACCCAGAGGCTTGATCAGATGGAGGCGGCTGCGGGTAGCGGCGCAGGTCCGTGCGATATTCCCGGTATTCTGCGGGATCTCTGGTTCTACCAGCACGATATTCAGCACAGCAGGACCCCCCTTGATTTCGCGGGTATCATTGTATTCCATTTTATCGGGAATTTCAACTGTAATTTGGTCGAAAAATTGCAAAAAATCAAAAAACAGGGCCATTTTTCATTCTGCCCCCAAAAAGCGGGGCTCCTATTTTTTTATTTCTTATTAAACTATTCTTTTCCCGTCCTTGCTCTCATCTTAATGCCCGGTTTTTCTCTTTAATACAGTTCCTATCCTTCTTCTTCCAACCCCATACCCAGTTTTTTCCGCCGCTCACTTAAAAATTTTGGCTCTTTTTTGCTCCTCCTATTCCCCTTTCTTTCAAACTCGTGCTATAATGGTGCCAGGTCTAAAAGATATGGGCATTTTCCACAAATCTATGCTTGCGGGAGCTCTGCTCCCCAAAAGGAGGCGGCATTTATGAAGCTTATCTGGAACGGGCATTCCTGTTTCACCATTCAATCAGAGGATGGCACCCTGGTACTAGACCCCTATCAGGACGGGTCTGTGCCCGGTCTGAGCCCCCTGTCTCTGACGGCCGACCTGGTGCTGTGCAGCCATGAACACCGGGACCACGGGGCCAGGGAGACGGTAGCGCTCACCGGCCGCACCGCCGCTTTTCAAGTGGATCGGCTGGACGCCTTCCACGACGATTCCCAAGGCAGCCAGCGGGGGAAAAACACCATCCACATCCTCTCCTCCCAGGGACTGCGGGTGGCCCATCTAGGTGATTTGGGCTGCTTCCCCACTCCGGAGCAGATGGACCGGCTGATGGGGCTGGACGCTCTACTCCTCCCTGTGGGGGGCTATTACACCATCGACGCCCAGCAGGCCCATGAACTGGTCCGCGCGTTGAGGCCCCGTGTGGTGGTGCCTATGCATTACCGCTCCGACTCCTTTGGCTTTGATGTCATCGCCCGGCTGGAGGATTTTCTGGCCCTGTGTGACCACGTGGTCCGCTATGATGGCAACACCCTGGAGCTGACCTGTGACACCCCCGCCCAGACCGCTGTGCTGACCTATCAGGCGGGAAAATAGACCGGCTCCCATTCCCCGCGTACCATAAACCAATGACTGGAGGTCTTTCCCATGTCTCACACTGTCGAGATCCTTTCCGTAGGCACCGAGCTGCTTCTCGGCAACATCGCCAACACCGACGCCCAGACGCTCTCTCAAGGGTTAAGCGAGCTGGGGCTTAACGTCTACTACCACACAGTAGTGGGCGACAATCCTCAGCGGGCCCGGGAGGCGGTGGCTATCGCTAAGAAGCGGGCGGATATCATCATCACCACCGGCGGGCTGGGCCCCACCTGCGACGACTTGACTAAGAACGTGCTGGCCGAGGCGTTTGGTAAAAAGCTCGTCTTTGACGAGTCCTCTGCGGAGCGTATCCGCTCCTACTTTGCCAAGACGAAACGGCCCATGACGGACAACAATCTGCAGCAGGCCATGCTGCCAGAGGGCTGCACCGTCCTGGCCAACGACTGGGGGACTGCCCCCGGCTGCGCCTTTCAGGCCGAAGGGGTCCATGTCATCATGCTCCCTGGCCCCCCCAGCGAGTGCCGCCCCATGTTTCAATACCGGGCAAAGCCCTATCTCCAATCCCTGTCCGAGGGCGTCATCGCCTCCCACACGCTGAAGCTGTTTGGCATCGGTGAGTCAGCGATGGAGGCCCAGCTCCGGGATCAGATGAACGCGATGTCCAACCCCACCCTGGCCCCCTACGCCAAGGAGGGGGAGTGCGAGCTCCGGGTCACCGCCAAGGCCCCCACCGACGCCGAGGCACAGGCCCTGCTGAAGCCTACGGTGGAACAGGTGAAGGCCCTCTTCGGCTCTAAGGTCTACGGGGTGGATGTGTCCTCTTTGGAGGAGGTGGTCGAGGGGCTGCTGCGGGAGAAGGGAATGACCATCGGCGTGGCCGAGAGCTGCACCGGCGGGCTGATGGCCAAGCGGCTGACCGATGTGGCTGGAGCCTCCCAAGTCTTTCTGGGTGGCATCGTGTCCTACACCAACCAGGTGAAGGCAGGGATGCTCCATGTGCCCCAGCACCTGTTGGACCAGTTTGGGGCCGTGTCCCCCGAGGTGGCGCTGGCCATGGCAGAGGGGGCCCGGAAGGCCCTTGGGTGTGACATCGCTCTTGCCACCACCGGAGTTGCCGGGCCGGACAAGGACGATTGGGACAACGAGGTGGGCACCATGTTCGTGGCCATCGCCACCCCGGACGGCACCCATGTGCGTCCCTTGAAGCTGGGCAGCCGCCCGGTCCGGGCCCGGCTGCGTACCCAGACCGCCCATCACGCCTTCGATCTGGCCCGGCGGTATCTCACCGGCCTGCCCTATGAGGACGGAGCGGTCTGACAGAAAACGGGACAACAATGGACTGTCGAAAAAGTGGCTATGCCACTTTTTCGACAAATTGGGACGGGGCCTCTGTCTATGACAGAGGCCCCGTTTTCTTTAATCCTTCCGCAGGAAATACCGGACCATGGTCAGCCCCAGCAGGGCTATGATCCCCATATACACATAGAGCAAAAACTGCTCTGCTGTACCGATACCGCCGCCCCAGCTTTCTGTCACCGATCCGTCCCGGTACCGGCCGGTAATGTCATTTCCTTCCCTGTCCAGAAGGCGTATTTCCCGGACATCCAGCCAAAACACCTGATCCTGACCATCCCCGAATTCCCAGCCCAAGTCCCGGATCAATTCTTCCTGGTCATAAAGCCACAGGAAGTCAGGCTCCTCCAGGTCATAGGTCCGGGTGGTGGTCCACCGCTGGATCCCGTCCCAGCTTCCGCCCCAGAATTCCAGCTGGGCGGACAATATCTCCCGGCACCCATACCCGGCAATCATAAACTGTGTCCGGTCCGTCCCCAATCTACCGCAATATACTCCGGCGGTGTAAGGGGAGGGGGAATAGGAGGCGCTGACCGGGCGGTATTTGCCAAATATCCCCCGCTTGAGCAGTACGATCCCATTTACATTATTAGCGTTGTCCGCCTTGAAAAAAATTGCCAGTTGTCCTTCTATTTCCTGCCAGCCGCCCACATGGATCGGCGTTCCCTCCTGGACTCCCTTTGTGTCCCGGCTGTCTGATGGACGGGATACATAATCCTCCACAGCGGCCAGCCGGCCGGCCTCGGTATTGGGATAGTGGAACTCCTGGTCATAGAGCCACCACATACACCACAGGGCCACCACCACTGACAGCACGGCGGCCAGCAGCCTGGTCCGCTTCACCCGTTTCAGGAACTTCAGCGTCCCCTTTGGCGCCTTCTCCAGCGGCACCTGCGCCCGCATATCCTTCTCCAGCTCCCTGCAATTCTCACAGTCCTCCAGGTGCGCCCGCACCTGAGCGGAAGTTTCCTCCTCCGTCAGTCCCTCCAAATAGGCGGGCAGCAGGTCCCGCACCACACAGCAGTCCAAATTATTGCGACCGTTTTCCACCATATCCACCTCCCATCAGTTTGGCCAGTTCCTCCTTACCCCGGTAAAAGCGCACCCTGGCCCACACCTCGCTCTTTCCCAAAATGTCCCCGATCTCACGGAAGGAAAAATCGCCGGCCAGCCGAAGGTGGATCACCTCCCGTGTATCCCCGTCCAGCCGCTGCATGGCCCGGTACAGTGCCATACGGTCCTCCCTCCGCTCTGTCTCCTCCACTGGATCGTCAGAGGCAGCCAGGGTAGACAGCCGCTCCTCCTCCAGCGGAGCCGTCCTCTTCCGGCGCTCCAGCTCCTTGTACCACAGGCGCTTGGCGATGGCGCACAGCCAGACCTGGGGCGTGCTGTCCCCCCGAAAGGCATCCAGGTTCTTCAGCGCCTGATAGAAGGTCTCTTGGGTCAGTTCCTCCGCGGTATCCTGCTCCCCGGTGATGGAGAACAGATATCGGAACACCTGCCGGACGTGCTGCTCGTACAGGTCCTCCCCCCTGTGTGCCATGGCCTTCACCTCCCTCTCTCTGACCGTTAGTTCCTTGTCAGGCCCTTTCGTTACAACATTTTACCCGTCTATAAAAAATACTTATTTTCCCATCTATTCGCGCAAAAGGTCGATTCCATCTTGCCTTTTGCCATGTCTATTGCTATAATCTAATATAACAATAAAAAACGCAACTGCTTTTTACAAGGTCGTACAGAGCCTCCCTCTGTGCGGCCTTCTATTCCCCAAACCAGTCTGGAAGGATGTGACAGTAAAATGCATCGGCTCGGGACCCGTCCCAAGCGGAGGGGCGATGTGGACATGACGCAGGGAAATGTGGCCCACCATTTAGTCATGTTCGCCCTCCCCCTTCTGGCGGGCAACATCTTTCAGCAATTTTACAACACCGTAGACACATGGGTAGTGGGCAACTTCGTCAGTAATGAGGCCTTCTCCGCCGTTGGTACCGTCACCCCCATCGTCAATATGCTCATCGGCTCCTTTATGGGCCTTGCCAGCGGGGCTGGCGTGGTCATCTCCCAATATTACGGCGCCAAACAGATGGAGCGGGTCAAGCAGGCCGTCCACACCTCCCTTGTCATGACTCTGGTGCTGGGCGTAATCATGACGGCTGCCGGCATCCTGCTCACCCCCTTCCTCCTGGGGCTGATGAAAACGCCCGCGGATGTCTTTCCAGAGGCCACGGCCTACCTCACCATCTATTTCTCAGGGGTGATGGGCCTGATGCTCTACAATATGGGAGCGGGCATCCTCCGGGCGGTGGGTGATTCCAAGCGCCCATTCTATTTTCTGGTGGCGGCGGCCGTGCTCAACATCGGCCTGGACCTACTGCTGGTCATTGTGTTCCATATGGGAGTAGAGGGCGTGGCCTACGCCACCATTATCTCCCAGGGCGTTTCCGCCCTGCTCACTCTGCTGCTCCTGGTCCGCACCAGCTCCTGCGTCAAGCTGGACTGGCGGGCCCTGCGGGCTACCCCCTTCATTTTGAAGCAGATTGCCCGCGTCGGCATCCCCGCTGCTCTGCAGATGGCCATAACCGCCTTTTCCAACGTATTCGTTCAGTCCTATATCAACTTCTTCCAGGCTGACTGCATGTCCGGCTGGACCGCTTATACGAAGATCGATCAGATCATGTTCCTGCCCATGCAGTCCCTGGCCCTGGCCGCCACCACCTTTGTGGGCCAGAATCTGGGCACCGGCCAACTGGACCGGGCCAAGGAGGGCACCCGGACCGCCTTTTGTCTCTCTTTGGGCATCACCGTAGCCCTCTCTGTTGTGACGTTCTGCGCCGCGCCCGCTCTGGTGGCCTTTTTCAACGATAAGCCGGAAGTGGTCTCTTACGGCACCCTCTTCCTGCGGGCCCTGGGTCCCTGCTATGTGCTGTGTTGTGTCAATCAGATCTATGCCGGCGCCCTTCGGGGGGCGGGCAAGAGTCAGGTCCCTATGTACATCATGCTCTTTTCCTTTGTGGTATTCCGTCAAATCTATCTGTACGTCACAGCGAACTTCATCTCCAACACCGTCCTTCCTATCGCCATGAGTTATCCGGCTGGCTGGCTGATGTGCAGTGTGGTTACTCTGGTCTACTACCACCGAGTAGGTTTGGGCGGCAACCGTCTGGTAGACGACTCCGCCTCCATGCCGTCCCGTCCCTAGACCGCCAAAAGGCCCCGGCGCTCGTTGAGCGCCGGGGCCTTTTCTTTTTTAGTCGTCCCAGTCCTTTTCGTATTCCAGGATCGCTCCGGAGGCTCCGTCGATGGTGTACTCATACTCCATGCCGCCGGACCGAAATTCCACCTCATACTCCAGCCGGCCGTCGTCATAGTCCCGCTCAGACCGCAAGCCGGCGACCTGGCTCTCGGACAGGCCGGCGTGCCCCAAGGCGGCAGACTCAGCCGCTTCCGCGCCGATGTCTGTACTGGAGGCACTGGCGTGCTTCTCCGTATCATAGGCGACCACGGAGCCATCGACAGCGTCGATGGTATAGTCATATTCGGTGCTGCCTACCCAGAACTCCACCTCGTATTCCAGCCGCCCATCGTCCCAGTCCTGCTTCACCTTTACATCGGTGGCCTGGGACTCGCTGACACCGGCGTGTTTCAGCGCGGCGGACTTGGCCGCTTCTGCGCCCACATCTTGGGTGCCAGAGCCACCAGTGCCGGAACCGCTGTAATTCGGCGCCCGGTGGGTCTCCCGCTCCTGCTTCAGTACAGAGCCGTCGGCGGCGGCGATAGTATAGTCGTACTCGGTGGTATCCACCCAGAACTCCACTTCGTATTCCAACCGGCCATCATCCCAGTCCTGCTGGACCCGCAGCCCGCTGACCTGGCTCTCAGACACGCCGGCATGTTTCAGCGCCGCCTCCTTGGCCTTCTCCTGGCCAATATCACTGGAGCCGCTGCTGGGTTTCGTCCCGGCACCGCCGCTCTGCCCGCTGTCCAGAATATCCTTCTGGCCGCTCAGAACTTCTCCTGTCCAAGCGTCGATATGGTACTCAAACTCTCCCCTGGCTGTCTTAAGCTCCACCTCATAGTGGGGTACGCGGTCGTCCAACTCAGGATCTACATCGGCCACCACAGAGCTCACCGCCATCGTGCCCGCATATTCCTCCGCAGCGATGAACGCCGCCTCTTTTCCAATCGGCATCGCGGGGGCGCCGATCTTGGCCAGGTCCTTCAGCTCCTCCACAGAGAGCTTGGCCAGCTCTTCAAACTTTAGATCGCTGTTCAGCGCGATCACCTGGTTGACCAGGCTGGCCTTTCCGGTGGAGATGTTATTTGCCTTCGCCTGCTGGTCCAGCTCCACACTGGCGTCCACTGTCTGGCTAAGGATAGACGCATTGGATGCCTGGGCCTGGAGGACCGCGTCCACGGCACCTGTCAGCTCCTGCTGGAGCTTGACCGCCCGTGCCTGGTCCTTATCTTCCACAGAGATCATGATGGCGGAGGAGATACTGTCCAGATAGCCGTTGCTCACCAGGGCACCGACGATGGCGTTCACCGCCACGTCCAGCTTTGTCCCCTTCAGGTCTGCCCCATCCCCCATGCTGGACAGGACTGTACGGGCCTCCTCATTCAGGGGGGTGCAGGAGAGGACTTTCTCCCTTTTATTTACCTTCAACTCAATACTTGGATTCACATCCAGAGAAACAACAGAGGCCACAGCGTTTGCCTGATAATAAAACGCGCCGCCTCCGCCGCCAACCAGCGCCAGGGCCAGACAGGCAGCCATCAGATTGCGTATGGTCCTGCTTGGACGTTTCTTCGTCATAGGGATCACGGTTCCTTTCCGCGCCTCACAGCGGGAGAGCACCCCTTCCAGATCATCGGGGGCGGCAGCGGACAGGGCCAGCTCCAGCCGGCGTTCCAGTTCCTTATCTGTCATCGGGTGTCATCTCCTTCCAGCCGTACTTTCAATTTTTTCAGCGCTCTGTGATATTTGGACAGGACCGTGGCCAGAGGCAGCTCCAACAGCTGCGCGATCTCCCGGTGCTTCAGCCCAGTGACGGCGTGGAGCACCACGATCCGCCGCTCCTGCTCCTCCAGCGCCGCCAGGGCCGTCTGGAGCAACTCCCGCTCCTCCGGGGAGAGGGCCGGACCCTCGGCCGGAATGGCGTCCCACTCCTCCTCGCTCAGATCCGCCTGACGTTCTCTCTGCCGCAAAGCCATCAGCGCCAGGTTCCGGGCCACCGCCAGGATCCACGCCATGGGCGAGCCCTGGGGGCGGTATTGGGGCGCCTTCTCCCAGATCCGAACAAAGGCGTCCTGGGTGAGATCCTGGGCGTCATGGGCGTTTTTCACATAGGACAAAGTGATACCATATACCGCCGTACGGGTACGGTGGTACAGCTCTGCCAGAGCCTCCCGGCTGCCGGCGGCTATCTCGATCAGCAGCCTGTCCAGCGCCTCCCGGTCCTCTTTGCCCGTTCCTTCCGTTGTCTGTGCCATAAGCAGCATCAGCATGGGCCATTTCTCCTGTCATTCAAGTAATGCACAAGCCGCTCGTTTTATTGCGCGGTGGAAAAAGTTTTTTTGACACCTACCTAGCGTTTGAGTTTAAACCTTTTTTCTAAAAAAAACAAGAGCCGCTTCGGCGGCTCTTGGCCAATTTTTATTTTATCCCTCCGGCTGGAGCCCAGCTTTTTTCAGCCGGTTCCGGAGCATCGGTCCTACCGCAATAGCCACTACCATCTTGACCAGGTCCCCGGGGATAAAGGGGAATACGCACATGGTCAGGGCGGGCAGCAGATCGCTTTCCGCCTGGAAGCAGAACCAGGCCGTGCCAAAGGCATAGCACAGGGCGGTGGCTCCAATCATCCCGGCCAGCTGTACGCCCCGGTTCCGGAATTTATCGATCACAAGGCCGGCGATCACCGCCATGGGGATGAAACCGACGATATAGCCGCCCGTTGGGCCGGCCAGCTTGGCCAGGCCGCCGGAGTACCCGGAGAACACAGGCATTCCCACCATGCCGATGAGCACATAGACCAGATAGCTGACGGTACCCCGTTTCCAGCCCAGAACATACAGCGTGATGTAAATGGCAAAATTCGTAAAGGAGATGGGCACCGGCCCCACGGGAATGGAAAGGGGGCCCAGGACGCAGATGACGGCAGCCATAACCGCGGTCATCGCCAGCGGATAAACTTTATTCCTTGTTTTGGTTTCCATATTTTCTCTCCCTATCTACCGTTCTAATTGATAGCCAAGCCGGATAGCCATTTCCATATCTCCCGCCACGCTGGTGCCAGTGGTGGTCAGCATATCCCCGGTAATCGCGGCATTGGCCCCAGAGCGAAACAGCGCCTCGCCCCCATCGGGAAATCGACCCCGGCCGGCCGCCATACGGATCCAGGCGGTGGGATTTATGTACCGGAACAGGGCCACCGCCCGCAGCACATCCTCCTGGGAGATCGGCTCGACCTGCTCCAGTGGAGTGCCTGGGATGGGGGTGAGCAGATTCAGCGGGATGGAGTCTACCTCCAGCTCCGCTAGGCTCAACGCCATATCGATGCGGTCCTCCCAGCTCTCTCCCATTCCTAAGATCCCCCCGGAGCACACCTGAAGTCCCGCCTCCTTGGCTCGGAGGATGTTGTCTATCTTATCCTGATAAGTATGGCTGGTGCATATCATGGGGAAAT
Source organism: Flintibacter sp. P01028 (assembly GCF_041925235.1). Lineage (NCBI taxonomy): Bacteria > Bacillati > Bacillota > Clostridia > Eubacteriales > Flintibacter > Flintibacter sp. P01028. The sequence continues at coordinate 157,654 of NZ_JBHEVC010000003.1, forward strand.
ATCTACGGGAGGTCTCCAGATTGGCGTGGAAGCGGGTCACACCGGCCTCCTTCAGCGCCTTGAGCTCCTCCAGGGTCTGTAGACCGTGGGAGGCGCACAGGGCCAGACCCGTCTCCTTCCGCAGCCGGCGGTAGGCCGCCAGACCGCGCTCCAGCTCCTGGCCGTGGAGGTCCCGGCCGGCCGTCACAATGGAGTACCAGTGGACGCCGGCAGCCTCGTTTCGCTTTCCCTCGGCCAAAATATCCTCTTCCGGCAGGAAGGGGTACTCCTTCACATGGGTGTTATGGTGGCAGGATTGGGCGCAGAATTTGCAGTCCTCCCCGCACCGGCCGCTTCGGCCATTGATGATCGTACAAAAATCAAAGCGGTCGCCGCACAGCTCTCTCCGAATGGTGTCCGCTCCCGCCCGCAGTTCTTCCAGGTCCGCTATCAAGAGTTGGGACAGATCGTCCGACCGGTTCAGGCGGCGGCCTGATCGGATCTCCTCAGCTAGTTTTTTCACTTTGATCCCCCCCAGATTGTAAACCATTTTCATTGTTTAGTATACGTCTCCCCCCACAGTCTGTCAACCAAAAAAATTTTCAGTTGACGATTTGCGTATTTCGCCTTTCGACAACATCCGCCCTTGTAAATCTATTCTCTTTTGGGTATAATTTCTTTCACGTGTTTTCCATGGATGAAAGGAGTCTCCTATGATCAAACAAAACCGATGGTTGTGCCTGTTTCTGGCCTTCCTTCTATTCGCCGGACCGGCTCTGCCTGCTCAGGCCGCGGAAGCGGACTTTGCCTCCTTCCTGATCGATGGGGATGAGATGGACTTTCCCCAGCGCCCCCTGCATATCCAGCTCTACCAGAGAGATCAAACCGGGACGTTTGTTCCCTCCGACCAGGTGGCCGGCAGTTTCCCCCTCAATCGCACCGCGGGGAACACCACCTTTTATATCCAGCTCCATGCTGACGGGGTACAGGTGACAGTGGACTACCTGACCGACGCGAACAGTGATGGTGTCTATGAACTGTTAGACGGACAGGATGATCCCATCTGTGACGTAGTCACCGCCGACGGCCGGCTGACCGCCTGGGACGGGGTGGATCACAGGCTGGAGGAGGGCCAGATCTTTGCCCTCCCCGCCGATCTGCTGGCCAGCCGGGGACAGGCTGTCCTCCAAGGCCGGCTGGCGGCAGGTCAGGAGGATGTGGACCCGGACCATCTGATCTACCTGCTCTCCCTTTCCTATGTTCCTGCCGGCGGGGGCGAGCCCCAGACGCTCCACTATTACCTCCAGCTGTTCCAGTCGGTGATCATCCCCTCCGATGTGCCCGTTGGCTCCTGGTACTACGAGGCTGTGGAATATGGTCTGGCCCAGGGCTTTTTCTCCGGCACCGGCGAGGACTCCTTCTCCCCCCAGGGCACGGTCACACGGGCCCAACTGGCCCAGATTCTGTGGCGCTTGGGCGGCTCTGAAGAAGGGCGGGAAGTTTCCTTCACCGACGTTTCCTCCGGAGATTGGTTCCTTGACGCCGCCTGCTGGTGCGCCCAGGAGGGAGTCATGTCCGGTGTAGGCGACCAGCGGTTTGGCCCGAACCAGGTACTCAGCCGGGAGCAGTTAGCTCTGATCCTGTACCAATACGCCCGCAGGACCGGGCTCCAGATGGAGGGTGGGCAGTCTTTGGCGCTGTTTACCGACGGTCCCTCTACCTCCTCCTGGGCACGGGAGGCCCTGGGCTGGGCTGTGGACCATCAGCTGCTGTCCGGTTATGAGGATGGTTCCCTCCATCCCGGACAGGGCGTCACCCGTGCGGAACTGGCTGTGGCTCTGTATCGCTTCTGTCAGGATCTCCTGGAGCTTTGACCTTTCCCATAACGGACCTGGCCGGTTTTCCGGCCGGGTCCGTGCTCTTTTTTCCCTGTGTGGTTAAAGGCTGGAATATTTGTCCAAACTATCCATACAATGGTCCACAGGAAGAAATGAAAGGAGCGTGGCTATATGGCGTTTTCTCTGTCCCGCCGCCGGTGTGATAGCGCACAGGAGTTGGAGCGGCAGGAGCTGGTGGCCTCCTTGGCCCACACCCGCACCCTCATCAATCAGGCCTATGGGGGGTTTAATACAGCCAGCGACGGGGACCTCATCGAGTCCTATGTTTTTGAGATCAATGCCCTCCAGGCGCGGTACAACTACCTGCTGCGCCGGGTCAAGCAGCTGGAGGGGGTTTCATGACAGGATTGCCGGGATTCGCAGCCTGGGGGCTGGCCGGACTGCTGGTCTGCACCGCCCTGTTGATCCTCCGCCGCCCTGTGGCCCAGCTGATCCGTCTGATTCTGCGCTCCTCAGTGGGACTGGCCGCCCTGGCCCTGTTTTCCCAGGTTGGTCAGGCATTGGGCGTGACTTTGGGGGTCAACCTGGTCAATGCCCTGGTGCTGGGGCTGCTGGGCGTACCTGGCTTCGGCCTGCTGCTGATGCTCCAGTGGGTGCTAAAATAGATGGCCTGACCAGGCTTTATATAGCCGCCTTTCACACTGCCGCCCGGCTTTTCTGGGCGGCAGTTCTTGTCGTTTTCAGAAAATATTTATATAATTGATTATATTCTTCTTTTTCTCTTGACTGTAAAGGGACTTCATACTTTACACTGGTCCCATCTAAGCCATTCATTTTCAGGAAGGAGACAGCTATGACCATCAAAGAAATAGAAGACCGCACCGGGCTGCCTCGGGCCAATATCCGGTTCTATGAGTCCCAGGGCCTGATCGCCCCAAGCCGTGGGGAAAACGGTTATCGGGACTACTCCCAGGAGGACTGTCAGACTCTGCTGAAAATCAAGCTGCTGCGGAAGCTGGACTGCTCCCTGGAGGACATCCGGTCCCTCCAAGCGGGAGAACGATCCCTGGATCAGCTCCTGGAGCAGAGGCTGGCCCAGCTGGAGGGCAGATACGCCGAGCTGGAACAGGCCAAGGCCCTGTGCCAGAAGCTGCGGGAGGACCGGGCGGACTGGTCCTCCATGGACCCGGCCCGCTATCTCTCCTGGGCCCCTTCCACCCCAGCGGATGAGGTGGCCGACATCCGCTTCCGCATCCCCTGGCGGCGGTATTTCGCACGTTCCCTGGACCTGCTGCTGTATGGCACTCTGTGGAGCGTACTGCTTGCTCTGGTCTTTCGGATCAACATCCTCTGGCGGGGCCCTTTGGGGGATCTGCTGGATACGGCGGCCACCCTGACCCTTATGGCGGCGCTGGAGCCCCTGTTCCTCCACCGCTGGGGGACCACCCCAGGCAAGGCCCTTTTCCGGCTGAAGCTCACCCGGTCAGACGGCAGCTATCTCTCCCTCCAGGAGGGCTTTCGGCGGACCTTGTCGGTAATCATTATGGGGCTGGGTCTGACCATCACGCTTTCCATTCTCGCCCTCATCCCTCTTGTGACTCTGATCCTGGGCTACGTCCGCTGCAAAAAGGGGCGGGAGCAGCCCTGGGCCCTGGAGGACGAGGCCTGGTCCGACGGTACCGACGGCACTCAGGGCTTCTGGGATCAGCCCCGCTCCGGATGCCGCGCGGCAGCCTATCCGGGCATCTACGCGCTCTGTGTGGCCCTCCTTATGGGCGCCGCTCTGTTTGCCGCTATCCCCCGGCACCATGGCGCCCTGACCCCGGAGGAATTTGCCGCCAACTACAACCATCTAGCCACCTTTGCCTCCGCCCCCGAGGAGCCCGGCTATATGCTCCAGCCAGACGGCTCCTGGCTCCAGACGGACCCAAACAGCTTCCCCATCTTTCTGTTTGGCTCCGGCCCTCTGGATATGGACATCCAAAGCCGGCAGGGGGCGGTCACCGGTCTGTCCTTCTCCATGGAGAACCGGGAGCAGGGCGGCGTCCGTTCCCTTTCCACCACTCAGGTATGGCACACGGTGAACGCCCTGCTGGGTCACGGCGAACTGCTGGCCCACCCCTCCCTGAAACCGGTGCTGTCCGCCCTGAAGGAACCCCGTCCCGGCACCCAGAGCTGGACTGTGGACGGCTGGCAGCTCACCCTGGAGCTAGAATTGAAGGGGTATGACAGCCACAAGGGCCAGCTGGTTTCCCTGCCGGGCCAGGAGCAGTATGTCCGATATGACTTCTCCATTCGGCAAATCTAAGAAAAGAGATCGTTTCCTGGCCCCTTTTCCCTGTTCAGCCATTGACACTCCCTTTTCAGTTGTCTATAATTAAAAGTTGCCCCGGTCCCTTCTGCGGAGCGGGGCAATTTTTTATAGGAAAGGGGCTCTTCAAATGAGCGACCAGCGTGTTTACAACTTCTCCGCCGGCCCGTCTATGCTTCCACTGTCCGCACTGGAGCGCGCCGGGTCAGAAATCACCAACTACCGGGGGTCCGGTATGTCTGTGATGGAGATGAGTCACCGGTCAAAAGTTTTCATCCAGATCTTTGAGGAGACCCAGGAGAAACTGCGCCGGATCATGGACGTCCCCCAGGGATATAAGATCCTGTTTCTCCAGACAGGCGCCTCCGGCCAGTTCTCCATGATCCCCTTGAACCTCATTGGAAAGACGGGAAAGGCCGACTACGCCGTCACCGGCAACTTCTCCAACCTGGCTTACAAGGAAGCCCAGAAGTACGGCCAGATCCATCTGGCCGCCTCCAGCGAGGACCGGGACCACAGCTACATCCCCGCCCAGAGCCAGTTGAAGCTGGACTCAGAGGCCAGCTATTTTTACTACTGCGCCAACAACACCATTTATGGCACCGAGTGGCAATATGTCCCTGACACCGGCAGCGTGCCCCTGGTGTGTGATATGTCCTCCGACATCCTGTCCATGCCGGTGGATGTATCCAAATTCGGCCTTATCTATGCTGGGGCACAGAAAAACATGGCCCCTGCCGGCCTCACTGTGGTCATCATCAAGGAGGAGTTAGCCGGGCATGAGTTGCCCTATACCCCCCTTATCATGAACTACAAGACCATGATCGACAAGGATTCCATGTACAATACACCCCCCTGCTGGTGCATCTATATGCTGGGCCTCACTCTGGACTGGGTGGAGGAGAACGGCGGACTGGCCGGTATGGAGAAGCTGAAGTGGCAGCGGGCCAATATGCTCTATGACACGCTGGACAACTCCAAGCTGTTCCGGTGTCACGGGGAAAAGGGCTCCCGCTCCGGCATGAACGTCACCTTCCGCACCGGCAGCGAGGAACTGGACGCCAAGTTCGTTTCCCAGGCGGCCCAGGCCGGCTTTGTCAATCTGAAGGGCCACCGGAAGACCGGCGGGATGCGGGCTTCTATCTATAACGCTATGCCCGTCGAAGGCGTGGAAAAGCTCTGCGACTTTATCAAGGCCTTCGATAAAGCGAACTGACGGGGCCCCCATAGGAGCCCCGCGCAGTGGGTCCCATGGGGAGAGGAGGCGCAAGGAATCGCAGCGAGGAATACTGCCAGAGCGTCCCGAGCGAAGCGAACTTTGCGCCAACCACAACGCCAAGCCTGTGGAGGGCGTTAAAAAGCTGTGCGATTTTATCCAGGCGTTTGACCGGAAGGACCGACGCGGCCGACATGGCCGCTCCTATAACATAAAATAAGGTGATCGTATGTACCGTATTAAGACTTTGAACAAAATCTCTTCCGCCGGGCTGGACCAGCTGGACAAAAGCCGCTTCCAGATCGGAACGGAAGTGGAGAACGAGGATGGCATCCTGGTCCGCTCCGCCCCCATGCAGGACTATTCCTTCCCCCCCGCCCTCCGGGCCATTGCCCGGGCGGGCGCCGGGACCAATAACATCCCCATCGACCGCTGCTCCGAGAACGGCATCGTGGTGTTCAACACCCCCGGCGCAAACGCCAACGCGGTGAAAGAGCTGGTCATCGCCGCCATGCTCATCGCCTCCCGGGATATTCTGGGAGGGGCGGACTGGGTCCAGGAGCAGGCCCACACTCCTAAGGTGGATGTGGCCGCCGCTGTGGAGAAGGGCAAATCCGCCTTTGTGGGGCCAGAGCTCTACCGCAAGACCCTGGGCGTTATCGGCTTGGGCGCCATCGGCGCCCTGGTGTGCAACATCGCCCTGGACCTTGGGATGGATGTATACGGCTATGACCCCTTCCTATCTGTGGACGCGGCCCTCCGGCTGGACCGCCATGTCCATGTGGTCAAGGACGTGAATGAGTTGTACCGGGTGTCTGACTACATCACCATTCACGTCCCCTATAACAACAACACCAAGGACTTTATCAACGCCGAGGCCATTTCCAAAATGAAGGGCCAGGTGCGCGTCCTCAATCTGGCCCGCGGCGGCCTGGTCAATGACGAGGATATGATTGCCGCCCTGGAATCCGGCCGGGTCGCCAAATATGTCACAGACTTCCCGGACGAGCGCATTACCACGGTAAAGAACGTCATCGCCCTGCCCCACCTGGGGGCTTCCACCCCAGAGAGCGAGGAGAACTGCGCTGTCATGGCCGCCCGCCAACTCCAGGATTATCTGGTTAACGGCAACATCACCAACTCGGTAAACCTGCCCAACGTGTCACAGGAGTGGAGCGGCATCGCCCGGCTGTGCCTGATCCATAAGAACGTGCCCGCCATGCTGACCCAGATCATGTCCACCCTTTCTGACGACCGCATCAACGTGGAAAATATGACGAATAAGTCCAGAAAGGACTATGCCTACACCATCGTAGATGTGAACACCCGGCTGACTGACGAAGTGGCGGATGAGCTGCGGGCCATCCCCAATATGATCCGTGTCCGGGTGCTGAACCACTGATGCGGCCCCATATCCAGTACAACTCCCCGGTGGTCCTCACCTTTGCTCTCCTCTCCCTCGGCGCTCTGGCCCTGGGGTGGGCCACCGGTGGCTGGACCACCCTGCATCTGTTCTGTGTCTATCGTTCTCCCCTGTCTGACCCCCTGACCTATGTGCGTCTGGTGGGCCATGTGCTGGGCCATTCCGGCTATGCCCACTACTTGAGCAACATGATGCTCCTGCTGGTGGTGGGCCCTCCCCTGGAGGAAAAGTACGGCTCCCGCCGCCTGCTCCTGTGCATCCTGGTCACGGCCCTTATCTCCGGGCTGGTCCAGTTTTTGTGTTTTCCTAAGACAGCTCTGCTTGGGGCCAGCGGCATCGTATTCATGCTGATCCTGCTCTCCTCCCTGTCCGGTATGCGGGCGGGGGCTATCCCTCTGACCCTTATTCTGGTGGCCGTCCTCTATTTGGGAGGCGAGGTGGTTGACGCCATCACCCTCCGGGACAACGTATCCCAGCTCACCCATGTGGTGGGCGGGCTGTGCGGGGCCTGCCTAGGCTTTGCCATGAGCCGGCGGCCATAACGATATCCATAAAAAAGCTCTCTGTCAGATAGGTTTGACAGAGAGCTTCTTTTTATATGGCCTGAGCCTGACCCAATGCCGCTGGCTGCTGCACTGCGGTCTGGGCGTCACTCTCCAGACGGCGGTGGCTAGCCGCCTCCTGGATAATCCAGTTCCGCCGCTTCCAGTAGACCACCATGGTGACCAGGGGCGGAAACAGGTCGGACACCGTCTCCGCGAAGAAAGCGGCAGTAGCGCCGAAGACTGCCGGCAGCAGGAACAGGGCGGTGAAGTACACGCCCTTGCGGAGCAGAGACAGGGGCAGAGACCACTGCATCATCCCCATGCCGGTGAACCCGTCGATCAAGGTGTACTGGAAGGCCAGTGGGATGAGGCCAATGGTGCATATCTTGATGGCCTGGACCGCCAGAGCGGACACCTGGAGGTCGGGAGTGAAAATGTGGGTAAAGGGGGCGCACAGGAACTGGCCCACCAGGAACAGCACGGTGGTAAAGGCCAGACAAAGGGCCAGGATGTACTTCTGGGCCTCCAGAATGCGGTCGGGGCGGCCAGCCCCAAAGTTATAGCCCAGAATGGAGCCGGTAGAGCCGGTGATCCCCGCCATGGGCATGGTGATAATGAGCATGAAGGACTGGGCGATGGTAGCGGCGGCTACCAGCATATCTCCCTGCTCCGGTCCGCCGTAGTTCTGGAGAACAGCGTTCAGCGCGATAATCATCACATTGTCCAGCGCAATGATGAGGAAGGGAGCCAGCCCAGTGAGCAGGACCCTGGAGATGATCTTCCGGCTGTATCCCCCGAAGGTGATGCGCACCTGGGGTACAGGGCCAAAGAGAAAATGGAGGACAAACAGGCAACTGCCCAGTTGGCTGATTACAGTGGCGATGGCCGCTCCACGTACCCCCATGTTCAGCCCAAAGATGAACACTGGGTCCAGGGCGATGTTGAGCACCGCCCCAAGCATCACCGACTGCATCCCCTTCTTGGCAAAGCCCTGGCAGATGACAAACTGGTTCATTCCGTTGGCCAGCAAGGCGAATACCGTGCCGAACAGGTAGTAGGTGTAATAGTCCAGAGCATAGGGCAGGGTGGTCTCACTGGCTCCGAAAAGCAGGAGCAGAGGCCGCCTGGTCAACAGGGCACCGGCCATCAGGAGCACCGCCAGCACGTTAAGCAGGAGAAAGCAGTTTGCCAGTATCTTTCTGGCCTGGGCCAGGTTACCCTCGCCCATTCGAATGGACATCAGGGGGGAACCGCCGACCCCTACCAAAAAGGCCACGGAGCCGATCATGGTGACCACGGGACCACAGACGCCGGCCCCCGCCAGGGCCAGGTTGCCGATCTCCGGGATATTCCCGATGTAGATGCGGTCCACAATGCTGTACAGCACACTGACAAATTGGGCCAGCATACTGGGAATCGCAATATTCAGGACCAGCTTTCGGATGGGATCGCGGCCCAGATCATTTTCCAGTTTCACGTTCTTCGCCTCTCCACACACTTTTTCTAAGTCTTCTCTAGGCGCTGGCAATTATAGCACCGGCCTCTCTCCTTGTAAATTAGGCAAAACCATAGCATTTCCCGCTTTTTTTCCAGAAAACTGGCCAAAATGCTTAATGGCGGAGGCCGGCTGTCTCCCATGCTCCGCCTTCCGCCATACCACTGCCAAAAAATTTTTTACCCGCCCTATTGACAACAGCTTTCTATTGTTATATTGTATATGTAGTATATATACAGAAAACACAAAATAACAGTGCGTCAGAGGGCGGGCGCTGGACCTGGTACCGGCCGGCAGCTCTCCCCTCTCTCCACTGTTAGAAGGGGCATGAGATGGACATCATTCTAAGTAATTCCAGCGTCAAACCCATTTACGAGCAGATCACCGACCAGGTGAAGGAGCAAATCATGGCCGGAACCCTGTCGGCGGGGGATGCCCTGCCCTCTATGCGCCTGCTGGCTAAGGAGCTCCGTATCTCCGTCATCACCACCAAGCGGGCCTACGAGGAGCTGGAACGAGATGGCTTTTTGGAGAACGTCCCAGGCAAGGGCTGCTTCGTGGCGCCCCAAAACCGGGAGCTGCTGCGGGAGGCCCAGCTCCGCCGGGTGGAGGAGAAGCTTACCCAGGCGGTGGAGGAGGCCCGGAAGGGAGCCTTCTCTCTCGATGAGCTCCATGAGCTATTGGATATTCTGTATAAAGGTGACGAATTATGACAAATAGTATTGAAGTACAAGGGCTCCGCAAGTCCTATGGCGATTTTTCTCTGCGGGATATCAACCTGACCGTTCCCGGAGGGGCCATCATGGGCCTCATTGGCGAGAATGGGGCAGGCAAGACCACTACCATCAAATGTATTTTGAACCTGATCCGCCGGGACGAGGGGACAATCACCCTCCTGGGCCACGACAACCAGAGGGAGGAGCGGGCCGCCAAGCTGGAGATCGGCGTGGTGCTGGACGAATGCTTTTTCCACGACTCCCTCCGCCCCCGGGACATCGATTTGATCCTCTCCCGGATATATCAAGGTTGGGACAGCGCCCTCTACCAGCGTTATCTGTCCAAATTCCAGCTGCCGGAGCGCAAATTCGTCAAGGAATTCTCCCGCGGGATGAAGATGAAGCTGTCCCTGGCTGCCGCCCTGTCCCACCGCCCCAAGCTGCTGATCTTGGATGAGGCCACCTCCGGTCTGGATCCCATTGTCCGGGATGAAATTCTGGACGAGTTTCTCGGATTTATCCAGGACGATGACCATGCCATCCTCATCTCCAGCCACATCACCAGCGACCTGGAGAAGGCAGCTGATTACATCACCTATATCCACCAGGGGCAGGTGGTCCTGTCCGACGCCAAGGATCGTATTCTGGACAATTACGGTCGTCTGGCCTGCACCGTCGCACAGCTGAACTCTGTGGCCCCAGACGATTTGATCCGGGTACGCCGCAGCTCCTACGGCTGCGAGGGCCTGGTGGCCGACCGGGCCGCCTTCCGCCGCCGGTATCCAGAACTGCTGGTGGAGCGGACCACGCTGGAAGACATCATGCTATTCATCGCAAAGGGGGAAGCACAATGACCGGACTGGTTCTAAAAGATATGCTCGTGATGCGAAAGACCCTTAAGACTTATGTGCTGTTTCTAGCCTTTTACCTGCTGCTGGCCGTGATTGGACTCTTTCCCATCTCCACCATCACCGCCGTCACTCAAATCATTATCATGATGCTGCCCCTGTCCGCCTTCTCCTTCGACGAACTGGCCAAGTGGGACCGATACGCCCTCACTTTCCCCACTGGCCGGAGGAGTCTGGTGGGCGCGCGCTACCTGTTCACCCTGGTGATGGCCGCCGCCGCAACCCTCTACTCCCTGGTGGCCTGCGTGGTCCTGTCCATTGGGAAAGGGCAGAGCGCCATGGCCGAAAACCTGTTGAGCCTGATGGTATCTCTGGGGCTGGGACTCATCATCGCTGATATTCTCCTCCCCCTGTGCTATAAATTGGGGGTGGAACGGGCCCGCCCCTATATGTATATCGTCATTTTCGCCCCCCTGCTCCTGTTCTTCGGTGCCTACAAGTTGGGGCTCTTCGAGGGCATCGACCTCTCCTCTCTGGACCGGATGCCGGAGAGCACTGTTCTGGCCGTGGGCTCCCTACTCCCTCTGATCCCACTCCTGGGACTTGGGCTATCCTACCTCATCTCCTGCCGTATCATGGAACAGAAGGAGTTTTGATATGAAAACCGGGGTCCTGATGGTATGGACGGGCTGCCTGGTATCCATCACCCTGTCTGTCCTGCATTTCGCCTGGATCGCTACCGCCGTGGAGCGGGTGCTGGTCCTGGCACTGCTGGCTCTGGCCGGAGCTTTCGCTCTGGCCCATCGGAGATAAGGAGGAACCTCTATGCCAAAAATTATGCCCCTGATCTGGGCTGGCCGCGCCGTAGCTGTCACCCTGGTGGCGCTCGCCTTTACGGACACCATCCCCAGTGGAAGTTTTCTGTTCTGGCTCCTCTTTGCCCTGGCCGCCGGCCTTGTCCTCCTTGGCGGCGGCTGGCGAAAGCGCCGGTGATTTACATTTTCTCCCTCCCATGCTATAATAGTAAAAAATGATTGAGGGAGTGTGACCGCTATGACCACTAAAGAAGCCATCCGGGAATTGGAGCACATGAAGCAGTATGCCACCGCCAAGTCTATCCCTGCTCTAGACCTTGCCATCAAGGCACTGCAGGAAAAGCTGGAGTGTGAAAAGGTCTAGCTCCCCAGATGTGAAGGCCGGACAGGAATCGGGAAAGGCAAAATCGGGAACGCACAACGTCCCCAGCAGGATTTGAAATCATTGAGAATCTTTCTTCTCCTGCCGCATCTAAACAAAGACGGAGCAGAAGCGACGCTTCTGCTCCGTCTTTGTTTATTTTATTTCTGCTTTCGGTCTGGATATCCCGCCGTTTTACCTCAGGCGCTCCTCCGAGCATTCTTTACGAAAAACAGGAAGCCCAGCATTAGGACGATGCCAACCGGCAGAGCGATGATACCGGGTAGGCCGAAGTAAGCCAACGCACCGGCTACCACATAGGAAATGCCGGCAATAACCGCGCAGGAGATTGCATAAGGCAACTGGGTGGACACATGGTTGACATGGTCACACTGGGCACCGGCGGAGGCCATGATGGTGGTGTCGGAGATGGGGGAGCAGTGGTCTCCGCACACCGCGCCGGCCATACAGGCGGAGATGCAGATGATGGCCAGAGGGTTGTCCATGGAAAATACGTTCTGGACAATGGGGATCAGGATGCCGAAGGTACCCCAGCTGGTGCCGGTGGCAAAGGCCAGCAGACAGCCCACCACGAATACGATGACGGGCAGCAGCATCTGCAGGCCCTGGGCGCTGCGGACGAAGTCACGGACAAAGTACTTGGCACCCAGTGAATCGGTCATGCTCTTCAGGGTCCAGGCAAAGGTGAGAATGAGGATGGCGGGCACCATGGCCTTGAAGCCCTCAGGAATACAGCCCATCATCTCCTTGAAGGTCATGGAGCGGCGGACGAAGAAGTAAATCAGGGCGAACAGCAGGCCAAAGGCGGAGCCCAGCATCAGGCCGATAGAGGCATCAGAGTTGGAGAAGGCGTCCACAAAATTCTCCCCGGAGAAGAATCCGCCGGAGTAGATCATGCCGATGACGCAGCACACCACCAGCACCACGATGGGCAGCACCAGATCCATGACGGTACCCTTGGTGTCGTCGATCTCCTCATCCATCATGGCATAGGGGTTGGAGCCGGAGAACAGGTCGCCGTTCTCTACGGCGTTCTTCTCGAATTTGGCCATGGGGCCGAAGTCTACCTTCATCAGCACCAGGCCCAGCATCATCACAATGGTGAGCAGGGCATAGAAGTTATAGGGGATAGCCCGAATAAACAGATTGAGGCCCTGGCCGTCCTCGGCAAAGCCGGACACGGCGGCTGCCCAGGAGGAGATGGGCGCGATGATACATACCGGCGCGGCGGTGGCATCGATGATATAGGCCAGCTTGGCCCGGGACACGTTGTGCTTGTCGGTGATGGGCCGCATGACGCTGCCCACGGTTAAGCAGTTGAAGTAGTCGTCAATGAAGATCAGGCAGCCCAACAGGATGGATGCCAGTTGGGCACCGACCCGGGACTTGATGTTCTTCTTGGCCCACCGGCCGAAGGCGGCCGAGCCGCCTGCCTTATTCATGAGACACACCATAGTGCCCAGAATGACCAGGAAGATGAGAATGCCCACATTGTAGCTGTCTGACAGGGAGGCCACGATACCGCCGCTGAACACGTGATTCAGCGTCCCCTCAAAGGAGAAATTGGAGTACAGCAGGCCGCCCACCAGGATTCCAATGAACAGGGAGGAGTACACCTCCTTGGTAATCAGGGCCAGGGCGATGGCGATGACCGGGGGCAGCAGGGACAGGGCGGTGTTGTAGGAGCTGCTGGGGGACTGGATATACCCCTCACCCCCACAGGTGGGACACACAAAGGTGCCGCCGCAGGCCTCACATTCAGCGTCAGTGCCCAGGCATACGGAACACCCGCCCGTAAGGCCGCAGTCGGGACACTCGATCATCTTGGTGCCCGATACCTCGGTGGGGTCGTCCGCCAGCACGGCAAAGCTGGTGGTCGCTAGGGCCAGCACCATCATCACCATGATGATCAGGCGCACAGGCCAGGATCTTCTCGTTCTCATTTCTTTTCCCTCCACATGATTCTCTCTCCGGGGCCGCAGCCCCCCGCGCAAACAAAAAAGCCACAGGCACGTCAAGCGCCCATGGCAAAGCCGGACGTCCCCAGGCGGACCCCAGGGACCTTCGGATAGCGCTCCACTTGTTCGTGACAGTCCGCAGGATATTCTCCTGCGGCCCAGGTTCGCCTCTCCAGGCAGAGAAGCCAGCCTTCGGCGGTACACCCTCTCCTGGGGACGGCTGCCTGACCCTGTCCCACAGTACGCATGAGTACCGCGCCTCTATCCACTATTCATTTGGAATTGCAAGTATCCTACCACGGCCCTTCACTATTGTCAAGCCTCTTTCGAAAAAAAGCCCCTTCTTTTTCAATTTTCTATCAATCCATCATAAAAAAGGTGAAAGTGCCGGTGGCCACCACTACATCCTGGTCGTTGGTGAGCACCACCTGGATCACAGACAGGGTGCGGCCCATCTTCTTGGGCGTGGCTACACAGAATATCTTCTTTCCAGAGGCGGGGCGCAAAAATTCCATAGTGCTTCCCGCGGTGACGCAGACGCCGCCCCTGGAACAGGCGCAGCATCCCCCCACCGTATCGGCCAGGGTGGCCATTGCCCCTCCGTGGACATTTTTATGGGGATTGATGCTGTTAGGTCCCACCACCAGCTCCCCCTTGGCATAACCGGGCTCCACATGGGTCACGGTGATGCCGTTCTCATAGGAAAACTGGTGCGGCGTATTGACTGTGCGGAATATAAAATCGGTCCTCTCCTGGTCAGTCATGGAACCGCTCCTTTGCTCGTTGTCAGGGGAAGTGTATCACAAAAACATCTGTGGGGCAAGGCTGACGGGAAAAATTTCACCGATTTTCCCCCAAACGCATAGATTGGTAAGAACTCATACCCAAGGAGGAATCGCCATGGAAAAAAACTCGAACCCTGCCGCCCTGACTCCCCAGGGCGTGGACCAGGAGGCGTTTGACCGGGTATGGCGCCGTGTGATGCCCGATCAAGCGCAGAGCCCCATCGCCATAGGGCGGGCGGAAGTAGATGAGATCGCCCCCGCCGAAACCGCCCCCCAAGACCAGTGCGAGGCCGCGCCGGTCCCAGCCGAGACCCCGGTACAGCCCGCCGCTTCTCCTACGCCCCCTCCCCCGTCCCGCAGCAAAGCGGAGGAGGACCCCCCCTTCTGCCTCGGCAGCCAGTCCCAGGGGGAGGAACAGACGCTCGCCTCTCTCATGGACCTGGTCAAAGAAGGGGTCTTCATCGCCCAGGCCCTGGTCCGCAGGGGCGGAAGCTGCTCCAGGTCACTGAGCTGTCTGGCTGCCGACCACCGGCGGGCCCTGCGCCAGCTCTCTGCCGCCTACTTTCTCATCACCGGTCAGCGTTACCACCCACCGACTCCCTCTGTGGTCATTAACGCCTCTCTCCCCCTGGCCCTACGGGATCAGTTTGTCTGGGAGCAGCGATGGGAGCGGGCCAATCAGCAGGCCGCTGAGACCACCTCGGATGCCTGTCTCAAGGAATTATACCAGGAACTTGCCCAAGACGGGGTCCTCCATGCCGCCACCATTCGCTCACTGCTGGAACAGATGGGTTGACTGTTTTCTCAGCTTTGGGGTAAACTGGACAGGAAGGTGGGCGGTAGGGCCAGACCGCACGCGCCTCCGCCATCCTCCACATACCGATGAAAGGAGCGCGGTTCTATGACCCAGACCAAGGAGTTCTCCTATCCTTCCTCTGACGGCATCCATACTATACACGCCCAGGAGTGGTTCCCCCAAAGCAGCCCTATCGCTGTGATTCAGATTGTCCATGGGGTGGCAGAACATATCGGGCGATACCAGCATCTGGCCCAATTCCTCACCGCCTACGGCTTTGTTGTGTGCGGCGAGGACCACCTGGGCCACGGCCTCACAGTGAACGACGGTCGATACGGTTACTTCGCCCCCCGCGGGGGATGGGACCTGGTCACCCAAGATGCGCGCCGCCTACGGGAGATAGAGGGGGAAAAGTTCCCCGGTCTGCCCCATGTGCTGCTGGGCCACTCCATGGGCTCCTTCCTCACTCGGACCTATCTGATTCGCTGGCCGGGAACGGTGGATGGAGCGGTTCTCTCCGGCACCGGCCAGGAAAAGGCGCCCTTAGTGGCCTTCGGTCGGCTTCTCGCCGGGGGGCTGGCCGCCCTCAAGGGCCCGGACTATGTCAGCCCACTGATCTATGAGCTTTCTCTGGGCGCCTACAACAAGAAATTTCAGCCCGCCCGAACCCGCGCCGACTGGCTCAGCAGGGACCGTGACATGGTAGACGCCAACTTAAACGACCCCCTGTGCGCCTTTCAGCCCACGGTATCCATGTTCCGGGATATGATGGAAGGACTGCAGTTCATCGCCAGCAAAAAAAATCTATCCAAAATGGACGTAGACACCCCCATCTATTTTCTGTCCGGTGACCAGGACCCCGTGGGCTCCATGGGCAGGGGGGTACGGAAGGTGGAGGCGATGTTCCGCTCCGCCGGGTGCCGGGATGTGACTGTCAAGCTGTACCCCGGAGGCCGCCATGAGATGTTCAACGAGCTCAACCGCCAGGAGGTCATGGAGGACCTGCTGGTCTGGCTGGAACAGCGGCTCTTTGACTAGAGCCCGGTTTTTCCCCAGTGTTTTGCCTCTTTGTGTCCTTTGGCGTACAGGGAGCCCAGAAAAATACGACAGTAAAAGAGCGGCTGTACGGCCGCTCTTTTACTGTCTTTCCCCTTTGAAGAGGAATACTGCTCTCATCGGAACCGCGACAATCATGGATGGTGAGATACAACGGGTGGTTTAGAGGGGCACAAGGCGCCACCCTAATCCCTCCACCTTCAGTTTGTCGCCAGCTCGCCTGTCAGGATGTGGTCTCTGGTCACGGTCTCTCCCTGGGGCAGGTCCACTGTAATCCTGTTCCAAAGCATCCCCCCCTGTTTCCCCTCCGTTCCCCTGTGGTGGTATCGGACAGAGAATCTGTGTATGGGACAATGGGCAGCCAGGACCTCATATGCCAACATGGCCTGGTCGGCCATTCTCTCCCGCATGACTGCCTCATCGGGGATGGGCTCATCCACACCGCCATAGAACTGCACATCGACGGATATGACGGCCTCGTCCGGCATCTGGGGGCTCCATCTGGCTGACCACATGGTAATATTCTGGTCCGGGACCCAGAGCCCTGTCCGGCGGATGACACTGTCGATGTCCAGTTTCTTCCGCAGGGCCTCTTCCCGTTCCTTATCCTCTACGACCAGCCCGCCATATCCCAGACTCCGCTTCTCGCCGCCGTCGGAGAAGGAGAGATAGTAGCCGCCGCCCACCAAATCATAACCCGCCCAGTGGCCCTGCGCCCTCCACTCCGGATGGACCTGGGCCGCATATTCCTTCATCGCGCGGGCGGCCATCAGATTGCCGATGACTGGTGGAAAACCAAGAGAAAGGAGGACAAACACAATCAGGGGCCCCACCAGAAGCAAGAGGGTCAGGCCTACACCCAGCCGTTTCTGTCCCAATCCTTCCATAAGGTTCCCTCCCCCTTTTTCGAAAATGATAGCAGAAGGCGGGCTATGCGGTCAATGAAATTGGGATATCTGGTCATTTTCCCGAGATAAGTGGTCCAAAAAATTTCGGACCTTCTCTATCTGTCCCCCTTGGACCGGGATAGTCATTTTCCCTCCCGCAGCTTGCACCTGGAGGGAGTATCCCCGCCTCTCCGGCACCAGCTCCGCGCCGTCCATGCTCTCCCAGGGGGCATACAGGACACAGGTGGAATAGCTGTCGTGGCTGATAGCAGCCAGGCCCCGGTTCATGACTCCCAGAAAATACTCCGGGTCCGGGGTCCTCTGGATCAGCCAGAGCAGGCCGCCCGTCTTTCTCCGAAGGTACAGGCAGTCCTCCAGCCGCTCCCCCAGCCGGTAGCACAGCAAGGCGGTGTGGTACATCCCATAGCTCTCCTCCAGCAGCCAGCCCAGCCGCTCAGGCTCTGGGTGCTCGGTGGGAAAGGCCAGACCGGAGGGCCGCCCCAGCAGCAGGGACAGCACCGGCCGCAGTTGGTCCTCCTTCACCTTGTTGTAGGAGAAAGAGGCTTGATCGCCATTCTTTAAGTAGATGGTCAGGATACATTTCAACAGCTGGACCTCATAGCGGATGGCAGCCGCCCCCTGGGGGATGAGCAGCCGGGTTACCCCTCCCCGCCACAGGGTCTGTAGGAGGACCTGGCCACGCCACCAGGACACGGCGTGCTCCTCCTCCCCTACTCCCTGCCGTACTTGGGGAATATAGGTCACGTTGCCGGGAGGCAGCCCTTCTCCCCGCCATTCCTCCAAAGCCGGGCGGAAAAGCTGGGGCAGCTCCGACCACTGATAGATACGCTTTGGCCAGGATGCCAATGTGGGTCGCCGGTCCTCTACAAATTTCACGGTCCTGCCCCCTTGATACAAAAGAGGTAAGACGCCTCGGAGAGCTTACGCTCTCCGAGGCGTCCCGTTCATCAGGTCTGGTCCTTGGTATCCTCGTCCTGAGACGGGGCGTGCTCCTGTTCTTCCGCCGGTCCCTGACCAGCGGGAGCGGTAGGTTCAGAGTCCTTTCGCTCCTCTGTGCCCTCCCCCTCAGGCTGACGGCCGCTGGCCTCCCCTTCGTCCAGAGCGGGAGGCTTGACCTCCTCGCTGACGATATGGATGTGCTTGGCCGGCGCCTCGATCACATCCGGTACGGAGGGGCGGAACGCCTTTTCGCTCTTGCGGGTAGAGGCGTAGGCGTCCTCCACCAGAGCGGGATCCCGGCCCTCGATAATGGCCACCATCTCGCCGCCAGTGATGGTCTCTTTCTCCAGCAGATAGGACACTACCTTGTGCATATCCTCCAGGTTCTCCTGGATAACCTTTACAGCGTCCTCGTAGCAAACGTCCAAAATTGCCTTGACCGCCTTATCCATCACAGCCGCGGTATCCTGGGCGCAGTCCAGGCCGTAGCCCCCGTCCAGATACTGGTTACGGACCGAGCCCAGGGCCATCATGCCGAACTCCTCGCTCATACCGAACATGGCCACCATGTTCCGGGCGATATTGGTAGCCTCCTGGATATCCTGAGAGGCGCCGTTGGTCATGGTATCCATCACCACCTGTTCAGCGGCCCGGCCGCCCATGGAAACAGATATCTTGGCCATAAGCTCTTCCTTGGTCCGCAGGTTGGTCTTGTCCTCCTCGGGCATCAAGAGGGTATAGCCCAGAGAGCCCTCGGTGTGGGGGACAATGGTGATCTTCTGCACCGGCTCGGCGTTCTTCTGCTTATAGGCCACCATGGCGTGGCCCACCTCGTGGTAAGCCACCAGCTTGCGCTCGAATTGGGTGAGCACAGAATTTTTCTTCTCACTGCCGGCGATGACAAACTCGAAGGAGGCCAGCAGGTCCTCCTGGGTCACCATGCGGCGGCCGTGGCGGACAGCCCGGAGGGCCGCCTCGTTGACCAAGTTAGCCAGGTCAGCGCCCACAGTGCCGGCGGTAGCTAAGGCGATCTTCTTCAGGTCCACGTCCTCGCTCAGACGGATGTTTCGCGTGTGGACCTGGAGGGTGGCCAGACGTCCGGCCAGATTAGGCCGGTCGATGGTGATGCGCCGGTCGAAACGGCCGGGGCGGAGCAAAGCCTTGTCCAGCACCTCGGGCCGGTTGGTAGCTCCCAGGACGATGACGCCCTTGCCGGGGTCAAAGCCATCCAGCTCGGCCAGCAGCTGGTTCAGTGTCTGCTCCCGCTCGTCGTTGCCCCCCATGCGGTTGTCGCGGGACTTGCCGATGGTGTCAATCTCATCGATGAAGATGATACAGGGGGCCATCTTGCTGGCCTCTTTGAACAAGTCACGGACACGGCTGGCGCCCACGCCCACGAACATCTCTACAAAGTCGGAGCCGCTGATAGAGAAGAAGGGGACGCCGGCCTCGCCGGCCACGGCCTTGGCCAGCAGGGTCTTACCAGTACCCGGAGGGCCCACCAGCAGGGCGCCCTTGGGCAGCTTGGCGCCGATCTCAGTGTACTTACCGGGGTTGTGGAGAATATCGATGATCTCCTGGAGGGACTCCTTGGCCTCATCCTGGCCGGCCACATCCCGGAAGGTAACACCGGTCTTCTTCTCCACATACACCTTGGCGTTGGCCTTGCCCACGCCGCCCAGGCCGCCCATTCCTCCCTTGCCGCCTACCCCGCGGAACAGGAACATCATAGCGCCCACCAACAGCAGGATGGGAAGCAGTGTGGAGATGAGCAGGGACAGAATATAGGCAGAGCTGTCTACCGGGTCGCTGCCGTAGTTGGTCACCCCGTGCTCATCCAGCAGGTCGTAGATGCTCAGGTCGGATACTGGGGGCGGGGTTGTGACATATTCCTTCTCCTGGTTCTGGCCCCGGAGGGGGATCTGCATTCCAGCAAAGATTCCCTGGTCCCGCTCCTCTTCCTGGGGCAGATAGGCCTCAGCCTCTTCCTCCATTCCTTCCTTCAGGGTGATGACGTACTCGCCGCTCTCCATCCGCACGGACTCCACCAGCTCTGCCACCACCCACTGGCGGAAGATGGAGTAATCCACCTGGACTTGGTTGGCGTTGGCATAGGATGAGGTGCAGCTTTTGAACAGCATGGTCAGTACCAGGGCCCACATAATAATGCTGATGAGGCCCAACGTGTTCTTTTTGTTGTTTCCCTTATCTGGTTTCAAAGGAGAATACCTCCAATTTTCTGCTTGATTTTCTCTTTTCTGTCCAAATCACATTTAGGACTAAATGGT
Source organism: Flintibacter sp. P01028 (assembly GCF_041925235.1). NCBI lineage: Bacteria > Bacillati > Bacillota > Clostridia > Eubacteriales > Flintibacter > Flintibacter sp. P01028. Next base: position 177,952 of record NZ_JBHEVC010000003.1, read on the forward strand.
ATCATACCACATCCGCACTTTAAAAACAAGAAAAGCGGGTGTAAACTTTCTGTAAAAGGTAAGGGAGTCTGCCCGGACCGCGGCGCCCCTCGATCCCCGATCGGTTTTTTCCACGTCCTGTATTTTTGACTTCCCCCTTTCGCCTAAATATGATATACTGTTTTTTATCGTTGGAAATTTTGACATCGGAGGGAACTGCCCCATGAATAATAGACCGCCTCTGCGCCGCTCCGCCCCTGTGGAAACGGAGAACGACGGCATCATTGAGGGCCGCAACGCGGTCATCGAGGCCCTGAGAGCCGACGTGGCCATCGACAAAATATTTCTACTCAAGGGCGAGCGTGACTCGGCCCTGGGGCATATCGCCTCCGCCGCCCGGGAGAAGGGCATCGTAGTGGTAGACGCCGACCGGCGGAAGCTGGACAATATGAGCCGAACCCACTCCCACCAGGGAGTCATCGCCCAGGCCGCCGTTCGGGAGTACGCCTCTGTGGACGACATCCTAGCCGCCGCCCGGGATAAGGACGAGCCCCCCCTTATCGTAGTATGTGACGAGCTATCCGACCCCCACAACCTGGGGGCGGTCATCCGTACCGCCGACGCCGCCGGCGCCCACGGAGTCATCATCCCCAAGCGCCGGTCTGCCGGTCTGACCGCCGTGGTCGCTAAGACCTCAGCCGGGGCTGTGGCCCACGTTCCTGTCGCCCGGGTGGCCAATCTGCCCACTGTGCTGAAGGAACTGAAGGAGGCGGGAGTCTGGGTATTCGGCACCGCCATGGATGGGTCCACCTCCCTGTACCATGCCGACCTGAAGGGCCCTGCCGCCATCGTCATCGGCAGCGAGGGGGAGGGGATGGGCCGCCTGGTGGGAGAGAGCTGTGACTTCACCGTTTCCATCCCTATGTTCGGCAAGATCAATTCCCTGAACGCCTCCGCCGCCGCCGCGGTCCTGCTGTATGAGGCTGTCCGCCAGCGAACAGGCAATTAGTCAGACTTGCAGGAGGAATTTTCTATGATGCCAATTAAGCCTTTTAACGGGTTGGAGGCCGCTATTTGCACCATCGCAATGGCTGTCGTCGGGTACCTCGTCGGGAGCCTGCTGGCCATCCCGGGTGCGGGCGCCGTAGTATTTGCTATTGCCACCATGGGTGGATTCCTCTTGAGCGCCATCCATCGTAACCAGTGACTGAATTTCAAATTTCAAGGAGCCTCCCATGAGCGACCGCGACGATAAAAAACGAAACGAGGACGACCTGGCGGAGATCCGCTCCCTCATCGGGGACACGGACACAGGCGGTTTCTCTCTGGAAGATATTTTGGCGGAATACGGGTCCGGCAAGTTTCCGGGCCGGGGTGCGGTCCCTGTTCCCCCCAAAAAGGAGCGGGAGCCGGAGGGACCTGACCTTCCCTGGCCGGAGGCTCCCCGCACCTCCCGGCGTGAGGGGAAGGTAGTTGCCTTTCCCGGGGGCCAGGTACAGCAGCCTCCTGATGAGGAGGAGCTGCCTGATGAGGAGGAGCTGCCTGACGAGGAGGAGCTGCCTGACGAGGAGGAGCTGCCTCCCGACGAGGCTTCTCTCCCCAGTGAGGAGCCAGAGGAGCAGTTGGACGGCCCGGCAGCTGACAAAGAAGTGATTCCTTTTCCGGAGGAGGAGAGCGTCCTATCCGCTTTTCTCAAGGACCTGGGCAAAAAGGCCGACGACTATGCGGACCATATGTTTGAGGAGGACGAGGCCATCGACCACTCCGAGGTCCGCCGCCTGGAGAAGCTGATTCCAGGCACGGACCGGGAGGAGGAGCCGGAGGAGGTCCCCCGGTCCCGCCGTCCCAGGCCCCAGGACCCCCCTCCCCCGGACACGGACCCCCAGGAGCTGGCCCGGAGCTATCACAAGGGATTGGGCGGGGCCCGGCTGCGGGTACTGGCTGTGTTCCTCCTCTTTGCCCTCTCCCTGGTCCAACTGCTGGTACCCGCCCTGGGACTTGTATGGCTCCCCCCTCTGGACGACCTGTCCATCCAGCGTTGGATCGCCGTAGGCCTGCTGGCTGCGGGCGTACTGCTGGCCGGTGACGCGCTGGTGTCCGCCATTGGTCGGGCCTTCCATGGCAGGCTTGGGATGGATGTTCTGGCGGCCCTCTCCTGCGCCGCCACTCTGGCGGACGGCGCTGTGCTGGCTCTCCACCCCTCTCGTGGAAATCAGCTGCCATACAGCGCGGTGGCCCTGGCCGGCCTGTTCTTCCTGCTCCACGGAGCCTATCACAAGCGGTGCGGCCTGCGGCTCTCCTGCCGAACCGCGGCCGCCTCCGCCACTCCCTATCGGGTCACCCTGGACGAGGGGAAATGGAACGGCCTGGACACCTATACCAAATGGTCCGGCACCCAGGAGGGATTTGGCAGCCAGATCCAGGCTGACGATGGAGCCCAGCGTATTTTTCGCCGCTTCTGCCCCCTGCTGCTGCTGGGCTGCCTGCTGCTTTCTCTGTTGACCTCGGTGGGGATCGGCCAGCCTGAGCATCTGTTATGGTGTCTGTCCGCCACCTTTACCGCCACCTCCGCCTTTGGAGGAAGCTTGATCTACGGCCGCTCCTTCCACAAGCTGGCCCGGCGTCTGGCCCAAAGCGGTGCCGCCCTGGCTGGCTGGCCAGGCATCTCCCGCTCCCGGAGGGGGGACCGAGTTCTCATCACGGATACCGATCTGTTCCCCCCCGGCTATGTAGAACTCAACGGAGTGAAGGTGTTGGGCAACTTCCCTATGGAGCGGGTGGTGGCCTATACAGCCACTCTCATCCGGGACTCCGGCAGCGGCCTGACCAAGCTGTTCCACGACCATCTCCGCGCTCTGGGAGGCCTGATGCGGAATGCCGACCACCTGTGCTGCTACGAGGGGGGCGGCCTGTCCGCCAATATCCGCGGAGACCAAGTGCTGGTAGGTTCCGCAGCCTTTATGAATCTGATGGATATTCCCCTCCCTCAGGGGTTAAACGTAAAGAGCGCCGTGTTCTGTGCCATCAACGGGGAGCTGGCCGGTATCTTTGCCTTGAGCTATTCCCTCCACGACACCATTTTCCCCGCTCTGGAGGAGCTGATGCGTGAGAAGATCGGCCCTGTGCTGGCCACCCGTGATTTTAATCTGATCCCCGCCATGCTTCACCAGCGTTTCAAGCTGGCGGCGGACAAAATGGACTTTCCTCCGGTGGAACGGCGGCGGGAGCTGTCCGATCCGGAGCAGCCCCACAGCGATGTCCTCACCGCTCTGTTGTGCCGGGAGGGGCTGTTTCCCTTTGCCGAGGCTGTGACGGCCGCCAAGCGACTGCGGTGGGCAACCCGGCTGGGCGCCATTCTCTGCTGTGCCGGCTCCCTGCTGGGTCTGCTGCTGGCCGCCTATCTCACCTCTGTATCCGCCTATTCCTCCCTTTCCCCTCTGAATCTGCTCGTTTTCATGCTCACCTGGCTGTTCCCGGTATGGTTCCTGTCCGGGTGGGTCCACCGCTACTGATGGGACCTGATCTGAACGAATGAGGTGATCCTTTTGATCCGACTGGCCTGTGCTGACGACCTGGACGCCGTCGACGCCATCTATGACGCCATCCTGACTCTGGAGGAGGCCCGCCCCGTATCCTTCACCAACTGGCAGCGGGGCAAGTATCCCACTCTGGACCACGCCCGCCGTGCCATGGAGGAGCACACCCTCTGGCTGGCCGGGGAGGATGGGAAGTATTACGGCACCTTTATCCTCAACGGCATCCAGCTTCCGGAGTATGCCCAGATCCCCTGGCAGTTTCAGGCCCCGCCGGACCAGGTGGCCGTGATCCACACCCTGATGGTCCACCCGGACTGGTCTGGCCGGGGCAAGGGCCGGGAACTGGTCGCCTTCTGTGAGGAGGAGAGCCGCCGCCAGGGAAAATCTGTCATCCGGTTAGATACCCCGGAGGGCAACACCCCTGCCAATCTCATGTATGCCCGTCTGGGCTACCGGCTGGCTGGGGCCGCCGAGTTTTTCTTCCAGGGATTTATCCATGAGATCCTGAACTGCTACGAGAAGAAGCTGTAATCGGAGATAGAACAGAGCGGCGGGGACACCCAAGGGTGTCCCCGCCGCTCTTTATTAGGCCGCCTGCCGCAAGGCCAGGACCACCAGCAAAAGCTGGACCACCAGCAGCAGAGGGAATCCCCAGCGGAAATACCAGTGCCTCGTCTTATGGTGGAAAAAGCGCATCCCCAGCAGCCCGCCCAGGGCGCCGCCCAGCACGGCGGGCAAAAACAGAGTCTTTTCCGAGATACGCCATTTTTTCCCTACCGCCCTTCTCTTGTCCACCCCCATCAGAAAGAAGGCAGCCAGGTTGACTGCCATCAGGTACAGGATCACAAGCTGTACAAGCTCCGGGGCCATCGCTCTCCCCCTCTCTTTCGCCATGTCGGCTTATATCGGGGTACAGTGTACCTCTTTTTCTCTCCCTTTGCAACCCGCTCTCCCGCGGCTCCCCAGCTCTTTTGGACCTCCTCCCTGCCAGAACTGTCCCACGGGGAATTATTTTCCCTTTGGTCAAGATTTTTTCTCTTGTTTTACTTTTTAGCTAGACCTTAATCATCCTTTTTCATCCATTCTTCTTGTGTTAATTTTCTTTGCTTTAATTCCCCTCCCCTTTACCCATGTTTTCCCATTTTATTTTTCTCTATTTGTTTACTTCGTCATCATGTCCATCCTTTTTATTCCGTTTTACAGAAAACTAAATATTTTTTTGTCCTTTTAGCTCTTTTTTCTCATTTTAATGTTTTTTCAGCAAAAAAGCTGTTGCAATATTTCCTGCAAATGGTATAATGATTCGTCAGCAAAATTATTGTACGCTCCCATGGAAAAGATATCTGGGAGGAAATGGTGGCGGCGTTGCGCCAGTTCTGTTCGGGCTAGGTCCGGGCGGCAGCAGATCGTCGTCGCGTAAGAAGAAAGGAATGAAGTTTACAAATGGCAACGAAATTCGTGTACCTCTTCTCCGAAGGCAACGGCAAGATGAAGGAGCTGTTGGGCGGCAAGGGCGCCAACCTGGCCGAGATGACCAGCCTTGGTATGCCTGTGCCCCAGGGCTTCACCATCACCACCGAGGCCTGCACCCAGTACTATGAGGACGGCGAAAAGATCAACGACGAGATCCAGGCTCAGATCATGGAGTATATCGTCAAGATGGAGGAGATCACCGGCAAGAAGTTCGGCGATCTGGACAACCCCCTGCTGGTTTCTGTCCGTTCCGGCGCCCGGGCCTCCATGCCCGGTATGATGGACACCATCCTGAACCTTGGTCTGAACGAGGACGTGGTGGATGTCATTGCCAAGAAGTCCAATAACCCCCGCTGGGCTTGGGACTGCTATCGCCGCTTCATCCAGATGTATTCCGACGTTGTCATGGAAGTGGGTAAGAAGTATTTTGAGGAGCTCATTGACAAGATGAAGGAACAGCGGGGCGTCACTCAGGACGTGGAGCTCACCGCTGACGACCTGAAGGAGCTGGCCAGCCAGTTCAAGGCCGAGTACAAGTCCAAGATCGGCTCCGACTTCCCCAGCGACCCCAAGGAGCAGCTGATGGGCGCCATCAAGGCCGTCTTCCGCTCCTGGAACAATCCCCGTGCCATCGTGTACCGCCGCATGAACGATATCCCCGGCAGCTGGGGCACCGCCGTCAACGTCCAGTCCATGGCCTTCGGCAACATGGGCGACGACTGCGGTACCGGCGTTGCCTTTACCCGTAACCCCGCCACCGGCGAGAAGAAGCTGATGGGCGAGTTCCTGACCAACGCCCAGGGCGAGGACGTTGTGGCCGGCGTTCGCACCCCCATGCCCATCCAGGAGATGGCCGACAAGTTCCCCGAGGCCTTTGCCCAGTTCCAGGACGTGTGCCAGCGCCTGGAGAACCATTACCGGGATATGCAGGACATGGAGTTCACCGTAGAAAACGGCAAGCTCTATATGCTTCAGACTCGTAACGGCAAGCGCACCGCCGCCGCCGCTCTGAAGATCGCCTGCGATCTGGTGGATGAGGGTATGATCAGCGAGCAGGAGGCTGTTGCCATGATCGACCCCCGCAACCTGGACACCCTGCTCCATCCCCAGTTCGACCCCGCCGCTCTGAAGAAGGCCGCCCCCGTGGCCACCGCCCTGCCCGCCTCCCCCGGCGCCGCCTGCGGCAAGATCGTCTTTACCGCTGACGACGCCAAGGCTTGGGCCGAGCGGGGTGAGAAGGTGTGTCTGGTCCGTCTGGAGACCAGCCCCGAGGATATCGAGGGCATGGTCGCCTCCCAGGGCATCCTCACTGTCCGTGGTGGTATGACTTCTCACGCCGCCGTGGTAGCCCGCGGCATGGGCACCTGCTGCGTGTCTGGCTGCGGCGCCATCAAGATGGACGAGGCCAACAAGCAGTTTGAGCTGGACGGCCGCACCTACCGTGAGGGCGACTGGATCAGCCTGGACGGCTCCACCGGCAACATCTACGGTGAGGCCATCCCCACTGTGGACGCTTCTATTTCCGGCGAGTTTGGCCGTATCATGGCTTGGGCTGATAAGTTCCGCCAGTTGAAGGTCCGCACCAACGCCGACAACCCCCGTGATACCGCCCAGGCCGTCAAGTTCGGCGCCGAGGGCATCGGCCTGTGCCGCACCGAGCATATGTTCTTTGAAGCCGACCGTATCCCCGCCATTCGGGAGATGATCTGCTCCGATACCGTGGAGCAGCGTGAGAAGGCTCTGGCCAAGCTTGAGCCCATGCAGCAGGGCGACTTTGAGGCCATGTACGAGGCTCTGGAGGGCCGTCCCATGACCATCCGTTTCCTGGATCCCCCGCTGCACGAGTTTGTTCCTACCGAGGAGGCCGATATCGCCCAGTTGGCCCAGGATATGGGCAAGAGCGTGGCCGACATCAAGGCCATCATCGCCAGCCTGCACGAGTTCAACCCCATGATGGGCCACCGCGGCTGCCGTCTGGCGGTCACCTATCCTGAGATCGCCGCCATGCAGACCCGGGCTGTCATCAAGGCCGCCCTCAATGTCCAGGCCAAGCACCCCGACTGGAAGATGGTCCCCGAGATCATGATCCCCCTGGTAGGCGAGGTCAAGGAGCTGGCCTTCGTCAAGAACGTGGTGGTCAAGGTGGCCGACCAGCTGATCGCTGACGCCGGCTCCGACATGAAGTACCTGGTGGGCACTATGATCGAGATTCCCCGTGCCGCCCTCACTGCCGACGAAATCGCCAAAGAGGCCCAGTTCTTCTCCTTCGGCACCAACGACCTGACCCAGATGACCTTCGGCTTCTCCCGTGACGACGCCGGCAAGTTCCTGGAGTCCTACTACTCCAGCAAGATCTATGAGAGCGACCCCTTCGCCCGCCTGGACCAGAACGGCGTAGGCCGCTTGGTGGAGATGGCCTCCAAGCTGGGCCGTCAGACCCGCCCCGACCTGAAGCTGGGCATCTGCGGCGAGCACGGCGGCGACCCCTCCTCTGTGGAGTTCTGCCACAACACCGGGCTGGACTATGTGTCCTGCTCCCCCTTCCGGGTGCCCATCGCCCGTCTGGCCGCTGCCCAGGCCGCGATTAAGAATCCCCGCGCCTGATTCCTCCCCTGGTTTCTGAATCCGGTTCTCTCCAATAAGAATAACAGGCACACCGTCCAGTGGACGGTGTGCCTGTTTCTTTGGTTCCGCCTTATTCCCGGCAAGGTTCTCCCCTGTCCGTTTCCTTTCCCGGTAGCCTGTTCACCAAAAATTATTTCAATTTTTTTAATTAAATTGATTGACGCTCCCCCGGAACAGTGGTATCATCAGTCCGTTCAATTTTGAAGAAGTAGGATTTGATATCACTATGCATCCTCTGAAAAAGCTTACCTGCCGCGCTTTTCAGCTGGCCTTCCGGCTGGCGCTCCCCTTTCTCCCCTACCGGGAGCCCAAACAGTTGGACGGACTGGACTCCATCCCTCCGCTACTCAAATGGAGTGGGGTGGGCTCCGTCCTGTTGGTCACCGACCGTTCCGTCCGCTCCCTGGGCCTTACGGCCCCTCTGGAGAAGTCCTTGGCCGAGGAAGGCATCATCTGCGCTGTCTATGACGGCACTGTGCCCAACCCCACTATCCAAAATGTGGAGGAGGGCCGGCAGCTCTATCTGGACAGCGGAGCCCAGGCCATCATCGCCGTGGGCGGTGGCTCGGTCATGGACTGCGCCAAGGGCGTGGGGGCCCGGATCGCTCGGCCCCATAAGCCGGTGCGGAGAATGAAGGGCCTGCTGCGGGTGCTTGTGCCCACCCCTTTGACGATTGCTGTTCCCACCACCGCCGGTACGGGAAGCGAGGCCACCCTGGCCGCTGTCATTACTGACCCGGAGAAAAAGCACAAGTACCCCATCAACGACTTTGCCCTCATCCCCGACTACGCGGTGCTGGACCCGAAGATCACCCTGGGCCTGCCCCCCTTTATTACCGCTACCACAGGAATGGACGCCCTGACCCATGCCATTGAGTCCTACATCGGCCAGACCACTACCAAGCTGACCCAAGCTATGTCCGAGGAGGCCGCCCGCCTCATCGTCCACAATCTGCCCCGGGCCTTTGCCGATGGCACGGATTTGGAGGCCCGCCGGGCCATGCTCCGGGCCGCCTACTGCGCTGGTGTGTCCTTTACCCGATCCTATGTGGGCTATGTCCACGGGCTGGCCCACTCCCTGGGAGGCCAGTACGGCATCCCCCACGGGCTGGCTAACGCCGTCATCCTGCCCTATTTTCTGGAGGAATACGGCCCCGCCTGCTGGGAAAAACTGGGTAAGCTGGCCAAAGCGGCTGGGCTAGCCCAGGAGGGGGACTCTGCCCAGCAGAGCGCCCTGGCCTTCATCGCCTGGATCAAAGAGGCCAATCGGACCATGGGCATCCCGGAGACGATTGCCGAGCTCCGGGCCGAAGATATCCCCGCTATGGCCCGCCATGCGGACCAGGAGTGCAATCCCCTCTATCCCGTACCCCGGCTCATGGATCGTCAGGAGTTGGAGGTCATGTATCAAAAGCTGATGGCAAAGGAGGCGTCCCCATGGATATCCAAACCCTCGTCCAGGACCAGCGGGCCCATTTCCAAACTGGCCAGACGTTTAGCCTAGCTGTCCGCCGGCGGGCTTTGGACAAGCTGCGTCAGGCCATTCTGGCCCATGAGGCGGACATCAATAGCGCCCTGGCGGCCGACCTGAACAAGTCTGCCACCGAGAGCTATATGTGTGAGGTGGGGATGACCCTGGCCGAGCTGAACTATGTAAGGAAGCACCTGGCCCGCTGGATGCGGGACCGAAAGGCAGCCACCCCCTTAGCCCAGTTCCACGCCAAAAGCTTCACGGTGGCCGAGCCCTATGGAGTGGTCCTTATCATGTCCCCCTGGAACTACCCCTTTATGCTGACCCTGGAGCCCCTCATCGGGGCCATCGCCGCGGGCAACTGCTGTGTGGTGAAGCCCTCAGCCTACTCCCCCGCCACCTCCAACCTCATCCGCGCCATCCTGGCGGAGTGCTTTCCCCCGGAATTCGTCTGTGTGGTAGAGGGAGGCCGGGCGGAAAACCAGGCCCTGCTGGACCAAAAATTTGACTATATCTTTTTTACCGGCGGGGTGGCCGTGGGGCGGGAGGTCATGTCCAAGGCGGCCCGCCACCTCACCCCCGTCACCCTGGAGTTGGGGGGCAAAAGCCCCTGCGTGGTGGACGCCACCGCCAAGCTGGACCTGGCTGCCAAGCGGCTGGTATTCGGCAAGCTGCTCAACTGCGGCCAGACCTGCGTGGCCCCTGACTATCTGCTCATCGATGGCCGGGTGAAGGACCAATTTCTATCCCATGTCAAAAAGTGGATGACCGCCATGTATGAGCAGGATCCCCTGGACAATCAGGGCTATGTGCGGATGATAAACCGCAAGCACTATGACCGGGTGATGGGCCTCATTGACCCGGCCAAGGTGGTCTATGGCGGCCGGGGGGACCCGGACGCCTTGAAAATACAGCCCACTATCTTGGACGGTGTGTCCCCGGAGGACCCGGTAATGCAGGAGGAGATTTTCGGCCCCCTGCTCCCTGTCCTCACCTATGACACCCTGGACCGGGCGGTGGAGTTCATCAACAGCCGCCCCCATCCCCTGGCCCTATATCTGTTTTCCGAGGATCGGGCCGCCCAGGAGCGGTTCCTCCGCCAAGTCCCCTTTGGCGGGGGCTGCGTCAACGACACCATTATCCATCTGGCTACCAGCCGGATGGGCTTTGGAGGTGTGGGTGACAGCGGCATGGGCAGCTACCACGGCAAACTGAGCTTTGATACCTTCTCCCACCAGAAAAGCGTTGTGAAGAAGTCCACCTGGATGGACCTGCCGGTGCGCTATGCACCATATACCGCCCTTCAGGAGAAGCTGCTTCGCCTCTTTCTGCGCTGAAACCGTCCTCTTTCCGAGGCCTCTTATGGCCCAGGGCGGCCCGCATTTGTGGTTTTGCTCCTGCGGGTCCGAAGCCGCCAGCAGGACAAAGGCCATTGCGGATGAAATCTGATAACAAAAACACCCATCTAATTTTACTCAGATGGGTGTTTTTTATTATGGTCGAATCATTCGAAGGGGTTACATGTTCTTTCCGCGCTCGATTGGGCCATTTTCTTTTTCGTATTCGTCAAGGTGCTTCAGCAGTACATATTCAATATAATTCGTCATAGAGCGGTGTTCAGCCGTAGCCAGGACCCCGATCCTATCAAATACATCGTCCGACATACGCAACGTAAACACTCGTTTGATAGTGGCCATATTGCCCGCCCCTTTCTATTTTCGAATATATAATAGTGTAATAACACACAAATATATACGGTCTATTGACAGCTAAGTGATATCACTTTATAATGTTGAAAAAATGTGAAAGGGGTTGAGTATCGTCGAAAAGTTGCAACAACTTGTCCGCCTGGGCAAAAAGCTCTCGAGTGTCGGCTCCGAACTCAGGCTTGCCCAAAAGGGACTGGAAAAATGGCGGATGACTATGGACTAAGCTCTCCTCAGGCCATCGACTTTTCCAAACACTGCGACAAACTGTCATCCAGATTCACCGCATTGGAAGATGATTATTTGACTTTGCGCCAAGAACTTATCCAGCAGTAAAAAAGCCCCGCCAGTCATGACTGGCGGGGCTTTTTTACTGCTCAATTTTACTCCGTGGTATAGTTGTCAAAATAGCCCTGAATATAGACGATAGGAGTTCCCTTGTCGCCGGAGCCGGAGGTCAGGTCGCACAGGGAGCCAATCAGATCCGTCAGGCGGCGGGGGGTGGTGCCCTCAGACACCATCTGGCCCACCAGGTCGCCGTCCTTCTTGTGAATGCGTTCCTTAATGGCCTCCTTCAGGGCATCGCCGGACAGGTCAGCAAAGTCGTTATCCGCCAGATACTTCAGCTTCAGCTCGTTGGGGGTCCCCTCCAGACCGGCGGTATAGGCGGGAGATACTACCGGGTCGGCCAGCTCCCAGATCTTGCCCACCGGATCCTTGAAGGCGCCGTCTCCGTACACCATGACCTCCACATGCTTCCCAGTCTTTTCCAGCAGCTTCTTCTGAATGGCCTCCACCAGATCCTGGCACTCCCGGGGGAATAGCTTGACCTGGTCCTCCGTAGCCTTGTTGGAGCCCAGCAGGCCGTACTTGGCGTTATAGCCGCTGCCGTCAACTGGGGCAGTCATAATCTCGTCCAGGCCAAAGACCTTCTCCGCCCCGCCCTGCTTTAGCAGACGCTTGGTGCGCTGACGAGTGTGGATGTCACAGCACAGCACATTCTTGGTGTATCCCAAGATAGCTCGCGGATCGTTGGCAAAGATTACCTCCACCTCAGCGCCGCTCTCCCGAATCAGCTGCTGATAGTATTCCACATAGTCCACGCCGGTGAAGGGGTGCTTCTCATAGCCGAACAGTTCCCGGTATTTCTCCAGAGACAGGACATCCTTATAGGGGTCCACGCCGCGCTCATCCAAGGCATCCAAACTGACCAAGTGGTTGCCCACCTCGTCCGAGGGATAACTGAGCATCAGGACGATCTTCTTGGCCCCCTTGGCGATGCCCCTTAGGCAGATGGCAAAGCGGTTGCGGCTGAGAATGGGGAAGACAACGCCCACAGTCTGGCCGCCCAGCTTGGCCTTCACATCGCCGGCAATATTGTCCACCGAGGCATAGTTGCCCTGGGAGCGGGCCACGATAGCCTCAGTCATGGCAACCACGTCACGGTCCCGGATGGCGAATCCGTCGTCAGCGGCCGCCTCCAGCACGGAATTGGTGACGATCTCCACCAGGTCATCACCGCTGCGGATGATAGGGGCCCGCAGGCCGCGGGAAACGGTACCGACCATACGACTCATGTTGGAACACTCCTTATCGTTTCATGTGTATCATTTCATCAGATGGGGAACATCTGCCCCCAATTTTTTAGTATAGCAAGAAATGTTCAAAAAGTAAATAAAAAATAGCTCTCCCTGGGCTTCTTTGGCATCCAAAGTTTCACGGACAAAGGCGCCGCCCCTCTGTGCAAATGGACGGCCAAAAAATTTTTTGGACTGTGCGGGAACTTTTCTCTCCCTAATACGTCTATTAAAAGCAAAGGGACAGGAACGCCCCACAAAAAGGAAAAGGAGCGATTATAATGAACAAGAAGCTAACCGCCGTCGTACTGAGCGGTGCCGTCGTCTGGTTGATGGGCGCCCACGCGCTGGCCGCACAGCCGGCAGGCCAGTCTGATATCATTCCAATCTCCGCCCCTGTGGAGGACATCGCCATGACAGACAGCGCGCTTTACTACGGAACCGTGTCCGCCATCTCCACGGAGGAGGACGGAACCATTTCCCGCTTGACTATGGAGTCTGAGGCCCATGGACAGTATGTGATGAATCTCTCCCCAGACACCGTATGGGTAGACGCTGGAAATAAAACCGCCGCTGATCCCTCCACGGTGAAGGTGGGCGACAGACTGTATGTGTACCACAGCCACGTCTCCACCCGCTCTCTCCCTCCCCAGTCCGCCGCCTTCGCCGTGGTCGTTAACGTGCCCCAAGATATGGGTGCGCCCCACTACCACGTCGTAAATAATGTGGTGTCCCAGGAGGATGGCTCTGTGAAGTTCTCTGTGGACAATGGAGGACTCATTCTCTCCGTATCCGTAGATGCCGGCTTGTCCGCCTACGAGGGGGACGCCCCCGCCCTGGCTGATATCCAGGCCGGTGACCGCATCATGGCCTGGTACGATATCGTACTCACCTCCTACCCCGGTCAGAGTGGCGCCAGCCATATCATGCTCCTGCCCGCTAAGGCCGAGGATCTGCCCAAGCCTGAGGAGGGCGCCCAGCTGACTATGGAGTTGGACGGCAAAGTACCCAACATGGTAGGCCGCTATGAGAGCGGCGTGGCTATGGTTCCCGTGGCCGCCGTCGCCCAGGCTCTGGGCCTGGACGTGACTTACACCCCCAATACAGACGAGGGCGCTTTGGTCACCGTGGAGAGCGACCAGTTCCGGGTCAGCCTGTACCTGGACCGGCAGATCATCACCGGCGTTACTAAGATTGAAGGGGCCGTAGGCGCCACCGGCCCCCTGGACTATGGCAAGGCCCCCTATGTGGTCGCCCCTGGCACCACCTGGGCGCCCGCCGAGATCTTCAAGATGCTGGGCAGGACTGTCACCCTGGAGGGCACCAATCTTATCATTGAGTGATTTGAGCCTGAATCAAGAAATAGATCATACAAAAAGGGAGCCGCTTCCTGGTGAAGCGGCTCCCTTTTCCAACGTCCGGCCCGCTGGGGGCTGACAAGTGAGACTCCAAACACAGGTACACACACGGGGTGATGCCAGGTTTATTAACATAAGATTTTATTTGCCTAGTCCTTTTGGTGGTACGGCCCGAATACTATTTCCAGTTGTTTGAGCGGCTGTGTGTGCTGTACGCAGCGTACAGGGCGCTGGCGATAAATTTTATAACACCCATTACAGGCAAAGCAGCGGCTCTCCGCCTCTGGATTTTCCTTCATACGGGAGATAAAATCAGGCTGGCAGATCAGGCTTCGGCTAAATGACACAAAGGGGAACCCGGCTTCCAGCACCTGTTCCGCTGTCTTACGGGAGAAAACTCCTCCTACTGGAATCAGCGGCACCTCAACGCCCTCTCTGGCCTCCATGATCTCATGGAGAAAGAATGGCTTTTTCTCCCCTGCCCGGGTGGCAAAATCAAGTCCGCTGATCTCTATTCCGTCTACGCCGGCCCCCTGGCAGAGCCGCAGAAGAGCACGCAAATCTCCGCATCCATTGGAGTCCACCTTGACCAGCAGCGCGAACTCCGGCCCACAGGCCGCGCGCACGCCAGCCAGAATTCTTGCCGGCAGGCGGAAGCGATTCTCCAGGCAGCCGCCATAGCTGTCTGTCCGGTGATTCTCCTGGGGGTTCAGAAAATTGGACAGGAGATAGCCGTGGGCATGGTGGACCTGCACCCCGTCCAGTCCGGCCGCCTGACATATCCGTGCTCCGTCAATGAACTGCTCTACCAGTTGGTCCAGCTCTTCCTCCGTAAAATCATCCGGTCCCTTTGGACGGCATCCGTTGACTCTCTCCATTCCCTTCAGTCCGCTGTGACTGATCTGGGCCACAATCCGGCCGCCAGCCCGGTGTACCTCCTCCGCGGCCTGGCGCAACAGGCTGTGGTCAATCCGCCGGTCCAACACCACCTGTCCCTCGTCGGCGCGCTGAGAGCGGTCTACCGTCATATGGCCAGTAATAATAAGACCTACTTCTCGCTCGGCTAACTCCCTCTGCACCTGGACCCAGGCTGGCGTGATCTGCCCATCCAGGGTCGAGAGGTGCTCATTGGTCGCTGAACGGACCGTCCTATTTTTTAAGTGGAGAGGCCCAAGCCGGGCCGTTTCAAACAGTTTGTAATGCATACACTCCTCACCATCCATCCAAATATTCCTGTGGGCTTACAGGTCTTTCCCAGTAATACGGGCAGTGCGCCCCAGCTTGTTCCACTCCCGGTTTCCCTGGTTGTGCTGGGCCACCAGCTTGGCAATCTGCCCCTGGCTCTCCTCCACCTCCGCCTTGAAGGCTCTGGCGGACAGGCGCAGAGCCCCGTGGCCCAGAATGATCATCTGCTCCAGCCCGTCGGAGGTGGCCACCCGCACCCGATGGTCTCTCCCCAGGTCATAGGTCGTTTTTTCAATATAGGCGTCGGCAGTTTCCGCCTCCTTGGTGTACACCACATAGATACCGTTGACCTTTTCCACCGAGCCTGGGTTCCCCTTCACTTTATAGGCATCAAAGACCAAAATGACCACACAGTTTCGAAAGCCCTGGTAGTTGGACAGGATATCAGCCAGCGTAGAACGGGCGGCAGCCACGTCCTGCTGCGCTATCCGCTTCAGCTCCTCCCAGGCGAAAATGATGTTGTATCCGTCCACAAGCAGGTACTCCGGCCCAGTCTTTTGGGCACGGATGGCGTACTTCTCGTCGCTGAGGCTGGTCCGCGCCGGCTTTTTCTGGGGTTGGAAGGCCCGCAGCTCCACCTTGCCATAGGTCCGCTCGAAAATGGCCTGGAGTTCCTTGTCCTGCTCCAGACTTCCGCTAGAGTAGGTCCGCTGTCTGCCGACGGGAGGGGCCTCAGCCTGCCGTGGGCGCTCCAGCCCTAGGCGCAGGCCGCTGTCCACGTGCATATGGTCCCGTACCTCGCTCCATTTCACGTTGACGCCTGCCCCATGGGAACAGAACACAGAGTCGGGGGTATTTTCCACATCCCGCTCCGGGTCGTAGCTAAATTGGGCAACGATGCTCTCCTGGTCAGCACAGGGTTCATAGCCCCGAAGCGCACAGTTTAAGCGGCCACGGCCTCGGGTGTAGGAGGCCACCTCCCGCCAGTAGTTCCGCAGGCCAGCCACCGGCCCGTGACCGGAGAGGAGGACCAGCTCTCCCTCCTGTTCTGGGGCGTCCACAATGCCCCCCATGGCCTGGAGGTCGGTCATGGCCCGGCCCACACAGTCCGGGGGCAGCTCCAGTTGGAATTCGTAATGGGGCTCCAGCAGAATACTCTCCGCCTGCATCAGCCCCTGGCGCACCGCTCGGTAGGTGGCCTGGCGGAAGTCGCCCCCCTCGGTGTGTTTCAGATGGGCCCGGCCGGCCACCAGTGTGATCTTCATGTCCGTTATGGGGGAGCCGGTGAGCACTCCCAGGTGTTCCTTCTCTTCGAGATGAGTGAGAATCAACCGCTGCCAGTTCAGGTCCAGTTGGTCCGCCGAGCAGGAGGAGGCAAAGCGCAGCCCGCTTCCCCGCTCTCCCGGCTCCAGCAGCAGGTGTACCTCGGCATAGTGGCGCAGGGGCTCGAAGTGGCCTACCCCCTCCACTGGGCCAGAGATCGTCTCCCGGTAAACGATGGATCCAGCTCCGAAGGACACCTCCACCCCGAACCGCTCCCGGATCAGACGGGTCATCACCTCCAGCTGTATCTCGCCCATAAGTCGGAGATGTATCTCTCCCAGAGCCTCGTTCCACACCACCCGGAGCTGGGGGTCCTCCTCCTCTAACTGCCGAAGGTTCCGCAGTATGGCGTGGACATCACACCCATGGGGCAGGATCACCTGGTAGGTGAGAGGTGGCTCCAGCTCCGGCTCCCACCGCCCGGCTTCCCCTCCAAGCCCATCCCCAGGCCGGGTATGGGTCAGGCCGGTCAGGGCGCACACCGTGCCAGCTGGCGCCTCGTCCACAGTCTGATATTTGGGTCCGGAGTAGATCCGGATCTGGTTGACCTTCTCCTGCCAGCCCTCTCCTCCCAAAGCGGTCCGGACCCGGAGCGTGCCGCCGGTGACCTTCACATAGGTCAGCCGGTCGCTGCCGTCCCTGGCGATCTTGAACACCCGCGCCCCAAACTCCGGACCATACTGGGGAGCAGAGGCGTAAGTAGCCAGGCCGTCCAGCAGCTCCCCCACCCCCTCCAGCTTGAGCGCGGAGCCAAAGAAGCAGGGAAAGATGAGCCGACGGGTCACCAGATCGGCCACATCCTCCTCTGTGACTTCCATTCCCTCCAGATAGTGTTCCAATAGCGCCTCGTCGCAGGCGGCTAGATCCTCTTGAATTGATCCGATCCCCCGAGAGAAATCCAGGCAGCCGCTGTCCAGTCTGGCCTGGAGCTGGGCCAGCAGGGCGTCTCGGTCGCTGCCCGCCAGGTCCATCTTGTTTATAAATAGAAACGTGGGTATTTTGTGCTTGTCCAACAGCTTCCACAGCGTGCGGGTATGGCCCTGGATGCCGTCAGTGCCGCTGACCACCAAAACGGCGCAGTCCAGCACCTGGAGAGATCGCTCCATCTCCGCGGAGAAATCCACATGCCCTGGGGTGTCCAGCAGGGTGAAGGCTGTTCCCCCATAGGAGAACTCCGCCTGCTTGGAGAAGATGGTGATGCCTCTCTCCCGCTCCTGAGTATCTGTATCCAGAAAGGCGTCCTGATGATCTACCCGCCCCAGCTTCCGCAGGGCACCGCTCAGATACAGCAGCCCCTCGGAGAGTGTGGTCTTGCCGCTATCCACATGGGCCAAAACCCCCATTACGATCCTTCTCATTTTATGGCTGTCCCGCCTTCCGCACTTCTCATTTTTATCCAGCATACAATGTCCCCGGTCCACTGTCAAGGTAGTTCCCTTCCCATTTTTTCCACTTTCCGGCTACTTTCTCTGGACTTTTACATAGAAATGCGGTATACTATGTCGTTCTTACCATAGATAGCATTGGCAGGAGGTCCCCTGTGTATCAATTTTTATTTATCTTTTTCGTCTACGCCTTTCTGGGCTGGTGTACCGAGGTCAGCTATGCCGCCCTGGTCACGGGCCGCTTTGTCAACCGGGGATTTCTCAACGGCCCCTGGTGCCCTGTCTACGGCTTTGGAGTGGTCATCGTGCTGGCCTTTCTGGAGCCTCTGAAGAGCAACCTCCTGCTGCTGTTCCTGAGTTCCGTTGTCTTGACCTCCGCTCTGGAATGGGCCACTGGCTTTGTGCTGGAAAAAATATTTCACCAGCGCTGGTGGGATTACTCTGACCAGCCCTTCAACCTCAACGGCTATATTTGTCTCCGGTTTTCCATTGCCTGGGGTCTGGCCTGCTTGTTCGTAGTCAAGCTCCTCCACCCCTCAGTCCTACTGGTCATCCGGCTGGTACCAAGGGGACTTGGCTGGACGCTGCTGGCCCTTCTGGCCGCTGTCATGGCGGTGGACCTGGCCGCCACGGTCCGTACCATCGCCAAGCTCAACCGCCGCCTCTCTCAGTTGGACCAGCTGGCTGCCAAAATCAAGGACGCCTCCAACGATTTTGGAGAGGACCTGGCCGAGCGAGTGCTGGATGCCGCTGAGAAAGGATCCGAGTGGAAGGAGGAACTGGAGGAGCTCACCGACCGCCTTGCCCAGCGCCAGGAGGGCTTGCGGGAGGACCTGGGCGATTTCAGGGAAGACCTTCAGGATCATTTGGAGGAGCGCCGGGAGCAATACCGCCGCCAGCTTCAGGATTGGAAGGAGAGTATTCAGGAGCTGCTGGACCGGGACAGCTTTGGCCAGCACCGGCTGTTCAAGGCCTTCCCTGGGCTCCGTTCCACCCGGTACAAGGAGGCGCTGGAGCGGCTGCGCCGACGCATGGGCCAGTAGCAAATATTCCGTTGTAATTTTTTCCGCTTTATGATAGCATAATGATAATCATAATCAAAAAGGAGGCCATTTCTGTGGAGGAACTGCTGGATCTCAAGGACCGTATGGAGCGGGAGCGTCCCACCCCCTGGGAGGAGTTGCCGGACCTGGCCCTGTATATGGACCAGATCATCGCCTATATGCCCCGGCAGCTGATCCGCTTTGGCGAGGGGGAGTCCCTGACCTCCGCCATGGTCAACAACTATATCAAGGACGGGTTGGTCCCCCGTGCGGACGGCAAGCGGTACGGCCCGGTCCACCTGGGCTACCTCACTGCGGTGTGCGCCCTGAAAAAGGTACTCTCTGTCCGGGATACCGGCGTTCTTATCAGTGCTGGCCGTAAGGCCAAAGGGCAGGACCCAGAGGCGCTGTACAACTACTTCTGTTCCGCTCTGGACCGGGCTTTGACCGATACTGCCCAGAGCTTTGACGCCGATGCCCAGCGAGAGGATCTGCCCCGCATCGCTCTAGACCTGGCCCTGCGGAGCTATGCCAACCAGCTGGCCTGTGCCCGGATCCTGGATATCCTCCAGTCCTTCGGACCGGCGGAACACAAAAAGCCCAAGAAATGACCTGTTGAAGACATCTTCTCCCCATTTCTTATCCTCTTCCCAAGGAGCGTGTTTATTATGTCAGACTTTGTTATCCTTACTGACTCCTCTGCCGATCTCAGCGCCGATATGGTTCGAGATCTGGGCGTTCAGGTCCTGCCGCTCAGCTTTGAGATGGACGAAAAGATCTACCATAACTACCCCGACAACCGGGAGATGGACCCCCACCAGTTTTACGAGCTGCTGCGGAACGGCCATACCGCCACCACTTCCGCGGTCAACGTAGCCCAGTATACGGAGCTCATTGAGCCCTTACTCCAGGCGGGACAGGATATCCTAATCCTGGCTTTCTCCTCCGGTCTGTCCACCACCTTCAGTTCCTCGGCCATCGCGGTGGATGAATTGCGGGAAAAATACCCTGAGCGCAAGGTGTATACTGTGGATACCCTGTGTGCCTCCCTGGGACAGGGCATGTTGGTGTGGCTGGCCGTTCAGGAACAGCGGAAGGGCCGCTCCATCGAGGAGGTCCGGGACTGGGTGGTGAGCCATAAGCTATCTATCTGCCACCAGGTGACGGTGAACGACCTCCACTTTCTGAAGCGGGGCGGCCGTATCTCCGCCACCACCGCCGTCGTGGGCTCCATGCTTCAAATCAAGCCCATTATCCATGTGGACGACGAGGGTCATCTCATCAACATCGGCAAGACCCGTGGCCGTGCCGCCGCATTGAAGGCCCTGGTGGATAAGATGGAGCTGACCGCTGTTGACCCCGCCGACCAGACCGTGTTCATTAGCCACGGCGACTGTTTGGAGGACGCCGAAATGGTGGCTCAGATGGTGCGGGACCGCTTTGGGGTCCAGACCATCTATATCAACTATGTGGGCCCTGTGATCGGCGCCCACACTGGTCCGGGCGTGGTGGCTCTGTTTTATGTAGGTTCTGAGCGCTGACCACACCCTACGCCGCAGAGCGGTGAAAAATGAACATTCAGGAGGATCAACATGGCCGATATCAAATGGCTGGAGATCACCGTCAATACCACCCCCGACCAACTGGACCAGGTGTCCGCCAAACTGACTGCCGCTGGTATGGATGGACTGGTCATCGAGGATGAAGGAGATTTTCTCCAGTTTCTGGAGCAGAACCGGCAATACTGGGACTATGTGGACCAGGAGCTGCTGGACCGGATGAAGGGAGTCACCCGGATCAAATTCTATGTCACGGATGACACCGACGGCCGGGAGCAACTGGCCCGCTATACCCGTGGACTAGATCAAGAGTATACTGTCACCCCCCTTACGGACGACGACTGGGCATATAGCTGGCAGAAATACTACAGGCCTCTTGCGATTGGCCAGCGGCTGTATGTGGTTCCCCAGTGGGAACGGGAGGAGCCTATCCCCCAAGGCCGCAGCCCGCTGTATCTCAACCCCGGCCTCACCTTTGGAACCGGGTCCCACGCCTCCACCCAGTTATGCCTGGAGGGAGTGGAGGAGCACACCGCCCCCGGACGGCCAGTGCTGGACCTGGGCTGCGGCAGCGGCATCCTCTCCATCGCCGCTCTGTGCCTGGGGGCCAGCACCGCAGTCGCCGTGGACATTGATCCCAAGGCGGTGGACGTGGCCTATGAAAATGCCGCCCTCAACGGCATCGGGAAGGACCGGTATACCGTCCGGGCCGGGGATGTCCTCTCTGACCGCTCCCTGGCCGGCGAGTTGGCCCGGCAGCGGTACCATCTGGTGCTGGCCAATATCGTAGCCGACGTCATTATCCCCCTATCCGCCCAAGTCCCCCGCCTGTTGGAAGAGGACGGGGTGTTCCTGTGCTCCGGCATCATCGACACCCGTGCCCACGAGGTGGAAGAGGCCCTTGTAAAAAATGGACTGACCGTCACTCGCCGCCGGGAGAAAAACGGCTGGGTGGCTCTGGAGTCTAAACTGGGCTAAACCCCAACCTCCGCAGAAAGGAGCCCCTCCTATGGACCGCGCCATTGTCATTCGTCCCCAATTTCCCTCCAATAGAAGGGTCATCGCTGTCAGCGATATTCACGGCAACCTGCCCTTTTTTCAGGCTCTAATGGACCAAATCAGGCTGTCCCCTGAGGATATCCTGGTGTTGGTGGGGGATATGCTGGAAAAAGGGCAGGACAGTCTGGCTCTGCTGCGCCATCTTATGGAGCTGCCACGGACTCACACCGTCTATCCCCTGTGCGGCAACTGCGACGGTCTGGTCCACCGCTTCTTTGAAACAGACGAGCTGGATGAGCACTTTTTTTCCGTCTATCTGCCCCAGCACCCCGAATCCACTCTCCGGCAGATGGCTCGGGAGGGCGGCTTTGAACAGCTGGAGGATCTGCCCCGGCTGCGTGAGGACCTGCGGCGGGCTTTTCCACGGGAGCGGGCCTGGCTGGCTTCGCTGCCCACCATTCTGGAAACCGAGCATCTGGTCTTTGTCCACGGGGGTATTCCCTCCCTGGAAAGGATGGAGGAGTTGGACCGCTGGCGGTGCATGAAAAACGACGATTTTCTGGGACAGGGCCGGTCTTTTCCCAAGTGGGTCATTGTGGGCCACTGGCCAGTGACGCTATACGACCCCAACATTCCCTCCGCCGCCCCCATCCTGCTCCGGGATCGGAAAATCGCCTCTATCGACGGCGGCTGTGTGCTGAAGCTGGACGGCCAGCTCAATGCCCTGATCCTCCCCTCTGAGGACTCGGAGGAATTCAGCTGGGACGCCTTTGATGGACTGCCCGTCGCCGTTGCTCTGGATGGGCAGTCCCCCTCCTCCGACTCAGTCAACGTCCGCTGGGGCCGAAGCGGCCTGGAACTGCTGGAGAAGGGAGAGGACACCTCCCTATGCCGCCACCTGGAAACAGGCCGGGTGTTGCCCATCCTGAACCGTTACCTCCGCCGTGGACCCAATGGCCTGTGGTGCGAGGACTCCACCGACTACGCGCTTCCTGTATCCCCTGGCGACCGGCTGACCGTTGTAGCTTCCACCTCACAGGGATATTTGTGCAAAAAAGAAGGACGTACTGGCTGGTATTATGGCCGGTTATCGGATATACTGTAAAAAGAAATAAATAGACAAGGATTTGGATCTATGTTGGATTTCCACCCCCTGCAGCTGGAAGACTTCCCCAGACTGCGCCCATTTTTCGGATACAGCGGAAGCCGTATCTGCGACACCACCCCTGGCACCGTCTTTATCTGGCGGGATATGTACAAGACCGAGTGGGCTATCTATGACGGCTCCCTCTATTTCAAAGTGGACTACCCTGGACTGGGCCCCACCTTTACCCTGCCCCTGGGCGGCGGCCGGACGGAACACTACCGTCAGATTGCCGACTACTGCTGCCGACGGGAAATGCCTATCCAGTTTTATCCGGTTTCCAAGGATGAGCTGGAGCGCCTTCAGGACTTTTTCCCTGCCAGCACCGCCGCCACAGAGCGGGACAATTTTGACTATCTGTACCGTGCGGAGGATCTGAAATATTTTCGGGGGAAAAAGCTCAGTGGCCAGCGCAACCATGTAAACAAATTTCTCAAGACCTATGGCAGCTGGCTGTTCCGCCCCATCGCCCCAGAGGATATCCCATCGGTCAAGGGCTTTCTGGACCGCTATGCCAGCCGGGTAGACAAATCTGCGGCCTCCTTCCATGAGGATATCGCCAAGACTCATGAAGTGCTGGACAATTACCAGACCTATGACCTGCTGGGCGGTATGCTGCTGGTGGATGGACAAATCGCCGGGTTCTCCCTGGGAGAGATCATTGGCGACACCCTCTTTACCCACATTGAGAAGGCGGACCGGGATTACGAGGGCTGCTACCAGATGCTGGTCGCCCAGTTCGCCCAGCATTTCGCTACGGAAGGCATCGCCTTCATCAACCGCGAGGATGACGCCGGTGATCTGGGCCTTCGCACCAGCAAGCTGTCCTATCACCCCATCGCCCTGTTGGAGAAGTACACCGTCACGGTGGAGGAGCCCTGCGCCTTCTGCCAAAAGTAAAAAACACCGGGTCCAGATTGGACCCGGTGTTTTTTCACGATTTGGAATGGTAAGCGTCGATGGCGGCGGCCTCATAGTCGTTGGCCACCAGCAGCAGGACGGTGTGTTGAAGCTGCTTCACCAGCGCGTTCTCCAGCTTGGGGATCTCGGCGGGGCGGTAGTCCTCGTTAGCGGTGATCTGACCGGCCACATAATCTTCCAGGGCCTCCACCGCCTTGGAAGCCTGCTCCTCGCTGTCAAAACAAAGCACCGCCATCTCCTCGCAGGTAGCGCCGGCGGAGCGGATCACGGAGGCATCGTACATATTCTCCCGCTCCAGGCCGTAGTCGGCCAGCTTATACAGAGCGAAGGCGGTGTCGGCGTCTACCTCCTCCAGGGACTCGGAGAAGGCGCCGGCATCCACCACACTCTGGACCTCGCTAACGCCGTAGAGGGCGGGGCTGCCAGAGGGGTCCTCCTTGCCCTCCCTGCCGCCGCAGGCAGCCAGGGTCAGTAGCAAGACCAGGGCTAGGGCGGCGGTCAAAAATTTTTTCATCGCGCTTCCTCCTTCGGATATAGGGTGTCATAGTCCACAGTGTGGGTCTGCAAATAGGCCAGCCACTTCTGACAGTAAGCCTTACTTAGATGAATGCCGTCCTTGCTGGCATCCGCGGGCAGCTCCCCGTTTTCATCGACGAACTCAGAGTACAGATCCAGAAATACCACCTGCTTCTCCTCCGCCGCCTTCTTCATCAAATCGTTATACACTCGGAGGTGTTCGTTGGTCAAATAGTCCCGGCCCCCAGTCTGAGCGATGACACCCTCATTCAGCGGAATCAGCCCCTGAATATAGATCACAGCATTGGGCTGCAGCGTCCGAATCTCGTCGATGGCGCTGCAATAGCTGTCGTAAAAGCCCTGATCGTTAAAATATCCCAGCTCGTTGACGCCAAGAGAAAGGTAGACCTTGCCGTACTGTTCCAGTGCCAGCGCCTCCAGCAAAGTATACTTCTCCCCATTGATAGTCAAAGCCTTCTTCTCCCCCAGCTTGAAGATAGAAAGGCCATTGGAGGTCAGATTCTTGCCCGTCCCTATACCGCTGTATATCATAAATCCATCGGTACGGGAATCTCCCACGAAGGCCGCGTCATCAAAGTAGCTGTTATCCACCGGATCAGACTGGGGAGCGGGCTGGGAAAAGTCATAGCCCGCTTCCGGCTCATCCTTCTCCTCCGGTTGGTCTGGCTCCTCTGTCAGATTGCCTGACGGGTTGGAGCTGTCAGGGGGTATAGCGGAGGAATCGTCCACCTCTGATGCAGCGCCGCTCCCACTCCCCGTCTCCGGCTGGGTCGAAGTATCGTTCCGCCCCCCGGAAGCGTCTCCGCCGGTATCCTTTGGGGCTGACAGCCCCATCCCTACCGCGAGGGCCAGAACGACAGCCGCCGCTAAAATCAGGAATATGGTCCAATAGGTCCGGTATTTTCTACGACCTCTATACATATCGTACCTCCAAAAATCAACCTATCGCCCCAGGGGGGCAAATCTGGGCAGGATCGCCCGTAGAACAGAAGATGTAAGCATAGCCCCCACCGACAGGGCGGCGGCCATTCCAAACGTGTGCAGCAGCGTAGTTAGAAACAGCTGGGTATAACCACTCACACAATACTGCATGGCGTGGTAGATACCCGCTCCCGGCACCAGAGGCAATAGTGCCACCTGGAGGTACCCCGTTACTGGGCAGCGGCGCAGGCGAGCCATCCATTCAGAGTATCCTCCAATCACCACAGCCGCCAGAAACGCAGAAAGGATATCGTTGGCAGACAGCTCCATGGCCGCCAGATAGGCCAGCCAACCCAGCCCGGCCCCAAAGCCGCAGATCAGCACCCCCCAGCCCTGGATATTGAACACCAGCCCAAAGCCTACACAGGCCAGCATAGCCCACAGGCAGGGCAGCAGATCGATCCCCTCTGTTTGCCCGCCCCCACCTCCTGGAGCGCCCTGACCCAGCAGCAGGGGCAGAGCAGTACCCAAGGCGATGGCGGTGGCCACCAGAATGACCTCTGCTGTCCGGTTCAGCCCGGAGAATACATCACCGGCCATAATTTCCCGCATAGCATTCGTCAGGGCCATACCAGGCACCAGCACCATCAGCGCGCCGATGGAGATGGCCTCCAGATCCTTTCCCAGCCCCAGTGTGACCAAAAGAAGCGCCAGTCCGGAAATGAGCGCGGCACAGATGGTCGTACGGAAAAAGGTATTAGAGCCAATGAAACGCTGTCCGTAGAGCAGACAGACACCGGCGGCCAGACCGCACAAGGCTGCGGCCAGCCATTCCAACAGCCCTCCGCCAAAAAACAGAGCAAAGAAGGCCGCTGTAGCCCCATAGGCCAATACTAAAATTTTAGGGGAAAAGCCGCGGAGCCCCCTTGGCAGATCGGCTACCAACTCCTGTGCCTCAAGGACCGGGACAGGCTGATTACACAGGTAGCGGCAGAGCTGGTTACACCGCTCCAGCAGTTCAATATCCGTTCCGTGGGCAGGGATGCGGCACATACGAGTCAATGGATGCCCCTCTGGAGTGTTGACACTGACGATTAGGCAGTTGGGGATGGCAAATACCTGTGGCTCTACGCCGTAGGCAGTCAGCAGGCGGCGGACGGACTCCTCGACACGGTATATCTCCGCCCCGCTCTCCATCAATCGGCAGCCCAGCTCAGTGCCTAAATTGAGCAGCTTGTCGTAATCCATCGAATGTCCCCTCTCCACTAGAACAGGATATCATGTTTTTACAAAATTACAAGTAACAATCCAATTACATTTTTGCCCACCTGGACATGCTGTATCGCCTATTCGCCGGGGCGTTCAGATTCCGGCTGCTCCAATGGCCCTCTTCCTCCCTTTTCTAAATAATGGGCGCTATGAAAAAGCCGCCCATGTGTCTAGCATGGGCGGCTCCATAAGATTTGCCGGATCGAAATCGTGGCTCGCCGGTTCAGGGCCTCACCACTCTGCGCATCAGCCCCACTCCAATAGGGGTTGGCCCGGTATGGACGCCGATGGTCACACCAATCTGATAAGGGCGGAAATCAGGCATATCAAATCCCCGTGTCGCAAGACCCTCGCGGATCTGCTGGGTGAATAGGTCATATTCCTCCCGATCCAGTCCGTAGCCAGTGGCCACTCTGTAATCGGCCAAATCCAATTCCTTGCGGTCCACATAGCGGAAAAACAGATCCCGCACCCGCTGAAGGGATTTTTTTCTTCCTTGGGCAATTCCGTCGGACACCAGTTCCCGGTCCTGATAGCCAATGAGGGGCTTAACCTTCAACAGTGTACCAGTAGCCGCGGCCGCCTTACCAATGCGGCCGCCGTGGCGGAGGTACTCCAGGTCATTGGTGGTAAAAAAGATGCGGCCAGTAGACCGTATCTTCTCCAGAGCATCTATGGCTTCCTCCAACGTGCTGCCCCGGTCCCGAAGGACCACCGCTTCCTCTACAAGCAGCCCCTGCAGCACAGTGGCTGACTGGGAGTCCATTACATAGATTCGGGCCTGAGGGTATTCCTCCAGCAGTACTGTCCTGGCATTTCTAGCGCACTGGGCCGATCCGCTGAACGACTCGTTCAGGCAAATACACAGTACCGGCATCCCTGCCTGGGCCTGTGGACGAAATGCCTCCAGATAGTCCTCCAAAGTAGGCATAGAGGTTTTAGGAAATACTCCGGGATTGTCCGCCATCTTCTGGTAAAAGTCGTGGGTGGAGATATCCCGCTCCTCCCGGTAATAGACCTCATCCCCCAGCGCCACATAATAGGACACCATATCCACACCAAGCTGCTGGAGCCTCTCCCGTCCTAAATCACAGGAGCTGTCACTGACAATATGAAAGTTCATACAGTCCCTCTATTTCCTCCTTTTCCCCATGTCCACACCCCGCCAGGCGGTGACAAGGGGCCTACTAGCAGATAGGTATTAGGGTAATCATACACCCGCTTACAAAAAATCTCAACTAGTTTTTATTTTTTATGATGAACCGCTGTTGCTCATTATAAGCGGTACTGACCCGGCAATAAGCGGCGATCCTTAATTGCTTGCTCCAAATAGTATCTTTTTCTTTCTCCTGTGAAATTTCGATCATATACTCAGACATAGCAAAACCCCATGATATCACTGACCAGTAGTATATCATGGAGGTTTCATCATAGAAAAAGCTGCATTTCAGCCTTGATATCAAGGCTGAAATGCAGCTATTAACTTGTAAATAACGGTTAAAACCGATATTTTTATAATAGTGAAAAGCGCCGCCCACAGGGCGCCCCTAATCGAAGCCCAACGCAGTGGGTTCGATTTGGAAAGGAGGAGCAGCGGCGTAAGCGCGCTCTGACTTATAAAATAAGTCGGAGCAAGCGATACAACGCTTGCTCCGACGTGGCACGCCCGAAGGGACTCGAACCCCCAACATTCAGAACCGGAATCTGACGCTCTATCCAATTGAACTACGGACGCATCTCTTAACAGCGCTCCGTTATTATATCAGAATCCTCCCCATTTGTAAAGAGGATTTTCCCCTGTTTTATTTTTCATTTTCCAGACGACGCCACCAGCATATCTTCACCGGCGGCTGGGCCTCTCCACACACTGCGGCTACCCAGCCCGCTCCCCCGTAAGTCCGGAACCAGAGGCCATCCATCTGCCGGGTTTCCCCTTCTCCCATCATCGGGACCCGGATGGACCGGATGGTCCCCCTCAATCCCTGCCCGCTCTCTTTGACCCGGCTCTCTTTCAGTGACCATAGCAGGGAAAAGGACCTCCACCAGTCCGACTGCCCTTCCAGCCAGGCCAACTCTTCCGGACCACAGACCCGGGCGGGCAGTCCGGGCCGCCACTCTCTGACCATCTGGATGTCTGCTCCGACCGGGGCGTTATCCAAAGCGCAGAGGGCCAGATGCCCGCTGTGGCTCAGATTGAATTCCAGCCCCTCCTCATGAGGAAAATAGGGCTTTCCGCCAGGTCTCCGGTCCAGTTCCGGCATCCGCGTCAGCCCCCGGCTCTCCCGGAGAGCCAGGGCCAACAGCTGATAGGCATCCTGCCGCTTCTGGATCTCCATGCCAAACAGTTCCACTGACCACCCGCCTCCTCTGTGCCATTGTACCATGTCCTTCTCAAGCAGGCAAGGGGGCTCACGGGGACCCCAGCATCAACAGGGGATCTGGTACCAGGCCCCAGTCTTGGACAAATCTATGAATAGGATATGGTCCGGGGGCCACAGTGTAAACAGGGCGATCAGGATGCCCACTCCCACCACGAGCAGAATGGGCACCATCCACTTTGCGCCATGGAAAGGTCCGGAAAATCGGGTGGAAAACCAGAAGCCGAAAACCATCACAGCCACAAAAATTGCAATATCCACCGCCATAGCTTCTCCCCCCAGGACTATGTGGTAGAGATAGCCTAGCAGCAGCATGAGTCCGCTCATGATCGGCAACGCCAACAGCCACGGTCTGATACCACCCGGCCTGCCACGGTTCAGCCAAAGGGCGGCAGCCAGATAGGGCCAGTATATCAGTTTGATATGCTCCCACAGGCTCTCATTGATTGGAGACAGCAGAGCCGTCACTGGGTTAGGCAGCCACTCATACAGAAAATGCAGCCCAGTCCCGGCCAGCATGGCCAGCAGGCAGGTCAGGATCAACGCGCGCTTGCCATAGAACATCTGGATCACCTCTCCGCTTCACCTTATGCGGAAGAAGAAGGATTTATTCTTCTAGATGGTATATTTTTTCTTTCTGGAGTAAAACTAGGGAAAATCTATTTTCCACGGGGTGTTTTTATGGACATGACCAATCAGGACTATGGCAAGCTGGTAAACGACCGCTCCAAGCCATCTCCTATGGGAAAAAATCTGGTATGGGCTTTTCTGGTGGGGGGCGCCATTTGTACCATTGGGCAGGGGCTCTCCAACCTCTATCAGAGCTGGGGGCTTGACAAAGACCAGGCGGGGACGGCGGTGTCTGTCACCCTGATCTTTGCGGCCGCCCTGCTCACTGGCCTGGGCTGCTTTGACAAACTGGCCAAACGGGCCGGAGCCGGTACCCTGGTCCCGATTACCGGCTTTGCCAACGCCATGGTCTCCCCAGCCCTGGAATTCAAAAGCGAGGGACTCATCACCGGCACAGCGGCCAAGCTCTTTGTAGTGGCCGGGCCCGTGCTGGTCTTTGGTATCTCTGCCAGTGTCATTTACGGTCTTATCTTACTTTTGTTCCAGCTGGTATGAGGCGGTAAAAAAGCTGTCTGTCCCATATGGGACAGACAGCTTTTTTACTCTTCAGCCCTCCTGGCGGGCCAGGGCCACAAGGGCACTGGCTCCGATGCGGTCGGCACCGGCCTCGATCATGGCCTGAGCCTGCTCAAAGGTGCGGATCCCGCCCGCCGCCTTGACGCCGATGTCAGGGCTGATATGTTCCTTAAACAGCTTCACATCCTCCACAGTGGCTCCACCAGTGGAAAATCCTGTGGACGTCTTAATAAAATCGGCTCCGGACATGGACACCACCCGGCAGGCGGCTACCTTCTCCTCCTGGGTCAACTGGCAGGCTTCCACGATAACCTTCAGGATGCGGCCCTTGCAGGAGGCCTTTACCGCCTTGATTTCAGACAGCACGCCCTCCCAATCTCCTGATTTGGCCTGCCCCAGATTAATGACCATATCGATCTCGTCAGCGCCGTTGCGGATAGCGTCCTCTGTTTCAAAGACCTTTACCTCCGGGGTGGAATAGCCGTTTGGGAAGCCAATGACGGTGCAGATCTTCAGCCGGTTCCCCACATAGTCCGCCGCCTTCTTTACATAGCGGGGCGGGATACAGACAGAGGCGGTGGAATAGGCCAGCCCCTCGTCACAGACAGCCTTCACCTGTTCCCAAGTGGCAGTTGTGGTTAGGATGGTATGGTCCACCCGGTTCAAAATTTCCTGATGCTCCATCGGTTATGTTCTCCCTTACAAAAATCGGACTTGGTCCGGACAAATATCTCGCCGTCCCATTCTATACCAGTATACCCGATTTTGTCCAGCCTTAATTCGACCTTATCCGAGGATTCCCCGTTTCCAGTGTCAGCGGCTCACACACCGAGGGCGGCCTTCAGCTCCTCTACCCGGTCCAGCTTCTCCCAGGGCAGATCCAAGTCGCTCCGGCCAAAGTGACCATAGGCGGCTATCTGCCGGTAGATGGGCCTACGCAGGTCCAGGTCCCGAATGATGGCGGCGGGGCGCAGGTCGAAAACCCGCCCTACCGCCTCCTCCAGCCGGGCGTCAGAGAGAGTGCCGGTTCCAAAGGTGTCCACCCGGACGGAAACAGGACGGGCTACCCCGATGGCGTAGGCCAGCTGGATCTGGCAGCGGCGCGCCAGTCCGGCAGCCACCACGTTTTTGGCCACCCACCGGGCGGCATAGGCGGCGGAGCGGTCCACCTTGGTGGGGTCCTTGCCGGAGAAGGCGCCGCCGCCGTGGGGGGCGGAGCCGCCGTAAGTATCTACAATGATTTTCCTACCGGTGAGTCCGGAGTCCCCCTGAGGTCCTCCTACCACAAAGCGGCCGGTGGGATTGACATAGATCTTGGTGTTCTCATCCATAAACTGGGCGGGGATAATGGGTTTGATGACCAGCTCGATCATATCCCGCCGGATCTGCTCCAGCTCCACCTCAGGGCCGTGCTGGGTGGACACCACCACCGCGTCCACCCGGACGGGCCGGTTGTCATCGTCGTACTCCACGGTGACCTGGCTCTTGCCATCTGGACGCAGATAGCTCGCCTTCCCCTCCTTGCGAACCTTTGTCAGCTGCATGGCCAGCTTCTGGGCCAGGGAAATGGGCAGCGGCATCAGCTCAGGCGTTTCATCACAGGCGTAGCCAAACATCATCCCTTGGTCGCCGGCGCCATTATCCAGCCCGTCGTCCATGGTGCCCTCCTTGGCCTCCAGCCCCTTGTTTACCCCCATAGCAATGTCCGGAGACTGCTCGTCAATGGAGGTAATGACGGCACAGGTGTCACAGTCGAAGCCAAATTTGGCCCGGTCATAGCCGATGTCCTTGATTACTTGACGAGCGATCTTGGGGATATCCACATAGCAGTTGGTGGTAATCTCGCCCATCACATGGACCAGCCCCGTGGTCACGGTGGTTTCACAGGCCACCCGTGACATAGGGTCCCGCTCCAGCATGGCGTCCAGCACCGCGTCGGAGATTTGGTCACAGATCTTATCGGGGTGTCCTTCGGTTACAGATTCAGAGGTAAACAGTCGCTTTGCCATAATATTCTTTCCTTTCTTTCGTTCCCCTTGGAGTACAAGGGCCTGGGAGGATGAAAAAACGCCCCGCGGCAGGCGGAGCGTTGCAGTTTGGCTTGCATCCTCATCTTGCGATACTCTACCGCCGGATTTGGCACCTTGCCAGAGGCAGGTTGCCGTGGTTTCATAGGGCCGGTCCCTCAACCACTCTTGATAAGGCTATTTAGTTTTACTGATTGATTATATCAACTTTTCTCCCGTTGTCAACTGGTTTCCGCAAATTTCTCCGCAGGCCTGGTCCCTTGACCTATCAGCCCTCCAAGGAGTGGCGGCGGGTCAGCACTGGGTTGACCCCCAGCTTTTTGCCGTTCTCATACAGGTAGAAGCCGGCCCCGCTCTTGCGGCCCAGATAGCCGGCGGTGACCATCTTACGAAGCAGCAGGGAGGGGTGATACTTGGCGCCGATTTCCTTGTCCATCACGTTCATCACGTTGAGCAGGATGTCCAATCCAATCATGTCCGCCAGCTCCAGGGGACCCATTGGGTGGTTACAGCCCAGCTTCATGCCGTTGTCCACGTCCTCCACCGAGCCGATAAAAGAGCCCACAATGACACAGGCCTCGTTGAGCATGGGCAGCAGGGCCCGGTTGACGATAAAGCCGGGCTTGTCATCGGCCAGAATCAGGGTCTTGCCCATTTTCTCGCCCACCTCCTTGATGTCCTCCAGCACATCCTGGGCGGTGAGCAGGCCGAAGATGACCTCGCACAGCTTCATCTTGGGCACTGGGGAGAAGAAGTGCATCCCCACCACCCGGGAGGGACGCTTGGTGGCGGCGGCCAGGGCGGTCAGAGAGATGGAGGAGGTGTTAGAGGCAAAGATGGTGTGGTCGGGGCATATCTCCTCCAGCTGGCGAAAGACCGCCTGCTTGGCCTCCAGGTTCTCAAAGATGGCCTCCACCACTAGGTCGGCCTCCCGCGCGGCGGACAGACGGGTATCGATCTTCAGCCGACCCATGCAGTCCTGAAACTCCTCCTCACTCATGGTTCCCTTTTCCACCATGTGCTTCAGCCGGCTCTCAATGCCCATCTGGGCCCGCTCCAGCGTCTCCTGCCGCTGGTCATTGAGGATGACATGATAACCGCTGGTCATAGCAGTCTGGGCGATGCCGCTGCCCATCAGGCCAGCCCCCACCACAAAAATATTCTGGATTGCCATATAAAAACTCCTTTTTCATCCGTATTTCAGTTCCGGACTACTCCCGCCCTTCCAATTACGGGAGGTCCAGGTTCTTGCGGGCCCTATCTTAGCATAGCAACTGTCGCAAGTCTTAGCATAAATGGCCATAAAATATGCAAATATTGTCCTAAAAATATTGATTGGGATGGCTGACAGCCATCCCAATCGTTTTTCCGATTTTTTCGCTCTTTTTTAATAGCGGTTCAACTGTGCCGAACCGTCGTCCGTCCCCTTCTGTATGGCCCTGACCACGGCGTAGTATCCGTAGTCTTGATTGACCTGGACGTAAAACCGCTCCCCCACTTTTTTGCCCAGCAGAGCCGCCCCCATGGGAGATTCCTTACTGATAAGCCCGTTGAGCACGTCCTGGCGGACCGTAGTCACCACCTGCCAGCTCTCTTCCTCCCCGTCCTCCTCCAGATAGATGGTCACCTTGTCGTACAGCCCCACCGTGTCTGGAGCGGAACGGTCCTCGATAACACGCGCCGTCTTGATCATATTTTCCAGATATCGGATGCGGCTCTCATTTTTGTTTTTCTCCCGCTTGGCCGCCTTATACTCGAAGTTCTCGCTCAAATCGCCGAAGGAGCGGGCCACCTTTACTTCCTCCAGAAGCTGTGGCCGGAGCGTGACACGGCGGTAGTCCAGTTCCTCCCGCATTTTTTGGATATCCATTTTGGTCAATTCATTATGCATGACAGGTCCCTTCTTTTCTTCCCGATTCGGGTACTCTGTGACAGCCCCTATTTATTTTTATTGAAAAAGCCATACAGCGTCAGGAGCACAGCGGGGATGGGCAATAGAACGCCCAGCACCGCGAACAGGGCCGCCTGATCCACAACTCCAAACAGATAACACCATACGCCAAGGAGCAGAAGAAAGATCCCCATTAACATCTGCTTCACCTATAGCCCCCCTGTTCCATGTCCTGCCGTTTCAGGCCTCCCAGCCCGCCAGATAATCCCTCTGCTCCTGGGTCAGCTCGTCGATGGCCAGCCCCATGGCAGCCAGCTTTACCCGGCCGATCTGGTCGTCGATCTCATCCGGGACATTGTACACCTTCTTTTCCAGCTCTCCCCTGTGCTTCGCCAGCCACTCCAGGGACAGGGCTTGGACGGCAAAGGACATATCCATGATCTCCGCCGGATGGCCGTTCCCGGCGGCCAGGTTGACCAGCCGCCCCTCGGCCAGCACATTCAGCGTGCGGCCGTCGGGCAGGCGGTAGCCCCGGATGTTGGCCCGGCGGTCAAACCGCTCCGCCGCCATCTCCCCCAGGGCCGCCACATCCACCTCACAGTCAAAGTGACCGGAGTTACACAACAGGGCGTTGTCCTTCATGACCTGGAAATGGCGCTTCACGATGATGTCCTTGCAGCCGGTGGCGGTAATAAACAGGTCACCCAGCCGGGCTGCCTGATCCATTGGCATCACCCGGAAGTTTTCCATGGTGGCCTCCAGCGCCTTGAAGGGGTCCACTTCACAAACGATGACGTTGGCCCCCATGCCCTTGGCCCGCATAGCGATGCCTTTGCCGCACCAGCCGTAGCCCGCCACCACTACCGTTTTGCCCGCCACCATCAGGTTGGTGGTGTGCATGATGGCGTCCATGGTGGACTGGCCGGTGCCGTATTTGTTGTCGTAGTAGTGCTTGGCCTTGGCATCGTTCACCGCCATCATGGGGCAGGGCAGAATGCCGGCCCGCTGGCGGGCGTACAGTCGGTGGATGCCGGTGGTGGTCTCCTCACAACCGCCGATCAGCCGCTCCCCATACTGGTTGCACCTGTCCCCCAGCAGACTGATGAGGTCGCCACCGTCGTCCACGATCAGGTGGGGGCGGCACTTCAGGGTTTCCACCAACAGATTCTCATACCCTGCCATGTCCACCCCATAGACTCCATAGGTGTCCACGCCCAGGTCCGCCATGGCGGCGGCTACATCGTCCTGGGTGGACAGGGGGTTACAGCCGGTGAGATGGACGTCGGCCCCCCCCTCCCGAAGGACCAGGCCCAGGTTGGCGGTCTTGGCCTCCAGATGGACAGAAACAGCGATGGTCAGCCCGGCAAAGGGCTTTTCCCGGCGGAACCGCTCCTCGATGCCGGACAGGGCAGGCATGAAATCCCGCACCCAGCGGATCTTCTGATGGCCAGATGGGGCCAGGGACATATCTTTCACGATGCTCATGGCATTTCCTCCATATCCTTGTTCTCCGGCCTATTCTATCACACTTTTATTCCCGGCAAAAGGAGATTTTTCTTTTCCGCTATTTGTTTACACTTTGGACGTAGACATTTCTTCTAAAAACGGTTACAATGTCTTTTATCTGACATCCAACAGGAGGAGGGCTTCTTCATGAGAGCCATATCCCGCGGCTTGAGCCGATTCTGCTACAACCATCCCAATCTGGGCATTCCCGATCTAATCAAGTACATCGCTTTGGGCAATGTGTTTGTCTATATCGCAGATATGCTGACCAACGGATGGGTCTCCATGTTCATCCGGTTTTACCCCGAGCTCATCCTTCAGGGCCAGGTGTGGCGCCTCGTTACCTTTATTTTTTCCCCCCTGAGCGTGGGCGGAGGGTTCTGGGGCCCCTTCTTCTTTGCCGTTACCACCTATTTTTACTACTGGATCGGCTCCTCTCTGGAGCGTCAATGGGGCTCCACCCGATTCACAGTCTTTTATGGCCTGGGCGTGCTGCTGAACATTGTAGTAGGCATCGTCACCTATCTGCTGATGCCCATAACTTCCAACCTGAGCGGCTATTATTTTGAAACCGCCACGATGTATTATGTGAATCTCTCCATGTTCTTTTCCTTTGCCACTCTGTACCCGGATATGCAGGTGCTGCTCTATGGCATCATTCCGCTGAAGGTCAAGTGGCTGGCCTGGCTGGACGCCATATTCTTTACCTACGACATCTTTGGCTACCTGACTGGCCACACACCCCTGCGGGCCCTTCTTCCCGTTATTGCCATCCTGAACTACCTCATTTTCTTCTGGGAGGACCTGATGTCTGTTCTGGGCCGGGGCAGCGAGCGAATCCGCTACAGGACCTCCCCCCAGACCATCAACTTCAAGAAGGCCCAAAAGGATGTAAAAGAGCGGAAGGGATATCTCCACAAATGTGCCGTCTGCGGTCTGACCGACGCGGACGATCCCAATATGGAGTTCCGCTACTGCTCCAAGTGCAATGGCTACTACTGCTACTGCATGAAGCACATCAATGACCACACTCATGTGCAGTGATGGCAGCCATTTTTGTCCAAAAATCAAGAGGGGCGCCCTACGGGGTGCCCCTCTTAATTTTATTCAGTTCGCTGCTCTATCCTGCGGTACAAGATAGGCACGTCATAGCCAAATGTCCGCTTTCCGTTAACTTCCATCGTCTCAGATACCGCTAAACACTCCGGAGAAAAGCGTTCCAACAAAGTAAATTTAAGCACAGGAGTGAACATACTGACACTGCCGCCCTCCCAAATGTCACCCTTTTTCTCATAGAGGGCCGGACTAAATTTGTCTGAACACTTCAAGCTGCTGTACTCTATCTCATCCATCTCCTGATAGGTGAAGTGCTCCTTTTCGCAGCCCTCTGGCAGTTCATAAGAAGTCAGCTTGACCCTATCGCCCTCCTCTGTGAATAGGAACAGGTGAGGGGAGGCATGGGTCTTTCCTTCTACCGTGTAGTAACTCTCCTCCACTAAGAAAACGCCCTCAAAGTTTTCCGGAAGGTTCCTGATCTTGCTGTTGCATACGGTATTGATATGCTGGGCAAAAGGAAATTGGAGGTCCCCCTTACGCCGCATTTCCTCGAACTGCTGGGCGTTATCAAAACTTCCAGATAAAAGGGTCAAAAATTCATCCAACTGGTCCATATAAGCTCTCCTTTTGAAAATATCAGAATCCAGCTCCTGTCTGGTATCTGGATCGGCCCCTCCACACAGAAGAAGTCCTGTGGGGGGCCTTTTCTTTTCTATCCTTGGGCGAAATAAATATCCGCCCTGCGGAAATTCTCCGCTTCGCTCCAAATTTACGGCCTATCGGCCGCCCCATCCCCGATGGGGCCCCGGCGAGGGGGCGGCTCATCCCCGCGCCACCGCTTCGGCCACGCGAATACCGTCCACCGCCGCACTGACAATGCCCCCCGCATAGCCCGCCCCCTCGCCACAGGGGTACAGGCCATGGAGAGGGGACTGACAGCCCTCATCCCGTAAAATGCGGACAGGAGAGGAGGAGCGTGTCTCCACCCCGGTCAGCACCCCATCTGGTACAGAGAAACCCCGCAGCTTTCGGTCCATCAGGGGCAAGGCATCCCGCAGGGTATCCGACACAAAGTTGGGTAAACAGCCCTCTAAATCAGTCCAAGTCACTCCAGGCTGATATGTGGGAAGAATGGCGCCAGGGCCCTGTGAGGGCCGCTTGTGCAGAAAATCCTCCACTCGCTGGGCAGGGGCCCGGAAGCCTCCACCCCCCAGTTGGAACGCCGCCTTCTCCCATCGCTCTTGGAACCAGACTCCAGCCAGCACATCCGCCTCTGGAAAGTCCTCCGGCCCTACTCCCACTAACAGTCCACCGTTGATATTGGCCCCATCCCGGGCCCGCAGGCTCATACCATTAGTGACCACGCCTCCCTGCCGGGAGGCGGCCGCCACCACCTGCCCACCGGGGCAGACACAGAAGGTGAAAGCCGACCGGCCGCTGGGCAGGTGGCAGGCAAGTTTGTAATCCGAGGGCGGCAGCTTGGAAAAGGCTGGGCCGTACTGCTGGCGGCTCACCGCCTGCTGGTCGTGTTCGATGCGCACCCCAATAGCAAAATTCTTTTTCTCCATGGGCACCCCCGCCTCCTTTAGCATGGTAAAGGTATCCCGTGCGGAGTGGCCAGGGGCCAGGACCAGGGCGTCAGCAGGCAGGCGATAGGGCCCTGTCGGGCCCTCCACCCGTATGCCAGCCAGGACTCCGCCGCTGACGGTCAGTCCAGTCAACCGATGGCCAAACCGGACATCACAGCCCAGGGAAATAAGCTCCCGGCGGATATTTTTCACCACCTGGCGCAAAATATCGGTTCCGATGTGGGGTTTATGGGAATACTTGACATCGGCGGGGGCCCCCGCCTCCACCAGCACGTCCAGCACAGCGGAGATGCGGGGATCGTGGGTCCCAGTGGTCAGCTTCCCGTCGGAGAAAGTACCGGCTCCCCCTTCGCCAAACTGTACGTTAGACTCCTCGTCCAAAATCCCAGTGTCCCAGAAAGCCCCCACGTCCAGGGTCCTCCGGTCCACATCCCGCCCCCGCTCCAAAATGACAGAGGGAATACCGTTGCGGGCCAGAAACAAGGCGGCAAAGAGTCCTGCCGGGCCCATGCCCACCACTACCGGAGGCAGGGCCGCCTTCCGTCCCACACTGGGGAAGGCGTAGGGTCTCCGCTCTGTCAGAGAGATGTTTCGACCGGGGGCGGAACGGACCACGGAAACCTCGTTGGCCATGGACAGCTCCACGGTATAGACATAGTGGACATCATCTTTCCTCCGCGCGTCAATGGACTGGCGGACGATGTCCAGCTCCCCTAGTGCCCCAGGGCGCACACCCAGCGTCCGGGCCGCGCGCTTTCTGAGCTGATCCAGGTCCCCGTCTACTGGCAGGGCCAGCCCTCCGATCCTTATCATCTCAATCACCTCTTTTCAAAGTATTGTATCACAGCCGGCGGCAAAGCGGAAGTTTTGGATCGCTCTTTTTCTCCTTTTCCTCCGCCTGGAGCTCGCATCCCGCCGCTCTGCCCAGAGGAGCGAATCCCCGTCTTTTTCCCAGAATTTGTCGAAATATGTTGAAAAAAGCAGTTTTTCCCATTTATTCTCTTTTTATGCCCCCGTGCCGAGGAAAAATCGCCGCATTTGTACCGGGGGGGCCGACCGTCAGCAGAATACAAAGAAAATGGAGGCAATGAAAATCATGGCAAGAAAAACTGTGGAGCGCAATATCTCATACGACGACGCCCGGGATCTGTACTACGTCAGTATGGACCTGGGCCGTGATGAGGAGGGCCGGCGGATCAAGCAGTACCGTACCTTTCCCACCCTGACCGCCGCCCGGGCGGGACTGCGGGATTTCCTGGCCCATCGGGATCAGGAGCGCCAAACCCCCCGGCATCAGCTCACCCTGTCCGAGTGGCTGGAATACTGGATGGACACCATCGTGCGGCCCAATCGGGCGGAAACCACGGTGTATTCCTATCAAAAGATCATTGACAATCACCTGGGCCCGGCCCTGGGGGATATGCCCCTTCTGAAGCTGACGCCTAAGGACATCCAGCAATACTATACCCAGGTACAGCGGGATAACAGCCTCTCCTCCAACACCATGCGGCGGCACCACGACCTTCTTTCCTCCTCCCTGCGGACGGCGGTGCGGCAGGATATGCTGCTGGTCTCCCCCATGGACCGGGTGGAGCCCCCCAGGTCCAAGCTTTATGAGGCGGACTTCTATACCCCGGAGGAGCTGAAACGGCTCTACGCCCTCCTCCCCGGCCACCGGCTGGAACTGCCTGTCAAGCTGGCGGGCAGCCTGGGTCTGCGGCGGGAGGAGCTGTGCGGTCTGAAGTGGGAAAATGTAAACTTTCAGCTCCGGGTCATCTATATTCGAGAGGCCCGCACCGCCTTCGGCGCCACCATCATCCAAAAGGAGACCAAAAACCGCGCCTCGGTCCGCACACTCTATCTCCCCGAAGATATCTTCCGGCTGCTGAACCAGGAGCGGGCGCGCCAGAACGCGCTCTTCCGCGGGCGTGAGGAGCCTGGCCATGTGGTGCTGGACCACAAGGAGCTGCCCTACTCGCCCAACGCTCTGTCCCTGGCCTTTACCCGCTTCGTGCGAAAAAATGACCTGCCCCGGGTCACCCTCCACGGCCTGCGCCACTCCTTTGCCACCATTGCCTCCTTCCAGGGCGTGTCCCTCTTCGATATCGGCAAAGCCCTGGGCCACTCCACCCCCGCCACCACTGGCCGCATCTACACCCACCTCATCGACCGCACCCACGAGGAGACTTTGATGCGGGTGTCGGACGCGCTGAAATAACCGTTGTATTCCCTCTGAATTTGCGGTATCATTTGAGAGAGAGGAGGGAGTGTCTATGCGTATTATGGCCATTGACTACGGCGACGCCCACACCGGCGTGGCCATCTCTGACCCCACCGGACTTTTGGCCGGGACCACCACTACTATCCACAGCCGGAAGGGAGGGGTGGTGCTGGAGGAGCTGAAGAAGCTGGTGGATGCCTACCGGGTGGAGGAGCTGGTCATGGGCTTTCCCCGGAATATGGACGGCACCGAGGGCCCTAGGGCCCAGCTATACCGGGACTTTGCCGGCCAGGTGGAGGAGGTCACCGGTCTGAAGCCCGTCCTGTGGGACGAGCGGAGGACCACCGTGGACGCCCACCGCATCCTTTTTGCGGCAGGCCAGAACTCCAAAAAGCGGAAAAAGACAGTGGACGCCGTGGCGGCCTCCCTGATTCTGGAGGGCTATCTGAATTTCAAACGAATGACTCAGCAATAGGAGTTCAACAGATATAAGGGGGAAAGAAATATGTACGGTATCAATGTGATCTACACCATGAAGCCCGGCAAGCGGGAGGAGTTTCTGGCTGGAGTGACCGCCAGCGGCGCTCAGGCGGCGGTGCGCGGGGAGGAGGGCTGTCTGCAATACGACTATTTCACCTCGGTGGATGACCCGGACAAACTGCTCCTGCTGGAGAAGTGGACCACTCGGGAGGCCCAGAAGGTCCACATGGGCCAGCCTCATATGGCGCTGATCCAGGAGGTCAAGGATCGCTGCGCGGCCGATACGATTCTGGAAACTTACGACCTGCCGTAAGCGGTTCAGGTTGAAAATGGTGAAGGAGGAAATACATATGGAAATCAAAACTGTTTGGGCCGTCTATTTCAGCGGCACTGGCACTACAGAAAAGGTAGCTACCCACCTTGCCAAGTCCCTGGCCGGGCAACTGGGAGCCCAGTACAAGTCCCATGACTACACCCAGCCCAAGGGCCGGGAAAACGCGCTGCAGTTCGGTCCGGATGAACTGGTGGTATTGGGTACTCCGGTCTATGCCGGACGAGTCCCCAACATGATGCTGCCCTTCGTCCAGAACAGCATCCACGGCGAGGGCACCCTGTCCGTCCCCGTGGTCCTCTACGGAAATCGAAACTTCGACGACGGGTTGATGGAGCTCAAGCAGGTGATGACGGCCAACGGCTTCCTGCCCATCGCTGGGGCCGCCATCGTGGGCGAGCATTCCTTCTCCAAGATCCTGGGCGCCGGCCGCCCCGACGGGGAGGACATGGCTCTGGTGGACCAGCTGGCCCGGCAGACCGCCGAGAAAGTCAAGGGGCTGACGGCCCTGCCCGAGGAGCCAGTCCAGGTGGAGGGCTGCGACCCCATCCGCCCCTACTACACCCCCCGAGACCGGAACGGCGAGCCCATCAAGGACTTCCTGAAGGCCAAGCCCGTCACCGACCTGGACAAGTGCGTTCGGTGCGGCCTGTGCGCCCGGCTGTGCCCCATGGGGGCCATCGATCCCAATGATGTGAGCCAGGTGGTGGGCAAGTGCATTAAATGCTGCGCCTGTGTGAAAAAGTGCCCCATGGGGGCCAAGTACTTCGACCATGAGGGCTACCTATACCACCAGCATGAGCTGGAGGACCTGTACGCTGCCCGCCGGGCGGAGAGCAAGATCTTTATCTGAAGAACATGGGAGATTGGGGAATGGAACAGGACCGGGAAACTCTGTGTCAGGTGTGCCTGCTGCTCTATCAGCGGGGCTATGTGGTTAGCAACGACGGCAATGTTTCCGTTCGGATTGGGGAAGACCAGGTACTCATCACCCCTTCCGGTGTAAGCAAGGGCCGGCTGACCCCTGATATGCTGGTAGTATGCGACCTGGAGGGCCGGGTGTTGGCAGGACACCTCCACCCCTCCTCTGAATCTGCTATGCATCTGCTTGTCTACCGGGAGCGCCCCGATGTAGGCGCGGTGGTCCATGCTCACCCGCCGGCGGCCACCGCCTTTTCCATCTGCCGCCGCCCCCTGGCCCAGCACTATCTGACCGAAACCATTAGTGGGCTGGGGGAGGTGCCTGTGGCCCCCTTTGCCCTCCCCTCCACCAGTCAGGTCCCCGACAGCCTGCGCCCCTATGTGGCCGGCTGCAATGGGGCCCTGCTGGCCAACCATGGGGCCATCGCCTGGGGCAGAGACCTCTGGCATGCCTTT
This sequence comes from Flintibacter sp. P01028, assembly GCF_041925235.1. NCBI lineage: Bacteria > Bacillati > Bacillota > Clostridia > Eubacteriales > Flintibacter > Flintibacter sp. P01028. The sequence goes on from NZ_JBHEVC010000003.1 coordinate 219,965, forward strand.
GACCGGATGGAGCAGGTGGAGCAGACCGCCAAGATCTTTGCCCTCGTTCACCAACTTGGAGGCGGGGTGGAACTGTCACCAGAGCAGGTAGGGGCTATCCGAGGGCTGGAGGGGCACTACCGGACGCTGTCCGGGTCCAGAACTCCCCACGAGGAACAGGGAGGTGGAAGAACATGACGCAGCCTTATCCAGACCATATCCGGCTGGGCCCAGGAGAAGACAGCGTTATCCTGCTGGATCAGACCCAGCTGCCCAACCGCCTGGAGGAACGGCAGGTCCGTTCCCTGTCCGAGATGATAGAGGCCATCCGCTCCCTGCGGGTCCGGGGCGCCCCTGCCATTGGAATCTTTGCCGGGTACTGCCTGTATGCCCTGTCCCGTCAGCTGGAGGCGCGAGGGTGGAAGGGCCCGGCCCTGCTGGCTGAACTGGAGGGGCTGGGGGCCGCTCTGGCCGGGGCAAGGCCCACCGCTGTCAACCTGTCCTGGGCCGTGGATCGGATGCTGCGCGCAGCCCGGGGCTCGGCTGGCGAGCACATGTCGGAGGCGCTGGGCAGGGAGTGCCGGGCCATCCATCAGGAGGACCAGGATATGTGCCACAAAATCTCGGAGTACGGTTTGTCCCTTTTACAGTCAGGAGACGGGGTACTCACCCACTGCAACGCCGGCCCTCTGGCTACCTCCCGCTATGGCACCGCCCTTGGTCCTATCCTGCTGGCCCAGGAGCGCGGCATTTCTCTACGGGTATTCGCGGACGAGACCCGGCCTCTGCTCCAGGGAGCTCGGCTCACCGCCTGGGAGCTTCAGCAGGCTGGGGTAGACGTGACCCTCATCTGCGATAATATGGCCTCCATCGTCATGAAAAACGGCTGGGTCCAGGCCTGTTTCGTGGGCTGCGACCGGGTAGCTGCCAACGGGGACACGGCCAATAAGATCGGCACCAGCGGGGTGGCCATCCTGGCCCGCCACTATGGGGTCCCCTTCTATGTATTGGGGCCTACTTCCACCATCGACCTGAGCTGCCCTGACGGGGATCACATCCCTATCGAGGAGCGGGACGGGGAGGAGATCCGCTCTCTGTGGTACCGGGAACCCATGGCCCCCTCCGGGGTAAAGTGCTATAACCCCGCCTTCGACATCACTCCCCATACGCTGATTTCCGCCATTATCACCGAGAGGGGCATCTGCCGCCCTCCCTACTCCCTCTCCCTGCCAGCCCTGTTTTCTCCCTCTCAAGGCGAACCATCATACAGCCCATAACGAAGCGGCCGCCAATCTGGCGGCCGCTTCGTTCTCTATTTTTCTGGGCGGCCCTCACCGCTCCATCTTCCAGAACCGGACGCTGTACGGCGGCAGCTCGCTTCCTCCGCCGAAGTCGTGCTTTTCCCCGGAGATCAGATCCCAGGCCAGACCACAGCCGGCGTCAAAATGGGCGGTATAGGGCTGGCTGTCCCCGTTGACCGCCACCAGCACCCGCTCCTGTTCACATTTCCGCTCGAAGATGATCTGGCGGTTGGTCAGCACTACATTCCGGTAATTCCCATAACACAGAGCCGGGCTGTTTCTCTTGGCCGCCGCCAGTTTGGCGATATGCTCCGTCAGCTGGTTCCACTCCGGCCTCTCCAATGCCGGACGGAGCGCGTCGTCGCTGTCCGGTCCCTTCCGGCCCTCCAGCCCCCACTCGCTGCCGTAGTATACCGCCGGCACCCCAGGCATCCCAAACATCAGCCCATAGGCCGGGGCCAGATGATTTCGGTCGGTCAGTCGGGAGGCGATGCGGTCCACATCGTGGTTATCCAGGAAGGACAGCAGGTGGGCCCCCTTATATAAGGTCCACTGCTCCGGCCCGAACTGCCGGGCAAGGGAGTGGCCGATCTCAAACATATTCCTGGAGTTGAAGCTGGACCACAGCCCCTTGTAGCACTCGTAGTTTGTCACTGAGTGGCACAGCTCCGGCCCCATCCACCGGTTATAGTCCCCGTGCAGCGTCTCTCCCATCAGCACAAAGTCCGGTTTCAGCCCTTGGGCAAAGGCTCTCAACCGCTTCAGGTACTCCGGGGGTAAGCAGTAGGCCACGTCCAGCCGCAGCCCGTCGATGCCGAACCGCTCCATCCAGGACCGGATGGCGTTAAATTGGTGTTCTATCACCGCCGGATTCCACAGATTCAGCTTGACCAGCTCGTTGTGGCCCTCCCAGCCCTCGTACCAGAAGCCGTCATGATACTCGGTATCCCCGTCAAAGCTCAGGTGGAACCAGTCCCGGTATGGACTGTCCCATTTTTTCTTCTGTACCTCCTGAAACGCCCAGAAGCCCCGTCCCACATGGTTGAACACCCCGTCCAGCATCACCCGGATGCCGGCCTGATGGAACGTCCGGCACACCTGGGCCAAATCTTCATCGCTCCCCAGCCGAGGGTCCACCGTAAAATAGTCCCGGGTGTCATAGCCGTGGCGGTCGCTGTCAAAGACCGGGTTGAGCAGCACCGTGTCCGCTCCCAGCCGCTTGATGTGGTCCACCCAGTCCAGCAGCCGCAGGATGCGGGGGGTCCTCACCCCGTCGTTTTCCTTCGGCGCGCCGCACAGGCCCAGAGGATATATTTGATAGATGACCGCTTCGTCAAACCACATTGACAGGCCCTCCTTCCATCCCGCCCTTAGGGGCAGATATGGTCCTATCATATCCTATCCGACGCCTGGGAGCAAGCATTTTTACTCCTTTGTACGCCCAAACAGCTCCATCAGCCCCACCACGATGAGAAACGCTCCGAAGAATTTGCGCAGCAGCCCTACCTCCATAGCGGTGGCCGCCCACGCCGCCAGGGCGGCGCAGACCAGCCCTGCCCCGATGGCCGGGAGGAGCACTGGTTTCTCGATGTAACCGTTTTTGACATGGGCGGGCAGGGCCATCAGCCCAGCGGGCAGGAAATAGAGCAGGTTGATGCCCTGTGCCAGATGCTGGTCCACGCCGGCGAAGGCGGTCATATAGACCAGCAGGAGGGTGCCTCCCCCCACGCCGAAGCCGGACAGCACTCCTGTGGCAGCCCCCACTGCCAGGGGCAAAACCCATTCGCTCATAAAAAGCTCCTCACTCCCCCATAGATAAGCAGAAGGCCGAAGGCCCGCTTCAGCCAGACCATCTGTACTCCTTTGAACCACTTTCCCCCCGCCCAGCCGCCGACAGTCCCTCCCACCAGGTATGGCAGCGCGGCCCAGAAGTCCAGCCCGCCCCGCAGAAAGTAGACGCACACGGACAGGGCGCACAGGGGCAGGATGACCGCCACCGAGGTGGCAAAAGCCCTCCGCTGGTCCAGACGGCAGTACCCGGTGAGCAGCGGAACGAACACCGAGCCCCCTCCGCCACCAAAGAAGCCGTTGGCGACTCCGGCCAGTCCGCCGGCAATCAGATATCTCCATGTTTGACCGCGCAAAAAACCGCCCCCTTTTGGACCTAGTGTGCCAAAAGCGGGGCGGTTTATGTAAAAAGTCAGCTTGAATAAAAAGAGGGAACTACTCCTTCCGGAGCGGGTAGGCATAAATTTGAAAAGGTGTACCTTTACAAATTCAGAAATAAGATGAAAATTATTGTCAAATGGTTGCTTTTCTTCCCTGTTAATGCTATATTCTAATGTTGTATAGGTGTGCTCTCAAAACTTTTTGTAGGTACACTTTTTAAAACAAGCGAAGGAGGATGACAGTCAAATTAGTATATGTTTATTCCTTATTTTTTATGTAGAGGAGGAAATTTTGTGAAGAAAAAACTTTTGGCAGGATTCATGACTTTGTGTATGCTGTTGTCGCTTCTTCCCACTGCAGTGTTTGCGGTTGAAACAGAAGCTGAACCCAGCACGGAGCAGACCGTTTCGGACCCGGTTGACGTTGTGACCCAGACCGAAAGAAGTGGGGACAGATCGGAGCCTATGCAAACAACGGTGGGCGAGATCGATACCGCAGAGGCATTGCAACAGGCAATTAATGTTGCCCCAGACGGTGTCCAAACCGATATTATCCTAACTGATGGTTTTTCCATTGATACAGTGATTACGATTCCAGAAGGAAAAGAAATCTCTTTTGATTTGAATGGAAAGACTCTCACTGTTACAGAGAATTTTACTGGGCGTCCTTTCAAAATTGAAGGGACTCTGATTGTAGAGGGGGACGGAACTATTGATACCACTTCTGCAAAAGAAACGTATGGCGTATTTGACAATTACGGAGTGCTGACTGTTCTCAATGGCACTTATAAAAGCTATTTGTATGCAGGCGGAGCAGTTATTAAAAACCGCCCCGGCTCACAGTGTACAATCAGAAATGGAGCTTACTACGGCTCCCCAACGGCGGTATATAATGAGGGAATCACCAAAATTTATGGTGGTACCTTTGAAGGTCGCTCTTGCAGTTCGTGTGATAATAAAAACTGGGGGTACACCATTCAAAGCCACTGGACTGACAAATCGGCCGCAAAGCCTGAGTTGTATTTTTATGATGGTAAAGTGATTGGTGTTCAGGGGGCCTTCTCTACCTCTGCCGGATACTCAGAAATTCGTGGTGGCACTTTTACGACCGTTTCCTGTGAGACGCACAGTGGCGGAAACAGCGCATTTTATGCGGCCTATATCGCCGGCGAATCCGGAGAGGTGGAAGCCCATATCTACGACGGCATCTTCACGGCCTGCACGAAGCAGGCGCTATTTGTGGGTAATAGTGGGGATGGCGGAGAGAAAAAGTCTGCAATCGTCTTTGTACATGACGGTACCTTTGTTTCCCAGGCATCCGGTCAGCCCGCAGTTTATGTAGATAATCCCCTGGGTGGGCTAGAGATTTATGAGGGTAAATTCTCCAGTAATGAAGTTAAGACCAACCCCAAAAATAAGCAGTTGTCTGATTATACAAATCCCTCCAGTAAAGTGGAAGAGAGTGACGGGAGTTTTATTGTTGTCCCATTGACAGCTGAAAACTCTGTGGCAGAAGTTGGAGGTAAATATTACGCCACTTTGCCCGACGCCATCGCCGCCGCCAAGACCGGCGATACGGTGAAGCTGGTAAAGGATATCACCTCATCCAGCACCATTCAGATTTCCCAAAAGACTGATATTAAGTTGGACCTGAACGGGAAAAAACTCACGGTTACAAGCGGCGACGCCCTTCTTAACAATGGTGCGCTGACCATTCTGGATTCTCTGTCCGGCGGAAAGATCATTTCTGAGAAATCAGGTACAATCGGGGTCGGCAGCAATTCTACCACCACGATTCAGTCTGGTGAGTTTGAATCTGTGGAGGGTGCAGTATTTACTGGGCTCTCGACTGGCGCAACGATTACCATTGAGGGCGGCACTTTCAGCGCCTCTGATAATGCGGTTATTGCGGGTAACGGATCGAACCGGACTGGTGATCCCAATGTGATCAACATCAAGGGCGGTACCTTCAACGGCAGCATTAAGACTGCGGGTTATGTTGCCTGCGGTATCTATGCCCCCTGGAAGGATCAGATCACAGTTTCCGGTGGTACCTTTAACATTACCAGCGGAGCTGGCATTGTTGCCCGTGGAGGAACTGTCACCGTCACCGGCGGCGAGTTTAAGACGACCGGAAATGTCACCGGCAAGGTCGGAGATAGCCGAGTTGTAGTTCCCTGTGCCACTCTGGTATTTGACAGTGCGGCAAAGTATCCAGGTATGACCGAAACTTCCAAAATTGCGGTTTCCGGTGGTACATTTACCTCTGATTCTGGAGTCAACACAGTGCAGACTGTGGCTGATGATCCTGCGGACACTTCCCGCGTTTCCATCATCGGCGGCACCTTCTCTTCTGATCCCAAATCCTACATTTCCACCGGCTATACTGCCAAGGAAAACACTCCTTCTGAGGGCCTCTGGACGGTAGAGGCCTCCAATGGCATGGTGGCCGATGTAGAGAAGCCTACGGGCAGCACCTCTGCCTCCGCTACTGTCGGTGGCAACTTCTCTGTCAACCAGGGAGAAACCGGAACCGAAGGAGACGGTCAGGTGAAGCCTGAATCCGGTTCTGTCACTGTAAATGTGGCCACCGGCGAGGCTGGAGCTCCTGACGAAAACGTCAAGCAGGTCACCGTATCTGTGGACAACAACGCTCTGACCTCCGTTCAGTCGGCCAAGGTCGATGTGGATATCGTCACCGACGTGGGCACCGTTACCCTGGACAAGGATGCCTGGAACACCATCACCGAGAAGGCCGATGGCGGCAGCGTGGCCCTGACCGTGGAGGAGAAGATCGGTGGCGGCTGGACCGTGTCCGCCGTTAACGCCAGCGGCGACCCCGTGTTCTCCGCTGAGGACGACACCCGCAAGGGCGAGATCACCGTTTCTGTACCCTATAATCAGGAACTGACCGATGGTCAGAGTGTCGTGGTTTACTATGTGGGTGAAAATGGCCAGTTGGAGTCTATGACCACCACCTATGAGGCCGGCACCCTGTCCTGGACCACCGACCATCTGTCGGACTTCATCGGCGTGATTATCGGAGAGGACGACGAGGCCGTCTGGGTGTCCAATGGCGCCATCACAACCGGGAAGCTGGCCACCGCTCTGGCTGATCCTAAGTTTGACGGCGGCAACATCTATCTGGTGAAGGATGCCGCTTTGGACAGCGCCAAGTTCACCATCAGCAAGAATATCACCATCCTCAAAGACGAGAATGCTGCGGCTGTCCCCGCCATCACCGCCACCGTCGCCGCTGGTCCTACTACCGGCGCCTTTACGATCACCGAGAACGCCGCTCTGACCTTGAACGGCGTGAAGCTGACGGTTAAGGGCACTGCTGATACCGAAGGAAAGGGCGGCAATTACGACGGCACCGGCTTCATTCTGAATAACAGCGCCAATGGCAACGGCGGCAAGCTGATCCTGAACAATGCCGAGGTGGAACTGACCGGGCTGCAGCGCGGCATGGTGTTCCAGGTGGCCGCTGAGAATTTGGCCAGCGTCGAGATGATCAACTCCAAGCTGACCATCCAGAACATCGACGGCAACGCCTCCAACGGCGGCGTGTGGAATATCAAGGATCATTCCACTCTCACCGTAAACGGCTGCGGCGACTATGGTCTAAGCGTACAGGATATCACCGTAGATAATTCTACCGTCAATGTCACGAATGTAGACAAGACCGGCGTGGTCGCCCAAGATGTAACTGTGTCCGGCGGCGGCTCCATCTCTGTGACCAACAGCGGCAAGGAATTGCCCTGCAAAGACTGGCAGGGCAACGACATGAACGCCGTGGTGGAATTGAAGTCTGACGGATCTTTGACAGTAGACGAGAATTCCAAGCTCACTGCCAGCGGCAACAAGGATAAGGACGGCAAGCCCGTTGACAAGATCGATATCAACGGTGGCACTCTGGACAACAAGGGCGCCATCACCGGCGAGATCGTCACCACCGCACCCGCAGGCTCCCACACCGTCAAGGTCGTGGTGAACGGCCAGGTCATTGACATTCAAACCGTGACCAACAACAGTTCCTTCACCCTGCCTGCTGCCCCTGCCGGAGGCAACTTCCAGGGCTGGTATGACGGAACCACAGTTCATGCCGCCGGTGCGACAGTGACCATTACCGCCGATGTGACCTTTACCGCCAGTTGGTACACCTCCGGCGGCGGTGGAGGCGGCGGCTCCAGCAGCTACTCCATCAGCGTGGACAAGAACATTGACAACGGCAGCGTGACTGTCTCCCCCAAGAGCGCCTCCAGCGGCCGGACGGTGACCATCACTGTCAAGGCCGACGAGGGCTATGAGTTGGACGAACTGACGGTCACTGACAAGAACGGGGACGAGATCGAACTGACCGACAAGGGCGACGGCAGGTATACTTTCAAGATGCCCCGGTCCAAGGTGACCATTGAGGCCTCCTTCGTGGAGATCGACCACCAGGATACCTGCCCCGCCGCCGGCTTCCGGGATGTGGACGAGGACGCCTGGTACCATGAGGCGGTGGACTACGCCCTGGACAACGGCCTGATGTCCGGTGTGTCCGACCGGGAGTTCGCCCCCGGCAGCACCCTGACCCGCGCCATGGTGGCCCAGATGCTGTACAGCCTGGAGGGCAAGCCCGCGGCCGGCAGGGCTGACTTCGCTGACGTGGCGGAGGGCGCCTGGTACGCCGACGCCATTTCCTGGGCGGCTGGTGAGGGCATCGTGTCCGGCTATGGCGACACCTTTGGCCCCAACGATCCTATTACACGGGAGCAGCTGGCGGCCATCCTGTACCGCTACGCCCAGAACGAGGGGTACAAGACCAGCCAGAGCGGTAAGGGGACAGAGGGCTATCTGGACGCCTCCTCCATCTCCAGCTATGCCGTGAAGGCCATGGACTGGGCGGTAAACGCCGGTCTGCTGTCCGGCAAGGGGAACAACACCCTGGCGCCTACCGCCGGGGCCACCCGCGCCGAGGTAGCACAGATCTTCATGAACTTCTGCAAGGATATTGTAAAGTAAGATTTTGGGGGCACAGCAAAATGAGGAAATTCCCATAAGGAAGTCTTCCCATGGAGAACCCTCACGACAATTTAGATCTGCTTTGAAGGAGCCGGTGTGGATTCTACCACACCGGCTCCTCCCGATTTTTGGTCCAGGATTCTTCAATTTTCGTTTTACTTTCCTCGGACCGGGACATACTAGCGGCCACTCTCTTTTGAATAAAACATAATACCCATTGACATAGTAGGTAAATTATGTTATTATCTGCCTATCATTTATGGAAAGGAGTTTGCTTTATGCAAAGTATATTTCAATCACTCTTGCGTAGCAATTTCCGATGTGGACGAATGTTGTGCTCCCGGACGTGTGATCTGGCTAGGCGCATAACATTTTCTTGTTTGTGTCTTTGGTAAATACGATATCAATAGGTCCAGATACCTGTCCGGGAGTTGTGTGCTAACCCCAATTTTCCATATCAGGGAATAATGAAAGAGGTATCTGTTATGAACAACTACAAATTTGAAACGCTGCAAATTCATATTGGGCAAGAAAAGCCAGACCCTGCTACCGATGCCCGCGCTGTCCCTATTTACGCCACCACATCGTATGTGTTCCACGATTCTGCCCATGCCGCCGCCCGGTTTGGGCTGGCTGACGCGGGAAACATCTACGGTCGTTTGACCAACCCTACCCAAGGAGTGTTTGAGGACCGTATCGCCGCACTAGAGGGCGGCGCGGCTGGATTGGCTCTGGCCTCTGGTGCGGCGGCCATCACCTATACTATCCAGGCTCTTGCTAAAAAAGGTGAACATATTGTAGCGCAAAAAACCATCTACGGCGGCACATCCAATCTGTTGGCTCATACGCTACCCTTATATGGGGTGGAGACTACCTTCGTTAACATTCATGATTTGAGTGAGGTAGCTGGGGCTATTCAACCCAATACCAAGGCCATCTACATCGAAACACTGGGCAACCCCAACAGTGACATTCCAGATATCGCCGCCATCGCACAAATTGCCCATTCCCATGGTCTGCCCCTGGTGATTGACAACACCTTCGGGACACCCTATCTGATCCGGCCAATCGAACATGGCGCGGATATCGTCGTCCACTCCGCTACCAAGTTCATTGGCGGACACGGCGCTGCTTTGGGCGGCGTCATTGTGGACGGCGGCACCTTCGATTGGGCAACGTCGGGCCGGTATCCATGGCTGTCCGAGCCAAATCCCAGCTATCATGGCGTTAAATTCACCAAGGCCGCCGGAAAGGCTGCCTTCGTCACCTATATCCGCGCAATCCTCTTGCGGGATACCGGGGCCGCTATCTCTCCCTTTGCCGCTTTCTTGCTGCTCCAAGGGACTGAAACGCTGTCCCTGCGGCTGGATCGCCACGCAGAGAATACTCAGAAGGTGGTTGAGTACCTGGTAAGCCATCCGCTGGTGGAGAAGGTCAACCACCCCTCCCTGCCCGACCACCCTGACCACGCTCTATATCTGAAATACTTTCCTAATGGAGGCGCATCCATTTTCACCTTTGAGATCAGAGGAGGCAAAGAGCAGGCGTGGCAGTTTATTGATGGATTGGATCTGTTTTCCCTATTGGCGAATGTGGCCGATGTGAAATCTCTGGTTATCCACCCGGCTACCACAACTCACTCCCAGCTTACTGAGGAGGAACTGTTAGATGTAGGAATCAAACCTAACACCATTCGGCTTTCTATTGGCACAGAACATATTGACGACATCATCGCGGACCTTGAAAAAGGCTTCGCACAGGTAAAATAGGGGGAGGAGAGAAGATGAACAGGATTTACGCCGCGGCTGACCAGCTAATCGGGCATACTCCGCTCTTGGAACTGACACACATTGAAAAGGAGCTGGGTCTGGAAGCGAAGATCATTGCCAAACTGGAGTATCTTAACCCAGCTGGAAGCGTAAAAGACCGCATCGCCAAGGCCATGATCGACGATGCGGAGGCAAAAGGCCTGCTAAAACCCGGCAGCGTCATAATCGAGCCTACCTCCGGTAATACCGGAATCGGCCTTGCCAGCGTTGCTGCCGCCCGCGGCTATCGCATCATTATTGTCATGCCGGAAACTATGAGTGTAGAGCGGCGGCAGATTATGAAGGCCTACGGCGCGGAGTTGGTACTGACAGAGGGAGCCAAAGGCATGAAGGGCGCCATCGCCAGGGCAAATGAGCTAGCCGCAGGCATCTCTGACAGCTTTGTGCCGGGACAATTTGTGAACCCCGCCAATCCCGCCGCCCACTATGCCACCACTGGGCCGGAGATTTGGATAGATACCGAAGGTGTCGTGGACTACTTTGTTGCCGGAGTGGGCACCGGCGGCACTGTTTCCGGCGTGGGAAAATTTCTAAAGGAGAAAAATCCCGATCTCAAAGTCATTGCCGTGGAGCCGAAAGACTCTCCGGTACTCAGTGGGGGGTGCGCCGGATCCCATAAGATTCAGGGCATCGGCGCTGGCTTTGTTCCTGATACGCTGGATACTTCCATCTATGACGAAATCATCCCGGTGAGGAATGAGGATGCCTTTGCTTTGGGCCGGCTGACAGGCAGAAAAGAAGGCGTCTTGGTTGGAATCTCTTCCGGAGCTGCCCTGTGGGCCGCCTTGGAAATCGCCAAGAGGTCGGAGGCCAGGGGCAAAACAATCGTGGTGCTGTTCCCTGACACCGGAGACCGGTATCTCTCCACCCCCCTCTTTTCAGAATAACCAAAATCATATCATCGCATTGAAAAAGCCGCCGCATATGCGGCGGCTTTTTCAAGCGCACATAGTATGCATGGTCAGATCGGGCAGGCTACCTGTCCATCAGCTCTTATCAAATCAGCAATGGTAATACTATCGAAATAGTCATTGACCATCTGGTTCAATTTCTTCCACATCGGCAGGGTACGACATTCCGCCGCACGACGGCATTCATTGCTGCCGGAGCCCAGACAGGCCACGGGAACTAGGCTGTCCTCTGTACAGCGCAAAATTTCTCCCACCGTATACTGCTCTGGACCACGATTCAGCCGGTACCCTCCGCCTTTGCCTCGAAGCCCCGTCAGCAGATTCCCACGTACCAACAATTTCAGGATGATTTCTAGATACTTTTCCGATATCTCCTGCCGCTGGGCAATTTCCCGCAGGGGAATATAGCCGTCCGAAGGATGTTCGGCCAAATCAATCATCACCCGAAGCGCATAGCGGCCTTTTGTCGAAACGATCATTATCATATCCCCCTTTCGATAATCCTATTATACAACAGGGTTAATCATATATCAATGGCTTCATCAAAAAGTCATGGCTACTACTTGAAACTCAGAAAACATAGTGATATAATAGGTTTATAAAACCTATATTCCTACTATGATTAAGAAAGGAGCTAGATGCCCCATGATCTACGCGGATAACGCCGCAACAACAAAACTTTCTCCTGTGGCGCTTGCGGCGATGACGCCTTATTTCACGGAGGACTATGGAAATCCATCCTCTTTATATAATCTCGCTACTCACTCGAAGGCGGCTTTGGACAGGGCCAGAGCTGACGTGGCGCTGTGTCTGAACGCTCAACCAGAGGAAATATTCTTTACTTCCGGAGGCACTGAGAGCGACAACTGGGCGCTACGCGGAGTGGCAGAAGCTCTTAACAAAAAGGGGAAGCATATCCTGATCTCCGCCGTGGAACACCACGCTATTCTTCACACAGCCCAATGGATGAGAAAGCAGGGGTTTGATGTGGAGGAGCTTTCGGTAGACGAATTTGGTACTGTACAACCGGAAGTCCTGAAAGACGCTTTGCGGCCTGACACGATTCTTGTTTCCATTATGATGGCCAACAATGAAATTGGGACGATTGAACCAGTTAAGGAACTTGCTGCCATTGCCCACGAGAATGGTACGCTATTTCACACAGATGCCGTACAGGCGGCAGGCCATATCCCGGTGGACGTAAACGATCTGGGGGTAGACTTACTCAGTCTATCTGGGCATAAATTTCATGGTCCGAGGGGGGTGGGTGTCCTGTATATCAAATCCAGAACTCCTATTCTACCGCTGATCCACGGCGGTGGTCAGGAGCGAAACCGCCGTTCTGGGACAGAGAACGTGGCTGGCGCGGTGGGGCTTGCCGCCGCCTTAAAAGAGCGGTGTGCCGTTTTAGAGGAAGAAATTCCCCGTATCTCCATGCTGCGGGACAAACTGATCCAAGAGGTCTTAAAGTTTCCCCGAACCCGCCTCACCGGCGACCCGGTAAACCGCCTGCCATCCATCGCCTCATTTACTTTTGAGGCCATTGAGGGAGAATCCATTTTACTGAAGCTGGATGCGAGAGGCATCTGCGTTTCCAGTGGCTCCGCCTGTTCCTCCGCTTCTTTGGAGCCCTCCCATGTGCTTCTGGCCATTGGCCTCCCCCACGAGATCGCCCATGGCTCTGTACGGATCAGTCTGGGAAGTGATGTAACGGAAGATGACGTGGATACCATCATTCTGGCACTCAAGGAAGTTGTTGATCATCTGCGGGCCATGTCCCCCGTTTGGGATACCACGGCCCAAAAGGCGACTTGGTAAAGGAGAAGAATACCATGATTTATTCTGATAAAGTTATGGACCATTTTAATCATCCTCGGAATGTGGGGATCATTGAGGATGCGGACGGAGTTGGTACCGTAGGCAATCCAGTGTGCGGCGACATCATGAAAATGTATCTCAAAATTGACCATGGCGTTATCACAGATGTCAGGTTCAAGACCTTTGGCTGCGGTTCTGCCATCGCTACCTCTTCTATGGCAACTGAGATAATAAAGGGCAAGACCATCGAAGAGGCATTGACTATGACCAACGCCGCTGTTGCGGAGGCATTGGACGGTCTTCCCCCTCATAAGATGCACTGTTCCGTCCTTGCAGAAGAAGCAGTAAAAGCGGCTTTAGCTGACTACTATACAAAGCGGGGCCAGCCCGTACCACCAGAGTGTTCAGTAGAAGCCGATGGGCGCTGAATCCCTTTGTCGGTCTCCTTTAGAGCCTTTTAGTCTGATAAGGACCTAGGCTGGAAAACCGCACAGCCGATAACACGCAGATCTCATTGCGGTTATCGGCTCTTTTTATCGAAATCTTTTCAACGGCCTAATCGCTTGCGGCCGCATACAAATTTTTCTCTCTTGAAACGTCTGTTTTCTGTCATATACCCCTGGGAAGGCTGGACCTATCTGGCTCTGGATTGCGCCCGTTGGAGCCCCAGCTGCTCCACACAGTCCGCCACCTCCGGCCAGGCGGCCAGGAAGGTGTGTATCCCCGCTCTGCGGGCTACCTCCATTTTTCGACGCAGGGTGTCGCCATCATCAAAGAGGACAAAGTGGGCTCCACCCTCCCGGTTCATATAGGTAAAATACCGAGCGCAAAGCTCTCCGGAAAAGAACACCGAGGGGTTCATCTGCCGCCTTTTCTGGGCCAGTTCTTCCCTGGTCAGGGGCTGCCCGTTGCCTGTGGATGAAGGCAGGGCAAAGTCCTCCGCCACCCTCTGGAGCGCCAGAGCCACCCGGTCCGCCCCAAAGCAGCCGGACGCCTCCTCCAGCCGAAGGGCCAGAGAGCCTCCAGATAGGGCGGAGGATATCATGACTCTGGCCCGTTGAAGCCTGGCTCCGTAACTTTCCGGCACATAGAGGGTCCAGCCCCGGCGGGCAAATCCCTCCTCCAGTGTGGCGGCCATCCGCTCCAGCGGGGGCAGCTTGGCATCAAAGTCCAGTACCGCCCCCGTGAAGCCACGGGCGGAACACTCCCGGACCACCTCCTGGCACAGCGGGCCGGGGTCGCCCAAGCCGTCGAAGCCCTGATCGTCCACCACCATGATCCCGCCCCTGGGCTGGACTGTGCCGCCGCCCGCCCGGAACAAATGCGGCCCCCTCCCCACCCGATAGGCCAGGTGACCTGGGGTCACATCCCACCCCTGTACTGACCGCAGAGTCTGAGGCGGCGTGGTAATGATAATGGTGTCCCTCGTCATGACGGCTCCCCCTTGCCCAGAATATTGTATCGTGATATACTTAACCGATGATTGTGGTCAGACCAAATGGAGGCCCGCTCCCTCCACTCTATGCCAGCGGGCCAAAGCATAGAACGAGACATAAGGAGGACCTACCCGTGCCCTTTTCACCCATTCCCCGGGGGGTATATCCCTCGGTCACCCACATCAGCCCCAGCGAGCTGGCCGCCAAAGGGATCCGTCTGGTACTGGCAGATCTGGACAACACCCTTGTCCCCTACCATGTGACAGAGCCCTCCCCCGAGGTGGCCGCCTGGGCCGCAGAGCTGGCGGAGCAGGGGATCCAACTGTTCCTGCTGTCCAACAGCCGAAAGCCCGGCCGGGCGCAGAAGTTTGCCGAACAGCTGGGCATCCCCTATCAGGGGCACTCAGGCAAACCGAAAAAAGGGGGCTATCTCCGGGCTATGGAGCGGATGGGCTGCCGGCCGGAGGAAACAGTGATGGTGGGGGACCAGATCTTTACCGATACCCTTGGGGCCAACAACGCCGGGGTCATCCCCTTGCTGGTGGAGCCTATTCGGCTGGCGGGCAATCCGGGCCGATACCTCCGCTACGCCGCTGAAACCCCTTTCCGGATGCTGGGCAGAAGGAGGCCCTTCCTATGAGCGCCAAATTTGGCCCAGCGGGCAATTCTGACAGCTTTTCCAAGGTACATCGCTCCTCGGTGGAGGCCCCGGGATGGATCGCCGGCCTGGGTCTGGACTGTTATGAATACCAGTGCGGCAAAGGAGTCCATGTGGGAGAAGAAACTGCCCGCAAGGTGGGGGAGCGGGCCCGCCAGGCCGGCATCTCCCTGTCCCTCCATGCCCCCTACTTCATCAACCTGGCCAATCCCGACCGGTCGGCCCTGGAAAAAAACATCGGCTATATCTCTGCCGCCTGTCTGACGGCCAGCCAAATGGGAGCTGGCCGGGTGGTCATCCACTCCGGGGCACTGATGAAGCGCAGCCGGGGAGAAGCGCTGAACATCGCACGCCGATCCCTGCGGGAGGTGATCACCGCCTGTGATGACCAGGGCTTCGGCTCTATCGCCCTGTGCCCCGAAACGATGGGAAAGATCAACCAACTGGGAGATCTGGACGAGGTGCTGGAGCTGTGTACCCTGGATAAGCGGCTGATCCCCTGCATCGACTGGGGACATCTGTACGCCCGCTCCCTGGGGGCAGACGACGGGCAGGAGGCATTTTCCCGGATGCTGGATCGGGTAGAGGAGGTACTGGGGACAGAGCGGGCTGCCCAGTTCCACAGCCACTTCTCTCACATCCAGTTTACTCCCGGCGGGGGCGAGAAGTGCCACCGTACCTTTGCCGATGATGACGGCTACGGCCCCGATTGGACCCCGCTGGCTGCCCAGGTGGCCTGCCGGGGCTGGAGCCCCACTTTTATCTGCGAAAGCGCAGGGACTCAGGCGGAGGATGCGCTGACTATGAAAAGAATATATGAGCAGTATGCCGCAAACCCATGATGCACTCCTATGGGGCGCTGCCGAAAGGAGAAACGGTATGGATATAGCAGGACGGGAGCAGGCTGTCCGCCGCTGGTTTTCTATGTGGCTAGAGGGCCGGGACACCGGTATTCTCCAGCTTTTTGCTCCAGATGCCCTGTATATCGAGAGCTGGGGGCCGGAATATCGCGGTGCCCAGCAGATCAAGCACTGGTTTGAGGAGTGGAACACCCGCGGAAAGGTGCTTGTCTGGGACATCCAGGGATTTTTTCACAGGGAGGACCGGTCTGTGGTGGAGTGGCACTTTGAAAATAAAATGCGCGGCGGGACGGCAGAAATATTTGACGGCCTCTCTCTGGTGGACTGGGATAGGGATGGCAGGATCTGCCGCCTTCAGGAGTTTGGATGCAATCTTCACCGGTATGACCCCTATGCCGATGGCCCAGCTCCAAAATTCCGGGAGGGAGCGGCGCTTTGGTTTTAATAAAGATGTAAAGACGGTGCCTCATCCCCCGTTCTAATGAGTAAGGAGGTCGCTTATGGGTGCGTGGAGCGTTTCCATCAACGGAAACGATTTTGCCCAGGACATGAAGCTGGAATACATGGCCGTCTTTTCCACTTTCTCCCTCGAGCAGGGCATCGCCCTTCTGGACCGGTATGTCCAGGACAAGTTGGACGGTCAGAGGGATATTGGCACCTGGACAGACTACACCTATTCTCTGGCTGACTTTTTATGGAAGCATGGACTTTTAACTCCACCCATGCGTGACCGGGCCCTGACCTTGATCGATGAGAAGGCGGCGCTGGACCTCTATTCAGATGTCAGAGCCAGGGAACGGACGCTGGACCTCTTTCGGGAAAAGCTGACCAGCCCTCAACCGCCGCCAAAGAAGGTTCGGGTGCGGTTGAACACCAAGCCGGTATTTCAACCGGGAGATGTGATCGCCCTGCGCCTTTGTACCAGAGCACGCCCCTACTATCCCTCTCACTATCTGACCAGTGAGGAGCTGTATGATTATGATGGTCAGTGGTTCCTCCTGCACAAGCTATGCGACCAGGTCAGCTGGCAGTCCCGGCTGGTCCCCCGGATTCTGGACCTTTGGCCTGTCTTTGAATTGGGCCGCAGGTGCTATACCCACATTCCCCAGCCAGGAAGCTGGTTGAGTGATGGCGTGGCCACCAGGTTTTTTTGCGATGGAACAATGGCTCCTTACCGCCGCCGGGAGGCCCGTGTCATTGAGAACTGCCAGACAAATCTATCTGACGGCTCCGGTGTGTCCCACGGAGAGTTTCTCTCCTACTTCTGTGATGAAAGTCTGCTGATCGCCCAGCGGGAGGCAGACTGACCGATGGAGAAAGGTATCGTTATCATGAATCATATTACAAAAATTTCCAAAAAACTGTCTGAATACGGCCTGGATGCCATGCTGATCACCAGCTCCTCCGGGGAGCGGTACGCTCTGGGCTTTCATGGGGAGGGTCTGCTCCTGGTCACCCGGGACGGGGCCCGCTACACCACCGACGGTCGGTATATCGAGGCCGCTCGGGAGCAGATCGTGGGAGCGGAGGTATCTCTAGTCACCGCCGGCAGCGGCCACCTGTCTCAGGCCAAGGAATTTATCCAGGTCCATGGGCTGCGCAACGTAGGCTTTGAGAGCGGTGAAATGACCGTAGACGCCCACCGCCGATACAGCCAGGAGCTGCCCTGCATCCTCACCCCCGCCCAGGGACTTCTGGATGATCTGCGAGCCAGCAAGGACGAGGGGGAGCTGGCCCATATGCGCCGGGCCCAGGAAATCACCGACGAGGCGTTCAAGGCCATTCTGAATTTTATCCGGCCCGGACTGACCGAGCGAGAGATCGCCGCCCGACTGGTATACGAACTGCTGCGTCGGGGCGGGGAGCAGGTGTCCTTTGACCCCATCGTGGCCGCCGGGCCCAACGGCTCCCGCCCCCACGCCGTGCCCGGAGATCAGGTGGTGGATGTGGGGATGTTCATTACCATGGACTTCGGCTGCAAGGTGGAGGGCTACTGCTCTGACATGACCCGCACGGTGGCCCTGGGACAGCCCAGCCCGGAAATGGAGAAGGTGTATGCCGCCGTTTTGGCCGCCCAGCGGGCGGGCATCCAGGCCGCCCGGGCTGGGGTATCTGGTCGGGAGGTGGACGGCGCGGCCCGGCGGGTACTGAGGGAGGCGGGCTATGGGGATTATTTTACCCACAGCTTCGGCCACTCCCTTGGAGTGGATATCCATGAGTCCCCTAATGCCAGCCCCAGTGAGGACCGCGTTCTCCCAGCGGGGGCGGTCATCTCTGCCGAGCCCGGCGTGTACATTCCCGGTAGATTCGGCGTCCGCATTGAGGACGTGCTGGTCCTGAAGGACGGCGGATGTGAGGACATCACCCGCTCCCCCAAGGACCTGATCGTATTGTAAAGGGGACAAGATGCATACCACCCGATATGCCAGGCCCCATACAGAGAGGAGGCCCCCGGCCCATGTCCATTGAATTGAAGCAGCTAGATACAGACGAGATCTTACGTTACATGGGCTGTCCCCCGGACCAGGCCGGAGCGGACCTGCGAAACCAGGCCCAGCTCTGTGGCCGGCACATATGCCAGACGGCCCGGCTCCGCTGGGCCTGGCGCTGTTACGATATACTTCAGGAGGAGAACGGCGTGCGTCTGTCCTGCGGCCTGCTCCTCCCCGGCCGGGACCTGAAGGCCCATCTGGAGGGCTGTGTAAGGGCGGTAGTGTTCTGTATGACTCTGGGGGCAGCGGTGGACGTGCTTATCCGGAAGACCCAGAGCGGAGATATGCTCCAGGGGCTGGCCCTGGACTGCGCCGCGGACACGGCGGTGGAACAGGGGTGCGACCAGATCGAGTTGGAGCTCCAGGCCATGTTTCCCGGCTGCTCCTTCCCCTTCCGGTACAGCCCTGGCTATGGGGATCTGCCCCTGACCGTCCAAGGGGAGCTTCTCTCCCTGCTGGACGCTCCCCGCAGGGTGGGGCTGACGGCCAGCGCCAGCCACATCCTCATCCCCCGGAAATCGGTGACTGCCATCCTGGGGGTATCCGACCGAGAGATCGCTAGAAACAAACGAAGCTGCCTGGGCTGTCCCGCCCAGGGCGGCTGCCAATACCGAAAGGCAGGTGGACACTGTGGACTTTTATGAGCTGTTGAAGGCTCCTGGACCTGTAATCCTGGATGGCGGCATGGGCACCATGCTCCAGGCCAGAGGGCTGGGCCTTGGGGAGCATCCGGAGCTGGCCGCTCTTGAGCACTGGGACTGGGTGGTGGATATTCACCGCCAGTACGCCCAGGCCGGCAGTCAGATCCTGTGCGCCAATACCTTTGGCGCCAACCGGGAAAAGCTGCGGCGCACCGGAAAAACTGTGACCGAGGTGGTCCCCCCCTCCATTGACGCCGCCCGGGAGGGCGCCGCGGGGAATGCCCTGGTGGCCCTAGATATCGGCCCCATCGGCCAGCTTCTGGAGCCCACGGGCTCCCTGCGGTTTGAGGAGGCGGTAAACATCTTCAAGGAGGTGGTCCTCGCCGGGGTTCAGGCCGGGGCGGACCTGGTCCTGATTGAAACCATGACCGACCTCCAGGAGTGCCGGGCCGCCCTGCTGGCTGTCAAGGAGTGCTGCTCCCTGCCGGTGATGGTCACCATGACCTACGAGGACCGGGGCAGGACCTTTTTGGGCCACTCCCCCGCCTGCGCCGCTCTGGTACTGGAGGGGATGGGGGCAGACGCTATCGGAGTCAACTGCTCTCTCGGTCCTCGCGAGATGCCCCCTCTGGTGGAGGAGCTGACCCGGTGGTCCACTCTGCCCATCGCCATCAAACCCAACGCCGGCCTCCCCGACCCTGGCGGAGCCGGCTATGATATCACCGCGGAGGAGTTCGCCGCCGCTATGGCCGACCTGGCCCCCATGGGGGTCAAGCTGTTCGGGGGCTGCTGCGGTACCACCCCGGAGTACATCGCCCTGCTGAAGCGGGCCCTGATGGGGCAGGCCATCCGGGAGCCCTTCCGCCAGGTGCCCGCCGCCGTGTGCGGCCCCACCCTGGCCTTACCCATCGACCGGGTCCGTGTCATCGGCGAGCGCATCAACCCCACGGGAAAGAAGCTGATGAAGGAAGCCCTGCGCCGGGGGGATGTGGACTATATCCTGAACCAGGCTCTGACCCAGGTGGAGGCGGGGGCTGATATTTTAGATGTAAACGTAGGTCTGCCTGAGGTGGATGAGGAGGAGATGATGGTCCGGGCGGTGAAGGCCATCCAGGGGGTATGCGACGCCCCCCTTCAACTGGACTCCACTGACCCCAAGGTGCTGGAGCGGGCCCTCCGGGTCTACTGCGGCAAGGCCATTGTCAATTCGGTGAATGGGGACCGGGAAACCATGGAGTCCATTCTCCCCCTGGTCAAGAAGTACGGGGCCGCCGTGGTGGGACTGACGCTTGACAAGGACGGCATCCCCAAGACCGCCCAGCAGCGGGTGGACATCGCCCGCCGCATCCTGGAGGCGGCCCTGTCCTACAGCATCCGCCGGGAGGACGTATATATCGACTGCCTGACCCTCACCGCCTCGGCGGAACAAGAGGGTGCCTCCCAGACGCTGGACGCCCTCCGCCGTGTCAAGGACGAGCTTGGGCTGAAGACGGTGCTGGGCGTGTCCAACATCTCCTTCGGTCTGCCCGCCCGGCCCCTGGTCAACCAGACGTTTCTCACCATGGCCATGACCTGCGGCCTGGACCTGCCCATCCTCAACCCCAACACGGACGCTATGATGGCCGCTGTCCGGGGCTACCACCTGCTGATGAATGTGGATCGGGAGGCCCGTGCGTTTATTGCCGCCTACGGAAACGCCGGGATCAAGACCTCCATTACCTCCGGCGGGGCTGGAGGCCAGACTCCTGTACCAACGGAGGGCCGCTCTCTGGCCCAGATCGTGGAGGCCGGACTAAAGGGTGAGGCGGGTGAGGCCACCCGCCGCCTGTTGGAGACCACCTCCTCCATGGATATCGTGGACCACATCCTCATCCCCGCTCTGGACCGGGTGGGAGCTAATTTTGAGGCGGGCAAGGTCTTCCTGCCCCAGCTCATCCAGTCCGCCGGGGCTGCCCAAGCCGCTTTTGAGGTCATCCGGCAGGAGATGTCCGGCCCATCTGACCAGACGTCAGGCAAAGGCCCCATCGTGCTGGCCACCGTCAAGGGAGACATCCATGATATCGGGAAAAACATCGTCAAGGTCCTACTGGAAAATTACGGCTACACGGTCATCGATCTGGGCAAGGATGTAGACCCCGGCGACGTGGCGCAGGCGGTACGAAAGCATCAGGCCCCTCTGGTGGGGCTCTCGGCCCTGATGACCACCACGCTGAAAAGCATGGAGGACACCATTGCCCTTCTCCATAGCCAGGAATTGTCCTGTAAGATCGTGGTCGGCGGCGCCGTCCTGACCCCGGAGTATGCCGTGCAGATCGGCGCCGACTTCTACGCCAGGGACGCCAAAGAAAGCGTGGACGTGGCCAAGCGGGTAATCGGCTGACCCCTTCTCTTTCTCATTGTGCTTTGGTCCGTGGTCTGCTATAATAGTGCAAAATGCGACCTGCTTCCCCACACAGGGCCAGACAATGAGGTGAGATCATGGACCAGAACAAAATACCAGAGGCGCCTCGTCCCCCAGGACGGAGGGCGGTGCCCCGCTCCTCCGGATGGGGAAAGCGTCTGGCGCTGGTCTGCGGCCTGACCGCCCTTGCGCTGGGAGGCGGTGCCATGCTGCTCACCCTGTTCCTGGGCGGCAAGCAGCCCCCGCCTCCTGTCACCTTTTCCTACCGGGACCAGATATTGACCGCGATAGATGGTCTGGCTGTGAACCGCTACGGGACCGAAGGCTTCTCCACCGATCCACTGGGCCGGGTGTCCTATGAGCGGGATGGCCTTTTGGCCAAGGCGGGTATTGATGTGTCCTTTTACCAGGGGGAGATCGATTGGCAGGCCGTAGCGGCGGACGGCGTGGACTTCGCCCTCATTCGTCTAGGCTACCGCGGCTACACCGAGGGAGGGCTGTTCCTGGATTCCTCCTACGAGTCCAACATCCAGGGGGCCCTGGAGGCTGGACTGGAGGTGGGCGTCTACTTCTTCTCCCAGGCCATCACCCCCCAAGAGGGGATGGAGGAGGCCCAGTTCGTGCTGGACACCCTGGCTGGCTGCGACATCACCTACCCCGTGGTCTTTGACTGGGAGCCCATCACTCCCGGCAATGGCGCCCGCACCGACGGGCTGGACGGTCAGACTCTGACCCAGTGCGCCGTCTCCTTCTGCCGGACCATCCAGGAGGGTGGGTATCAGCCCATGGTCTACTTCAACCAGGACCAGGGCTATCTCACCTACGACCTGACCCAGCTAGACCAGTGGCCCTTCTGGCTGGCGGAATACGACCAGATCCCAGGCTTTTATTATCACTTTGATTTTTGGCAGTACACCCACACCGGCACGGTAGCTGGCATCCAGGGAGAGGTGGACTGGAACCTGGACCTGCGCCCGACTGCCCTGCCGGAGGAACCGGAAGAATAAATTTATTTTGGGAGGCGGCGACAATGCGGCTGAGAAATGACTGTAACACCATTGTCCGGGAGGCCATCGCCCAGGTCCGGCCGGATGCGGCAGTGGCTCGGGCTCTGGCCGGAAAAGAGTTCGGCTCGGGGAAGCTCATCCTTGTAGCGGTGGGTAAGGCGGCCTGGTCCATGGCCCACGCGGCCTGGGAAAGTCTGGACCGCAAACCGGATGGGGGCATCGTCATCACCAAGCACGGCCACAGCGAGGGTCCCATCGGAAACCTGGAGGTCTGGGAAGCGGGCCATCCGGTCCCCGACGACGGCACCTTTGCCGCCACCAGCCGGGCCCTGGAGCTGACCCAGGATCTCAAGCCGGAGGACCGTGTTCTGTTCCTGCTGTCCGGCGGCGGCTCTGCCCTGTTTGAAAAACCCATCATCTCCACGGAGGAGCTGCAGGACATCACCAGGCAGCTCCTGGCCTGTGGAGCGGATATCACAGAGATGAATACCATCCGCAAGCATCTCTCCACTGTCAAGGGGGGCCGTTTTGCCCTTCACTGTGCCCCGGCCCAGGTCTTCGCGGTGGTGCTGTCCGACATCATCGGCGACCCGCTGGATATGATCGCATCTGGTCCCGCCTACCCCGACAGCTCCACCAGCGCCCAGGCGGAGGCCATTGTGGCCCAATACGGCATCAGGCTCTCCGCGGAGGCCGCCGCCGTTCTGGCTCAGGAGACGCCCAAGGCCCTGGACAACGTGGAGACTCAGATTACCGGCAGTGTCCGGGAGCTGTGCCGGGCCGCTGCCGACGTGTGCCGCCAGCTGGGATATGAGCCCGTAGTCCTTACCGACAGCCTGACCTGCCAAGCCAGGGAGGCGGGCTCCTTCCTGGCCTCTATCGCCCGGTATCACCAGGACAGCGGGCGGTCCCTGGCCTTCCTGGCCGGTGGGGAAACGGTAGTGAAGCTCACTGGGGCCGGCAAGGGCGGCCGGAACCAGGAGATTGCCCTTGCCGCGGCCGAGGGGATCGCCGGACTGAGGGACACCGCCGTCTTCTCCGTGGGCTCTGACGGGACGGACGGCCCCACGGACGCCGCCGGCGGCTTTGTCACTGGGGAGACCCGTGGCCAGTTGGAGGAGAAGGGTGTATCCATCTTCCAGGTCCTCCAGGACAACGACGCTTACAACGCCCTGGCCGCCTGTGACGGGCTGATCGTCACAGGGGCTACGGGCACTAATGTCAACGACGTGGCCATAGCCCTGATCCGCCGGTAACGGCACAAATACCTTGATATACAGAAGTCCCCGGTGTCCAGACAGGATACCGGGGACTCTCTTTATATTTTCAGGATCTCGTCCCCTACAGACTGTGCCATCTGGTCTACCAGTTGGAAATCTACAAAGGGGTTGTAGAGGGCCTCCAGGTCGTCGTGCATGGCCTTGGCCTGGGCCAGAGACTCCACCGCCTCCTCCGCCAGAGCGGCGGACACCTTTTTGGCGAAGCGAAGTCTGGGCCGGCTGTGCCGGAGGATCTCCCGGTCCGCGGCCGCGTCCAGCCGGATCCGGCGGTATGGGCTCCCTGGGAAGGGCAGGACGGAGGTAGAGGTCAGGAAGGCAAGCCCCAGCTCCGGCACCAGCAGGTGGGCCAGCCGGTCAGGGGCCATGGGATCGGGGCAGGCCACTATGTCATAGCCCCCGGCGGCCCCTCCGGCCAGGATATGGACCAGCAGCTCATGGGCCAAGCCGTAGCTGTCCACCAGCTCATAGATCCGGTCACACTGGGCGGTCGCTGTATCAAACAGCGTCATCGCTCCCTTGTGTGTCACCGCGCCCAGGAATCTCTGCTTTACCTGTCCGCTCTGGACGCCTTTACGCTTTTTGAACTCCCGGGACAGGATACCATGGGCTCGTTTGGCCAGCTTCTCCCCCAAAACGTCAGTAAGTAGAGTGGACCGCACATCCTCGAAGATCTCCGCCGACGCCCCCAGGCATCGATAGGCCCGCTGGTAGCAGCCCTTATAGCCCGTCATACAGGACATGATCTCCTGGCGTCGGACCGCCAACCCCTCCTTGTCATAGCAGTCCCCCATGTTTACATACCGGTCCACTACGCCGGGATACTTGGGCTCCACCACATGGGGAGCGGTCCCGTCCACCAGGGCTACCCCTAGCTGGGGGAGCAGCAGCGCGTCCAGCGAATCCGGATCTCCGGAGCATAGGATGTACTCGGTATCCAGACCTTCCTCCTCCATCCGGGCCCCTACCCGGCGCATCAGGGTGGATTTTCCACAGCCCGGACCGCCCTTTAGGATATAGATAGTCCGGGCCCGTTCAGGCTGGATGAGTTCAGGGTAAAGAGAGTAAAAACCAGTGGGGGAATTGGCCCCCAAAAAATATTGGATTTTAGGCAAAGAAGTCATGACCGACCCTCCGTATCAACGAATCTGTACCCCAGACTATGCCGCGGCGGCCCAAAGGGTGAGGAAGCCGCCCCCCTCCCCTGTCTCTTTTTTATGTACAAAAAGGTCTTGACTTTTCTCCTCATCGGTGATATGGTTAATTACACAAGTAATTAACAAACGAACAGAAAGCGTATGGGAGCCTAAGGTCCAGAAGAGGGGCACTATCTCATGGAAAAATCAACGTCTGGATAAAAGAGCACAAAAAGTAGAGGGGCGGTATCGCCTGTTGCGCTATTTCATCGTTGCGGTCTATAGCATTTTGCTGTAACGGCTCCTGGATGCTCTCCGCCGCGCGGAGGAAACAATTATGGAGGTGATCATGTGCATGGAATCCTGAACGATCAGTCCCTGATCTATCTACAGATCGCCCGGATGCTGGAGGACGACATCTTACGGGGGATCTACCAGGAGGAGGAGCAGGTGCCCTCCACCAATGAGCTGGCACGGGGCTATAACATCAACCCAGCCACGGCGGCCAAGGGTATCAATATGCTGGTGGCCGATGGGATCTTATACAAAAAAAGAGGGATCGGTATGTTCGTATCCCCAGGAGCAGGTGATACTGTGAAACAAAAAAGGAAGGCCGCCTTTTACGACGGATTTGTGAAACCGCTGGTCAAAGAGGGAACCGCTATCTCTCTGACCGGAGAGGAACTGCTGTCTATGGTGGACCGTGCGATCAAGGAGGGAGAGCAATCATGCTGACCGGAATTTTAAAGGCTCAGGGTCTGTATAAATCCTATAAGGACAAAGAGGTACTCCATAATCTGGACCTGACAATAGAACCAGGCAAGATCTATGGCCTGATCGGCCGGAACGGGGCGGGCAAGACCACTCTGCTGGGCATCCTCACCGCCCAGAACACCAAGGACCGGGGCGAGGTGACCTACGACGGACAGCCCGTCTGGGAAAACCAGGCGGCACTGGACAACATCTGCTTCTCCCGCGAGCTGCAGCCCACCCTGTTCTCCGGGCAGAACAATCTGAAAATCCGCCACTATCTCCGCTCTGCGGCCATCTACTACCCCGGTTGGGATAGGGAATACGCCCAGCGGCTATTAGAGGAATTTAAGCTGGACGAGAAAAAGAAGATCTGTCAGCTCTCCAAGGGGCAGATGTCCATGGTGACCATCCTCATCGCCCTGGCCAGCCGGTCTCCCATCACCATCCTGGATGAGCCGGCGGCGGGACTGGATGTGGTGATGCGGGAGCGGTTTTACCAGCTTCTGCTGGACGATTTCGCCCAGACCGGACGGACCTTCCTGGTGTCCACTCACATCATCGAGGAGGCCGCCTCCGTCTTTGAGCGGGTCATCATCCTGGATGAGGGCCGTATCCTGGAAAACTGCCCCACCGAGGAGCTGGTGGGCCAGTTCCGCTACATCTCCGGCCATGAGGATGTGGTAGATCAGGTATGCGCCGGGTTGGAGGTGCTGTCCACCCATCAGATGGGCCGGCACAAGACCGCAGCCGTCCGGGGGAGCGGAGTTAAGCTCCAGGACGCCCTCAAGGCCGATGTAGATGTGTCCCCCATGAACCTTCAGAACGTGTTTGTGGCCCTGTGCGGACATGGGGACACCCAGTGAGGAGGGACACCAATGTTGAAATCCTTTCGCTTTCTCTTCCAGTTCGCCTGGATCAATCTGGCCTGCCTGCTGGGCTTCGCCGTCCTTGTAGTAGTGGGCTGCTACGCCACCGGGGTGCCCGGTGGGGCGAGCAATCTGTTCGCTACCTACTATGGCGCCTTTCCCCTGGTCACCCTGTTCGTCCTATTCCTTTTCGCCTTTTCCCTGTGCACCAGCAACCTGAATCTGGGGCTGTCCTTTGGGGCCCGGCGGCGGGACTTCTTCTGGGCCGTGCAGGGAGTGCTGGTCGTGTACACCGGGTTCTGCTGGGCCGCGCAAGTCCTGCTGGCTGCTCTGCCCCAGTTGGGCGGCTGGATTGAGGAGGGCCGTTGGACTTTGATCCGGGCCTTTTACGGAGGGACGCTGTGGGTGTTCCCTCTAGTATGTTTGACCATATTGGTGCTGGGCTGTCTGGGCGGGCTGGTGTCCGCCAAGTCCAAGGTCTGGGGCGCCGTCATCCTCTCCGTGTCCGTCATCGCCCTGCTCATGGGCTCCATCCTTCTGGCCCTCATGGCCGATCTGGACGCCTGGTCCTTTCTGATGGGCAGCGCCTGGAGCGGTATGTGGGGCAGCCTGCCCGCCATTCTGACCATCGGAATGTTAGCGACGCTGGCCATTGGTGAAGTCGTTATATGGCGGCAGATTTTCCGTTTTGCAGTGAGGTGATCGGGATGCTGAAAAAAGTGATACGGCTCAACCTGGACGACCTGTTTCTGTGTCTGGGCGTGGTAACCGGACTATTTGTGTTGATCCAGGGCGTGATAGCCGCGGTCCTGCTCCTCTCCGCTGAGAACAGCGGCATCATGATCTCCGGGACCGTACTTCCCATCGTGGCGGGTATTATGGCTCTGGTTGTAACGGTAGCGGCTATGGGGGTGAGCTTTGAACAGGCCATCCGCTTTGGCCAGACCCGCCGCCGAGCCCTGGGGATGGAGCTGGGGAGGAGCCTATTCATGGGTGTCTGCTCCATGGGCATGGCCGCTCTGCTCACCGCACTGGAGCATATGGTGTCCCCGGTACTGTGGCTGAAACTGACCGGCCTGCCGGGGCTGTCCCTGGAGGGCATCCCCCCTATGCCCGAGCCCAGTCTACGCGCTCCCGTGGACCCCGCCTGGGAGAGCACTCTATTTATCGAGGACTTCACCCTGAACTGGTGGTGGTGGCCCGCCATTCTGGTCTTTGCTCTATCCTGCGGCCTCATTATCGGCGCAATCATGCAGCGCTACGGTGCCAAGGGTGGCTGGATCATCTGGGGTATCTGGATGGCGGCCTGTTTTGGCCCCCAGCTGGTGGGTAGAAGCGCCTATTTCATCGGCGATATGAGCCAGATCATGGTAGTTTTCTGGGTGGCGCTGACTGTAGTAGGTGTAATCTGGTCCTTCTGGTCCCTGCTTCACGCGGCAGTCCGGTCATGACGCCACTTTTCCCTTGCTGTTCTGTTCAGGATAGGCTATAATACAAGAAAACAGGCAAAATGATCCTTAACACGGAACAAAAACAAGGAGGAAACAAGCTATGTCTTTTGTCACCCTTGAGCAGAAGGGCCCCGTGGGCATCATCACCATGAACCGGCCCGATGCCCTCAATGCGCTGAATGAGCAGGTACTTCGGGATCTGGACGCCGTCCTGGACCAGGTAGAGGAGCGTGAGGATATTCTGGTGGCCATCGTCACCGGAGCCGGCCGCTCCTTCGTAGCCGGCGCGGACATCGGCCAGATGTCCACCCTCACTTCCGTGGAGGCCAAGAAATTCGGCGCTTACGGCAATGGGGTCTTTCTAAAGCTGGAAACTCTGACCAAGCCCACCATTGCGGCCGTCAACGGCTTTGCTCTTGGAGGCGGGTGTGAGCTGTCCATGGCCTGCGACATCCGCCTCGCCAGTGAAAAGGCCAAGTTTGGCCAGCCGGAGGTAGGTCTTGGGATCACCCCTGGCTTTGGGGGAACCCAGCGTCTGGCCCGGATCGTGGGCATCTCCAACGCTATGGAGCTGATCCTCACCGCCAGGACCATCGGCGCCGCCGAGGCCAAGGAGTTGGGCCTGGTGAGCCATGTCTATCCCCCCGATGAGCTGATGGACAAGGCTCTGGAGCTGGCCAACGCCATTGCATCCAACGCCCAGGTAGCCGTCCGCCAGTCCAAGGCCGCCATCCGCCGGGGGCTCCAGACCGATATTTACACCGGCGCCGCCTATGAGAGCGAGGCTTTCGGCCTCTGCTTTGCCACCGAGGACCAGAAGGACGCCATGCGCGCCTTCGTCAATAAGGAGAAGCTCACCTCCTTCAAAAACCGCTGATCTCTCCAGAAACAAAGCCCGCCTGAAAACGGCGGGCTTTCTCTTTTTCAAAATGGGCATAAAAAAAGAGCCCTTTGGCTCCACACCTCCAGCTCCCCGCCTGTCCACGGTGCTCTTTGAAAAAGAAATGACCCTTGACTGCCCGTTTCGTAATCCGTTGCAGCCAAGGGTCATTTCTGGTGGTTCTTGTTATCTAACATCAATTGTTTACCTCTCTTTCTACAGAATCGCCATACCACATCTCGCCGGTCCCGGTCCTTGTATCTCTCCCAAATCATTGTGGCCGCTTCTGCGGCTCTTCCTCATATGTGAGGCATCTTGCGGCGGAACATATACCTGACCTTGCTCTGTGGTATGTCCCTGTGCTGGTGTTTCCGCTCCGAGAAGATTCTTTCTGTCCGATGTCATTGGCATATGGGACTTTCCTCAAATGTTCTTCTGGTTCTCCTCTTTCTGATTTTTATGCTTCTCGGCCTTGCATCACAGCATCAGGTGCGGGGACTTTCTTAATACATTGGACTCATCCTTTCTGGCTATAATGTACCACATCTCCACTCTATTGTCAATAGTATTTGTGAGAAATTTTCAAAATTTTCTGTGCCGTCAGCTCTACAGCACAAGTCTTAAACCCCCATCCTGCAAAAAGCGCCCCAAGCCGAGGCCGGAGCGCTTTTTCTCTGTATTCAGATCTCAGGCGGAGGCGCGTCCCCGGCCAATGTCTGGAGATACTGGTAATAGGGCACCAGAAATCGAAACCCCTCCAGCACCTGGTCCGCCAGTTCAGGGCCGAACAGGGGGCCCTCACAGTTGTGGTCGCTGGAGATGACCAGCTGACGACTGTTATACCAAGGAAACAGAAGCTTTCCCGGGTCCCCCTTGGGCCGCTTATACTGCCGGCCCTCCAGCGCAAATTCCCCCTGCCTCTCCAGCCTTCGGGCCAGCTTCTCCAGAGGTTTTGGGTCCCGGTCGATGCGGGCCCGGAGCTTGGCCATGGTTACCGGAGGCAAATCCCAGGCTCCCATGCCATAGCTGTAATACTCCGGGGCGATCTCAAAGTAGAAGCTGGGCTCCGCCCCCTCGTTCTCGTTCCGGCGGCGCAGGGAAAACCAAAGGTGGTCCTTATAGGGCCCGCGGCCAAAGAGCCGCCGGGCATCCCGGTAGATACGGCTCACCTTCAGCTCCAGTCCAAGCTTGGGGAATTCTTCCGTCATGGCCTGACTCACCTGAGCGGCCAGCTCCCGCATGGGGGCGTCCACCAGAGTCAGGAATTCCTCCTTGTGGGCTAAAAACCAACCTCGCTCGTTGTTGAAACGGATGCCCCACAGAAAATCGATGGCACCCTGGGAAAATCCTTGGAACATCGTCCTCTTCCTCTCTGTCTGTCAGGTCGCCGCCTCCGTATTCTGGCCAGAGGATGCCTCCTCACCCTGGCTGGAGGGCCGCTCTCCACCACTCACTCCCTCCGTCTGGGTTTGGTCGCTCTCGCCGGCGTCCGTCTGCTCAGATGCCGGCTGGTCCTGTGCGGGCTGGTCCGTCCCAGCCTCCCCTTCTCCGGTACCGGGGACGGCTCCGCCCTCTGTGCCGGGGCCTGCTGTCCCTCCGGTCTCCGTACTGGAGTCCACAGGAACCTCTGTCCCAGGGTCAGTGCCGGGCTGCGGCGGCTTGCCGTCTGGCCAGGTGCTGGGGTCGCCGTCGGCCGGGTTATAGTGATACAGGTTGGGGCGCATACTGTATTTGCTGCTCCCCATATCCTGCTTCTCCAACAGATTGCCGTCTTTGTCGTAAATATATCGATAAGTGTGGGCGCTCCAGCCGGTGTAAGCGTACTGCTCCTTATCCAGCACCAGGGTACCCTTTGGAACACTGGGGTCTGGCTCATACTTGGTGGTGGGCGCCACTTTGTCAAAGACGCTGCTCTTGGGGATGGCGTAGATGCCATCGGGGTTGGTACCATAGATCTTCACATTCAAATACCGGCTCCCGTTGGAGTCATAGCTGCTGGTCACGATCTTGACGGGGTACTCGGTATTGTTTTTGAACCGGAAGTCCAGAGAACCAAAATATACCGTGGCGTCCATGCCCAGATCCACATAACCAGTATTGAACTGATGGTCGTGCCGCTCCACGACCTCCAGCGGGGTATGAAGAACGGCATAGTAAATGGTGGAGGAGGTCTGGCAGATGCCTCCGCCGATGTCGTCCACCGACTTTCCGGCCTGGTAGGTGGGGGCGTTTTTATAGCCCTTTTCCGGCGTACGGCTGCCGGTGGTATTGTTGTAGGAGAACTCCTGTCCAGGTAGGAGGATCACGTTATTGCAGGCTTCGGCGGACAGCTTGACGTTGAACTTGCGGTTGGCCGAGCCAGTCACCCTGGTGGTTCCCTCCCCCAGCAGGTCCTGAAACAGCTTTTCTTCCAGGCTCGCCTTAGTCTCCTTGGGTTGGGTCAAGGTAACGGGGATAGAGAAGGTCTCCCCCTCCGCGGCCCCCTCATAGGCGGCCTTCAGGGCATCCACGTCAAAGTCCACCCCCACCACATGGTCGGTGATCTGAAAGGTATCCG
The DNA here is from genome assembly GCF_041925235.1 of Flintibacter sp. P01028. Taxonomy (NCBI): domain Bacteria; kingdom Bacillati; phylum Bacillota; class Clostridia; order Eubacteriales; genus Flintibacter; species Flintibacter sp. P01028. The sequence goes on from NZ_JBHEVC010000003.1 coordinate 251,396, forward strand.
GGTCCATCTGGGCACTGACCGGCTCGGTATGGAACTGAGTATAAATCTCATCAAAGTCGGGTTCCTGGGGAGGTATCTCCTCGGGGTAAAGCTGCCGCTCCACCTCCGCGTTCCCCTCTTGGCCGCCACCCAGCTTCTGCTCCATCGCCTCCTCCAGCGCGGAAAAAGCTCCCTCCCGGGCAGACTCCCGGTCCAAGCTCACCCCGGTGCGGCCCTTGGTCATCACCAAACGGTCCCCCTCCAGACGCCAGGCGGCTCTGGTCACATCACCGTCCAGATCCTGTTCCATCTGGTCCAGCAGGCGCTCCAGTTCTGTTGTTTCCATACTTCTGGTTTCCACCGACCACTGTTTGCCCAAAAGTCTGGCGGCGTACTGCCCTCCCTGGGTCAGAAAGTGATCTCTGCCGTCTGTATAGGCCGCCTGCGCCGAGGCGGACCAGTCATAGTTCATCTGGGAGGCGGTGATGGTGCCCCGCCACTCCCCGTAGGTGATAGTCCCGGCAATCTCATCTCCATGCTCCGCCATGGCCTGATCCAGCGCCTTCCGAGCCTGCTCCACGGTCATGCCGGACACATCCAGACCGGCGATGGTCGTGTTGGGAAAGATCCGGTCCATCGTTCCCACCCAGGCGCACAGCCCCAGATATGCCATCAGCAACGCACCCAGAACTACGCCTGTCACGATAAGCCACGTTTTCTTTTTTCCATTCTCCGGCGCCTTCATCACGCGCTCGCCTTCCATGCTATCCCTCCAAGGAAGCCCTTATTGTGACAGGGCCTCCCTCTATTTTCTATCTGGGCAAAAAGCCAACTGCGCTTATTATATCACCCAAACTTGCCTGATACAATTACAGAACAGTTACAACCTGATGCCTTTTTCTGCACCTTTTTCCCTTGTTAGGAAAAAAAGCGTCTGCCATTTACTTTTATGCGCCGCTGCTGTATGATAGTAGCGCTGGACCCATTCATTGATTTTTAAGAAAATTTAAATTCCATTTTGGGAAAGACCTGATATGATAAAGATATAAGCATCCGCTGGGGGGACTGACTGTGGCAAACACCAACAAGGGAAATGAGAGATCGGGGGATATGGCCTATTGGGCGATTGCCGCCGTACTGCTGTTCACTGGAGTCGCCGCTCCCGTGGCGATTCTGATGATCGTACTCAAGCTGATGGGCAGGGGAAAGCGCGGCCGGCACCCCTATTACACCCAGCGTGACCAGGCCGCCCCTGTGGGGGCTAGAACGACCACGTTCCAAGAGGAGCCGTCCACATCCAAGGGAAAGGGAAGAAAAAAATCTAAGGCCCAGCAGGACCTGCTGTCTAAACTGGCTAAGGACGGCAAACGGCTGACTCAGGTAGGCGGCGCTCTGGCCATCTGCTTTGGAATGATCACTCTAATCAACGGGGTAGAAAATCTGTGGATGCTTCCTGATATTAGCTGGTATCTGTCAGGCATCCTCGTTCCCCTGTGTTTCGCCTGCGGCGGCCTCGGCTGCCTATGGGCCGGCGTACGAAAAAACAAGGAGGCTCGACGCTACCGCAATTACTTGGCTGTCATTGGGACCCGGCAGTCCATCGCCATATCCACCCTGGCTTCCGCTTCCGGGCTGCCTCCCCGCCGGGTCCGGGACGATCTGGCCGATATGCTGGGGGAGGGGATCCTGCCCCAAGGCTTTTTGGATTATGGTGGGGACCGGCTGGTCCTCAGTGCTGATGGGCTGTCCGATTCCCAGCCCAAGGAGGAGGCTCCCTCCCAGCCCCTCCACCAGGAGGAGAACGCCATTCTGACAGAGATACGGGCAGTCAACGAGGCCGTGGACAACGAGAAGCTGTCTGCCCAGATCGACCGGATCGGGGTCATCACCGCCAAAATCCTGGACTATCAGAAATCCCATCCGGAGAGTTCTCCCCAACTCCATAGCTTTTTGAGCTATTACCTGCCCACCACCCTGAAGATCCTCCGGGCCTATGGACAGTTGGAGGACCAGGAGATATCCGGAGAGAACATTGCTGCCGCCATGGAACGCATAGAGGGTATGATGGATAAGGTGGTGGATGGCTTTGAAAAGCAGCTGGATCTCCTCTTCCAGGGGGACGCCATGGACATCACCGCCGATGTAGAGGTGCTGGAGCGGATGCTGGCCAAAGACGGACTGTCCGGCCAGGAGGGTATGACACTAGGACTGTAAAAAGATTCCGGTACCGCTGGTACCGGAATCTTTTTACTTACCCATGGTGATGACGGCCGCTGACGTGGTGTTCGCCCCGGCCGGGCGTCTGACAGCCTATCCAGTTGTCACAGACACCATCCCCATCCTCATCTGTGAAGTTCATATTCCGCCGGCCAGCACAGCGACCGTATAGGCCGTCGCCGTCCCCATCACAGTGGATCCAGGGGGCGGATATTTCCGTCCGGCCTTGATGGTGCGCAAACACAGTGCCCCCCACAGTCAGTGTCAGAGCACAGGCCAGCCCGGCCGCAATCAGTTTTTTCATGGTCGTCATTCCTCCTTTCGATAAGTCACATACCGGAACTTGACTCCATCTTCCTCCTGGGATTCGCTCTCCTCTGATATCCTCCACTCCGGACGGCTATCCAGGTCGGGGAACCAGCAGTCAGCCGCCGGGAAGGCAGCTTCTATTTTCGTCACATAGGCGGTGGAACATTGGTCCAGGAGGGCCCGGTACACCGAAGCGCCGCCGATTACAAAGCTATCCTCCGGCGCCGCGGCCAGCAGGGCGTCCATGTCGGGATACACCTCCGCCCCCTCCGGGGCGAAGCCGGGGCTGCGGGACAGAATCAGGTTCCTGCGTCCCTTTAGGGGGCGGCCGCCGGGAAAGGTGTCCAGGGTCTTTCGGCCCAAGATTACCGGGTGCCCAGTGGTCAACGTTTTGAATCGCTTGAGGTCCTGGGAGATGTAGATCAGCTGATCCCCTCCCCGCCCAATGGCCCAGTTCTGGTCCACCGCCACAATCAGTTCCATAGCAGATCCACCTCTATACGGCTACCGGGATCTTTTGATCCAGGGCATGGGCCTGATAACCCTCCAGCCTCACACTGGAGGGGGTAAAGCTGTAAAAGTCTGTGACGGAGGGCTCCAGGATAAACCGGGGGGCCTCATAGGGCTCCCGCTCCAGCAGCTCCTCCACTACGGGCACATGACGGTCATAGATGTGGGCGTCCGCGATGACGTGGATCAGTTCCCCCGCCTCCAGTCCGGATACCTGGGCCAGCATGTGCAGGAGAACGGCATACTGCATCACGTTCCAGCCGTTGGCGGTGAGCATATCCTGGCTGCGCTGATTCAAGATCCCATTGAGGGTGCGGCCCGACACATTGAAGGTCATAGAGTAAGCGCAGGGGTAGAGGGCCATCTCGGAAAGGTCGTGGTGGTTATACAGGTTGGTCATGATGCGGCGGGAGGCGGGATCGTGCTTTAGGTCCCACAGCACCTTGTCCACCTGGTCCATATCCCCCTGGGGGTAGTGGTGCTTCACCCCCAGCTGATAGCCGTATGCCTTGCCGATTGAGCCATTTTCGTCTGCCCATGCGTCCCACACATGGCTGTTCAGCTCATGGATGTTGTTGGATTTCTTCTGCCAGATCCACAGCAGCTCATCCACCGCTGACTTCAGGAACTGCTTCCGGACCGTCAGAATGGGAAATTCCTTCCGTAAGTCGTAACGGTTGACCACGCCGAACAGCTTGACGGTGTGGGCGGGCGTGCCGTCCTGCCATCGGGGGCGCACCTCCCGGTCCGTATCCCACACCCCATGGGATAGGATCTCCCTGCAATTCTGGATGAATATCTGGTCTGCGTAGCTCATGGGCCTTGTCCCCCTTCAAGATTCACATTCAGGCATATGATATCATAGGAGGAAGCAAAAAGCAATCGGGGCCGCCCGGTGGCGTCCCCGATCCACTGTCCGTTCTCAGGCCCCTTTGTATTTCTTCCGGGTGGCGATCCCTCCCCGAATGTGCCGCTCGGCCTTGTTCTCCTCCAGGACTCCCTTGACCTGGAGGTAGAGTGTCCTGTTGAATACAGGCAGCCGCTCGGCCAGGTCCTTATGTACGGTGCTCTTGCTGATTCCAAACTTCTGTGCGGCGGTACGGACCGTGGCCCGGTTCTCTATGATGTAAAGAGCTAGGCGCTGGGCCCGCTCCTCCATGTTTCCTTTCAAAAACAACACTCCCCGCCTCTTGTTGGTCCATCCTATGCGGTGGTGGGCGGGGATATGCGGGAAAGGGGGCTGGAGGACGCCGTTTTCCCCGGAAAGGAGCCTGAAACCTTTGTCCGATCTGTTCGACTACCTGGCCTGGCGGGGAGATATCCCCATGAGCCAGGCCCCCTTCAACCCGGTGGACGGCCTGATTCTGTCCATCCTGTCCTATGTCCACTTCGACAACCTGGTCCCTCCAGACCTGCGCGGTCCTATCTCTCTTGGAAAGGCGGCGGAAACCTATCTGGCCCTGCCAGAGGGGCGGCGAGGCCGTGTCCGATGCCCTTCGGACCGAAAGCTACTGGCCGCTCTGGCCCGATGCCGCCGCTTTTCTCCCCTGGGATTGGCCTTCGCTCAGGACCGCTTTGTTCCGGAGGAGGAGATGCAGTTCGCCGCCATCGCCGTTCTGTTGGAGGATGGCTCCGCCTTTCTTTCCTTCCGGGGCACCGACGCCACCCTAGTGGGCTGGAAGGAGGACTTCAGCATGAGCTTCCTGGACGCTGTCCCCGCCCAACAGGCGGCCCTGGACTATGTGGAGCGGTTTGCCTCTCTCTTTCCTGGCTCCCTCCGGCTGGGCGGCCACTCCAAGGGAGGCAATCTGGCTGTCTTTGCCGGCGCCCTGGCCCGGATCAAAGTACGGGACCGGATCCTGGCCATCTACAACAACGACGGCCCCGGCTTCACCCGGTTGGTGCTGGACAGTCCGGGCTACCAGGAGCTGCTGACCCGGCTGCACACCTTCATTCCCCAGTCCTCAGTGGTGGGACTGCTGTTGGAACACGACGAGCCCCATACCGTGGTGCGGAGCCGCCAAATCGGCCTGCTCCAGCACGACCCTTACTCCTGGGAGGTGGAGGGGGGCTCCTTCGTCCAGGCGGAAGAGATCACTCCCGGCAGCCGGATGGCCGACCAGGCTATTAAGGGCTGGCTGGCCGGTCTGTCCCCCCAGGAGCGGAGTCAGTTCGTGGACTCCCTCTTTCAGCTGCTGTCCGCCGGAGAGGCCAGCACCACCGCCGACCTGCTTCAGCCCAGGAACCTCCAGGCCGCCCTGCGCTCTCTGGCGGACGACCGGGACGGGACCCGCCGGACGCTGGCCGAGGGGTTGATTCAGCTGGCCCGGTCGGCCGCTTCAGTATGGAGGGAAAACGTGCCCTGAACGCAAAAGAGCCGCCCATGTTTTCATGGGCGGCTCTGCTGCTGTTTTCCAGTTTTTCAGCGGTTGACCACGTTGATGGGGGCGCCGGCCAGATAGGCCTTGACGTTCTCCACCGCGGTATCCATGATGCGCTGGCGGCTCTCCTTGGGGGCCCAGGAGATGTGTGGGGTGATGATGCAGTTCTTGGCCTTCAGGAGAGGGTTGTCGGCACGGATGGGCTCGGTGTACACCACGTCCAGGCCGGCGGCTCCCATCTTGCCGGAGTTCAGGGCGTCGGCCACATCCTGCTCGTGGATGAGCTGGCCACGGGCATTGTTGATCAGAATGACGCCGTCCTTCATCTTGGCGATGGAGTCCTTGTTGATCATGCCGGTGTTCTCGGGCGTCAGGTTGCAGTGCAGGGAAATGACATCGGCCCTGGCATACAGGGTATCCAGGTCCACATACTCGGCGATGGCCCGGCCGGAGTCGTTGGGATACAGGTCATAAGCCACCACGTTCATACCAAGGGCCTTGGCGATCCGGCCCTCAGCCTGACCGATGCGGCCAAAGCCGATGATACCGATGGTCTTGCCCTCCAGTTCGATCAGGGGATAGTCCCAGTAGCACCAGTCTACACAGTTGGCCCAGTTGCCGGCATGGACGGAGGCGTCATGGTGGCCGATGTGGTGGCAGATCTCCAGCAGCAGGGCGATGGAGAACTGGCTGACGGAGGCGGTACCGTAGGTGGGCACGTTGGTGACGGGAATGCCCTTTTCCCTGGCATAAACATAGTCCACCACATTGTAGCCGGTGGCCAGCATACTGATCATCTTCATGTTGGGGCAGGCGTCGATAACCTTTTTGGTAATGGGAGTCTTATTGGTAAAGACCACCTCGGCGTCGCCGATGCGGGCGATAGCCTCGTCCTCATCAGTGAGGCTGCTACGGTCATAGACAGTGAGCTCGCCCAGCTTTCCCAGCTCGTCCCAGCTCAGGTCACCGGGGTTTTCCGTATAGCCGTCCAATACTACGATTTTCATAAAATATTCCTCCTCTTGGCCCTGGGCCGAATTTTTATTAATTGTATCATATCATCCTACCTAATGCAAATTCTTTTCCTTTGACATTTTCCGTCGAAGCACTATAATAAATCCAGTCGCGCGGGGCCACATCGGCCCCGGCTGGGAGGGATCGTCTTTGGCGGGGATTGGTACTGTGGTCAATGTTCTGGCCATTCTGGCGGGAGGCTGTGCCGGCCTGGTCCTGAAGGGAGGACTCAAGGCCCGCTATCAGCAGGCTGTGATCCAGGCCATGGGCCTGTGCATCATTTTCATCGGTGGAGCTGGCGCCCTGAACGGGATGCTGTCGGTCCGGGACGGGGTACTCACTGGGCTGGACACCAGGGGCACTCTGGGCATGATACTGGCCCTCGCCGCCGGCTCTCTGCTGGGTGAGTGGCTGGATCTGGATGGCCGGATGGAGCGGCTGGGGGGCTGGCTGAAGGAGAAGGCCTCCCGTGGGGAGGATAGTCAGTTCATCCAGGGCTTCGTCACCGCTTCTCTCACGGTCTGTGTCGGGGCTATGGCCATCGTAGGCTCCATCCAGGACGGCATGACCGGAGACCCCTCCACCCTGTTCACCAAATCCGTCCTCGACCTGATCATCGTCATGATCTTCTCCTCCACCTACGGCAAGGGGGCTGTCTTTTCAGCTCTGCCCGTAGGTGCGCTCCAGGGCACAGTCACTCTGTGCGCCGGACTTCTGGCTCCGGTGTTCAGCCCCGCTGTGGTGGACAATCTGTCCTTTCTGGGCTCTATCCTCATCTTCTGTGTAGGCGTCAATCTTGCCTTCGGCAACAAGTTTAAGGTCGCCAACCTGCTCCCCGCGCTGGTGGTGGGGGCGCTATACACCGCCCTGGTATGAACAGCCGGACCGGCTTTTGCCCGGTCCGGCTGTTTTCCTGGAACTAACAGCAGAAAATTGAATTTCACACTGGGCTATGTTACAATCATCCCAATCAAACGATTATCCATTCCGGGAGGTAACCAATATGAGGACCATTTCTTCCGCCGCCGTCACCGACGCAGTGGCCCGGTTGTGTGTCCGGGCCAACACCCAGCTCCCCCCCGACGTCGTGGCCGCCTTGGCCCGGAGCCGCCGTGAGGAACCTTGGCCCCTGGCTCAGGAGACATTGGGCCTGCTGTGGGACAATCTGGAGCTGGCCGGGGAGAAGGAGCTCCCCATCTGTCAGGACACAGGAATGGCCTGTGTGTTTGTGGAGCTGGGCCAAGAGGTCCATATTCAGGGGGACTTTGAGCAGGCCATCCACACAGGAGTCCAGCGGGGCTACGGGGAGGGCTATCTCCGCAAATCCATTGTGGCCGACCCCCTGCGGCGGGTAAACACCGGGGACAACACCCCCGCCGCCATCACCCTGCGGCTGGTGCCGGGGAACAGATGCACCATCACCGTGGCTCCCAAGGGCTTCGGCTCGGAGAACATGAGCCGGCTAGCCATGCTCAAGCCCGCCGACGGGGTGGAGGGCGTCCGGCGCTTTGTGGTGGACACCGTAAAGCAGGCCGGCTCCAACCCCTGTCCCCCTGTGGTGTTGGGTGTGGGCATCGGCGGCTCCTTTGACAAAGTGGCCGCCATGGCCAAGCACGCTCTCCTCCGTCCCATTGACCAGCCCAATCCGGACCCCTTCTACGCCGCCCTGGAGGCGGAGCTGCTGGAAGAAATCAACGGCCTGGGCATTGGGCCCCAGGGCTTCGGCGGCCGGACCACCTGCCTGGGGCTGGCCGTAGAGACCGCCCCCACCCATGTGGCGGGGCTGCCCGTGGCGGTGAATGTCAGCTGTCACGTCACCCGCCGGGCCTCGACTGAACTGTGAGCGCTCATCGGGAGGTGCCCGCCATGGACGAAAAAATGATTGCCATAGACGGCCGGAGCCTCCAGGTATCCTGCACGGGCGTCGGACCGGTCACCCTTCTCATTCTGTCCGGTTCCAACATTCTGTTCCCCGGACTGGAGTATGCCCCTCTGGCGGACGCTCTGAGCCCATGGTACTCGGTCCTCATCCCCTCCAAATTCGGCTATGGACACAGCGGCCTGACAGATGCCCCCAGAGATGTAGACACTATGGTAGAGGAATACCGCGGCGTGCTGGCCGCCTTGGAGCGCCCTCTTCCAGTGGTGCTGGCCGCCCACAGCATGGGCTTTCTGGAGGCCCTTCACTGGGCCCGCAAATATCCGGAGGAGGTCTCCGCTCTGGTTGGGCTGGACCCCGCTGTACCGCAGGTCTATCAGCACATGGAGCTGGAGACTGTCCATCGCCGGCTGGAGGACCTCCATCGCTCCAGTTGGAAGCGCGGGCTGCTCTTCCGCCTTACCTCCCGCGCCCTGCTGAGGCGCTTCCCCGCCTCGGAACGGAGGGAACTGGCCCCTGCCGCCCGCCGGAACTTCGTCAGTGTCGTATGGGTCAATGAGGCAAGGGACCTGCCCCGCTCCATCCGTCAGGTACAGCAGGAGGGGCCGCCAGCCTCTGTCCCCGCGCTGTTCCTGGTTTCCAACGGCAAGGGCACCCCTCTCCCCCAGGAGGAATGGCGGATGTGCGCAAGAACGTATCTCTCCGCTTTTTCCGTCTCCTCTCTCCATCTGTTAGACCTTCCCCACGATCTGTACCGCTGCCGCCCACAAGAGCTCGCGGATACGATCCACCGCTTTCTGTCGGACCACCTGTAACCCTGTATACCCATCCAATCAGTTAAGGAGGCTGTTTTCATGCAGTATCGTCTGACCACCCCGGTGTCAAAGGATGACTTAGCCCCCCTCCGGGCGGGAGACACCGTTCTGCTGTCCGGGCCGGTCTACACCGCCCGGGACGCCGCCCATCAGCGCATGATGGAGCTGCTTGACCGGGGGGAGCCCCTGCCCTTCCCTGTGGAGGGCTCCGCCCTGTACTATGTGGGCCCCACCCCAGAGCGCCCCGGACAGGTCATCGGCTCCGCCGGCCCTACCACCAGCGGCCGGATGGACGCCTACTCCCCCCGCCTGCTGGACCTGGGCCAAGCCGTCATGATCGGCAAGGGCAAACGCAGCCAAACAGTCAAGGACGCCGTGGTCCGGAATGGGGCCGTCTACCTGGCCGCCCTGGGGGGCGCGGGGGCCTTGATGGCGTCCAGCGTGAAGGCGCTGGAGGTCCTCTGCTGGGAAGATCTGGGCTGTGAGGCCGTGCGCCGCCTGGAGGTGGAGGACTTCCCCCTTACCGTTATCCTGGACGCCCACGGCGGGGATCTGTATGAGAGCGGCCCGGCGGCCTATCTGGCCAGCCGATAAAGGACGACAGCGCAGCGGAAGGCGGCCCTGCCGCTATCACAGAGCAGCCTGCCCACCTCCAGAAGCTGAGTCGGAGGGTGGATGGGATCTTCCGTCCGGAGCTGTACGCTCCAGGGAAGGATCGACTCCCTGGCCCCGGTTCTGGAACCCAGAGCCGGGGTTGACTTTTCCTCTCCCCTGTCATACAATCATTCTGTATCAAATAAGACAGTTTGGAGGTGCCTGTTCTGCCGCTGAACCAAGAAGATTGGGAGATTCTGGAGGGCTGCCCGCTCCTTCGGCACTGCTCCCCCGCCCTGTTGGACCAAATCACACAGGAGGGCCGGCTGGAGTTCTTTCCCACCGGGGCCATGGTGTATAGTCCAAGCCATTTTTGCCGCTGCCTGGGCATTCTGCTAGCCGGCAGGCTTCAGGTCACCAAGGGGACTTTGACCGTCAGCTATCTGGAGCCTGGGGATCTGTTTGGAGCCGCCGCCCTGTACACCGAGGCTCCGGAATTTGTTACCACCATTACCGCTCGGCGGAGCAGCCGCTGCCTGATGCTGCCTCAGAACAGCATGGACCGCTTACTGGCTCAGGACGGGCCGCTCCGGGAAAACTACCTGTGCTACCTCACCGGCCGAATCCGCTTTCTGTCCGGCAGGCTGCAATCCCTGGTCCAGTCCGGAGCCGAGGGAAAACTGGCTCGGTACCTGCTGGCCAATGTCCGGGAGGGGCAGCTCACCTGTGCCGCCACCGACCTGGCCCGGCGGCTGGGCTTGAGCCGTGCCTCCCTCTATCGGGCTTTCCAGTCCCTGGAGGAGAGCGGCCTCATCTCCCGCCACGGAAAGACCATCTCCATCTCCGACCCGGCCGGTCTGGAAGGGTTCCTGTGAGCTTCTGTCCCCACCGCTCTATCAGAAAGGATGATCCACATGAAACGAAAACTCTCTCTCTTGCTGTGCGCCGCCCTGGTGCTGGCCAGCCTAGCCGGCTGTAAACCAAGCGCCAGTAAGAACGACTCCTCCAGCTCTGCCTCCGGGGACATCTCCTCCGGCGGTTCCTCGTCAGGCGACTCGTCCCAGGAGATTCCCGGCCCGTCTGATATTCCGGAGATCAACTTTATGGTCCTCAGCGGTCCTACCGGCGTCGGGGCCGCTTATTTGGTGGACAGCTACGCTGCCGGCAGCGCCCCCACAGACGCCCCATTTACTTTGAACACTACTGTTGTGGCGGACAACAATCAGGTCACCGATGCCCTGGTCAATGGCTCCGCCGATGTGGCCGCCATCGCTACCAACGTGGCTGCCAATCTGTACACCAAAAGCGATGGGGCCATTCAGGTGTTGGCGGTCAACACTCTGGGGGTGCTCTATATTCTGGAGAAAGGGGACAGCGTCCACTCTATGGCTGACCTGCGGGGCAAGACAATTTACGCCACTGGCCAGAGAGCAAACCCGGAGTATGTATTGGACCATCTCCTCACGGCAAACGGGGTGGACCCCTCTACCTTAGACATCCAGTGGATGACCGCCCAGGAGGTTTCGGCTAAAATGGTTTCCTCGGAACAGGCCATCTGTATGCTCCCTGTCCCCGCCGCCACCGCCCTGATGGTACAGGACACCGGCGTTCGTCAGGCCCTGTCCCTGTCTGACGAGTGGGAGAAACTGGATCAAGGGGTCCTGCCCATGGGCTGCGTGGTAGCCCGGACCGAATTCATCCAGGAAAATCCCATGCTGATCGACGCTCTGCTAGACCTGTACGGCGACTCCATCACCTTCATGACGGAGGAGGGCAACGCTGCTGACGGAGCCGCCCTGGTGGCGAAATACGGCATCGCCCCCAATGAACAGGTGGCCCAGGCGGCCATTCCCCAGTGCAATCTGACCTTCTTAACGGGCCAGGAGATGCGCGCCGCTCTGGAGGGCTACTACGCCGTCCTATTCCGTACCGACCCCGCTTCCATCGGCGGCGGGATGCCCTACGACGCCTTCTACTATGGCGGGGAGTAAAGGGCGGCCCAATTTCATCCGCGCCTTGCTGCCCCCGGCCTTCTGGCTGGGGGCTTGGCAGCTTGCCGCCTGGTTGGTGGAGCTTCATGTGGAGGGCCGGGGGAACGAACTGCTCCTTCCCTACCCCCTCACCGTGTTGGCCGCCCTGGCCGCTCTGGTAGGACAGGTTTCCTTCTGGGCCTCCGTGGGGGCCACCTTTCTCCGGGTGGCAGCGGGCCTGTTCGCCGGAGTGGTGCTGGGCGGACTGCTGGCCGGTCTCACCTGCGCCAGCTCCTGGTGTGCCCGGCTCCTGTCCCCGCCCATCCGAATCATCCGGGCCACCCCAGTGGTCTCCTTTATCCTGCTGGTCCTGCTATGGACGCAGCGGGACCAGGTACCTGCCATCATCTCCGCCCTTATGGTTCTGCCGGTTACGTGGGAGAACCTGGTCCACGGCATCGAGGCCACTGACGCCCAGCTTCTGGAGCTGGCCCGCGCCTACCGCTTCTCGCGGAGCAAGGCCATACGGCTGATCTATCTCCCCTCTCTCCGGCCATACTTTCTCTCCGCCCTCATCACCTCTGTGGGTCTGGCCTGGAAATCCGGTGTGGCCGCCGAGGTGCTATGTACCCCCTCTTTGGCCATGGGCACTCAGATTTACAGTTCTAAGCTCTCTCTGGAAATCCCGGATCTCTTTGCCTGGACCGCTGTGGTGGTGGCCCTCAGCCTGGCGCTGGAGCGTGGACTCCGGCTGATGCTGGAGCAGAAGGGGGGGACTCAGTTGTGATCTCCTGTCGATCACTCAGCGTCTCCTTTGGAGAGAAAAAGGTGCTGGACCGCTTTTCCCTCTCCCTCCCCGATGCCGGCATCACCGCCCTGCGGGGTCCCTCCGGCTGCGGCAAGACCACCCTGCTGCGGGTGTTGGCCGGTCTGGAGCGGCCCCAGAGCGGCACGGTCTCCGGCATCAGTCCCAGGGAGATCGCTATCCTGTTTCAAGAAAACCGCCTTCTCCCCTGGCGGTCGGTGGGACAGCACCTCACTGACGTACTGCCCAAGGATCGCTGGAAGGACGTGTCCCGACTGCTGGAGTTGGTGGAGCTGGGCGGCGAAGCATCCGTCTATCCCCCCGCCCTGTCCGGCGGCATGGGCAGACGGCTGGCTCTGGCCCGGTGCCTGTCCCTCCCCGCCCGGCTCTATCTGCTGGATGAGCCCTTTGCCGGGGTGGACCGGGAGCGGGCCGGGCGTATCATGGACAGGATGAGGACATTGGGCCTGCCTATCCTGCTGTCCAGTCACGAGGAGGATATCCTGTCCATGGCGGACCGGGTTATCCCTCTGGATGGCCCTCCCCTGCGCCTCCTCTAATAAAACGGGAGCCCCGGCTGTACCGCCGGGGCTCCCGTTCTCTATTTTATTCCGCGCCGTCCCACAGCACTGCCGCCCCCGCTCTCAGTGAAGCGGGCACGTCAATCAACCGCTGGTTGGACGATCCCCGGAACCGGAGGGACAAATCCTTCTTTTCCAGGACAAAGGGCCCGTCCACCAGTACATCCAGTTCCTTTAACAGCTCCTGGCTGTATTCTCCCACCTGGCTGTCCCGAAGGCTTTCAAACAGATAGCCGGAGTAGCACCAGATGTCCTTTTCTGGAAACCGGGCTCGGACCGCCCGGACCAGTTCCAGCACCGCCCGCTGGTTCTGAGGCTCGAAGGGCTCGCCCCCCAGCAGGGACAAACCACGAATGTAGGGTTTGGACAGGCAATCCAGTATCTCCTGTATCTGCTCCCCGCCGAAGGGCTGACCGTATGCGAAGTCCCAAGTCTCCGGGTTAAAGCACTCTTTGCAGTGGTGGGTACAGCCAGACACAAAGATGGAAGTCCGTACCCCCGGCCCATTGGCCACGTCGATGGGGCGAATGTCGGCATAGTTCATGGCAAAACCTCCAAACTTTCCGGAATGAGGAATAAGGAGTTAGAAATGGGAACACGGGGGGGCAACGGACCCATCACAGCCGACCTCCTCAATTTCTAATTCACTTAAAGGTGCAACACTCTGGACTTGATCTCCTTGGTTTTGCCCACGTTCCAGTAGTTCTCTCCCAGATAGCCGCAGGTACGGCGGGTGACGTTCATCTTGGACCGATCCTTGTTGTGGCAGCAGGGGCACTCCCACTGGTTGTCGTCGTTGATGACGATCTCCCCGTCGAAGCCGCACACCTGGCAGTAGTCGCTCTTGGTATTGAACTCGGCGTATTGGATATTGTCATAGATGAAGCGGACAACCTCCTTCATGGCCTCCAGATTGTGGCGCATATTGGGGATCTCCACATAGGAGATGCACCCGCCGGTGGAAATCTTCTGGAACTGGCTCTCAAAGGTGAACTTTTCAAAGGCGTCGATGTGTTCCCGCACGTCCACATGATAACTATTTGTATAATACCCCTTGTCAGTTACGTCAGGTATCGTGCCAAACCGCTCCTTATCAATGCGTGCGAAGCGGTAACACAGAGATTCGGCGGGTGTGCCATAGAGGGCAAAGCCGATATTCGTCTCCTTCTTCCAGTCGTCACAGGCCCGGCGCAGCCGGTTCATCAGCCTGAGGGCGAACTCTGTGCCGCCCGGCTGGGTGTGGGAGCAGCCCTTCATCAGCTTGGTCACCTCGTACAGCCCGATATAACCCAGAGAGATGGAGGAGTACCCGCCGTACAGCAGTGGCTCAATGGGAGCCCCCTTGGGCAGGCGGGCGATTGCCCCGTACTGCCAATGGATGGGTGAGGAGTCGGACTTCACGTTTTTCAGCGCGTTGTGCCGGCACATAATGGCCTCGAAGCACAGGTCCAGCCGCTCCTCCAGCAGCGTCCAGAACTTCTCCTCATCCCCCCTGGCCAGAATGCCAATCTGGGGCAGGTTGAGGGAGACCACTCCCTGGTTGAAGCGGCCCTCGAACTTATAATTCCCATTCTCATCCTTCCAGGGGGCCAGGAAGGAGCGGCAACCCATGGGCGAGAACACGTTGCCCTCATAGTTCTCCCGCATCTTCTTGGCGGAGATATAGTCGGGGTACATCCGCTTGGCGGAGCACTTGACGGCCAGTTCCGTGATGTAGTCATATTTGCCCCCTTTGAGGCAGTTGTGCTCGTCCAGCACATACACCAGCTTGGGGAAGGCGGGGGTGATATAGACTCCCTTTTCGTTCTTGATGCCCTCCAGCCGCTGGCGCAGCACCTCCTCCACGATCATAGCGTTCTCTTCCAGATAGGGGTCATCTTCCTGGAGGTTGAGGAACAGAGTGACAAAGGGAGACTGTCCGTTGGTCGTCATCAGGGTATTGATTTGATACTGGATAGTCTGGACACCGGATTTCAGCTCATCCCGCAGACGGTCGGCCACCAGCCGCTCCAGGGTAGCCTCGTCCACCTGTCCGGCACATTCATAGGCGATGTGCTTTTTGAATTTCTCCCGGCTGCGGCGGAGATACTTGCCCAGATGGCTCATATCCACGCTCTGCCCTCCGTACTGGTTGGAGGCCACGCAGGCGATGATCTGGGTGGTGACGGTACAGGCCACCTGGAAGCTCTTGGGGCTCTCGATGAGCTTGCCGTTCATCACAGTGCCGTTGTCCAGCATATCCCCAATGTTGATGAGGCAGCAGTTAAAAATGGGCTGGACAAAGTAGTCTGCATCGTGGAAGTGGATGGTCCCCTCGTCGTGGGCCTTGGAGATATGCTCGGGCAGCAGGATGCGCCGGGTCAGATCCCGGCTCACCTCCCCGGCGATATAGTCCCGCTGGGTGGCTGCGATCATGGTGTTCTTGTTGGAGTTCTCCTCTGCCAGCTCCTGGTTCTCGTTGCGCAGCAGAGAGAGGATAGACTCGTCGGTGGTGTTAGCCTTGCGTACCAGGGCCCGGTTATAGCGGTAAATGATGTAGGTCTTGGCCAGGTGGAACTTGTTTTCCTCCACCAGCCCCTGCTCCACCAGGTCCTGGATGTCCTCCACCAGCATCCGCTGGCGCTTGAGTCCCTCGATGTGGTCGATGATGGCGTCGATGCGCGCCCGGTCAAGCTGTTCCTCCGGCGGCACCTCGGCGTTGGCCTTTTCGATGGCGGTAACGATCTTGCTTCGGTCATAATCCACGATGGTCCCATCGCGCTTGATCACTTTCATAGCTGGTCTCCCTCTCCCGTATCTTTATGGTATACTATCTAACCGGCGGCATGGCCGCCAGACACTGTCAGGGGAGAAGTATACCATGTCCTTTTTGTTTTGTCCACTACATCTTGTATGTCGCCTCTTATTTTTTACCAACGGATACAACATATATTTTTTGAAGAAACGAGAGAAAACGGGAACTTTCTTTCCTCTTTCTGGCCTTTTTGGTTGATACAAGGGCCAAAGTGTGATATACTTTGTAACGAATTTCGGCAAATCGCCGGATTGACCCTTATTTGTCCCGGCAGGAGGTGTCCCCATATGCAAAATCGAATCGCTGTGGCCATGAGCGGTGGTGTGGACAGCTCCACCGCCGCCTGGCTGCTTCAGCAGGAGGGACACGACCTAGTGGGCGTTATGCTGAAGATGTTTGATGGCGCGCTGGTCAACGGGAGCCGGGAGGATGACAGACCTCCAGATGGCGTGGAGGACGCCCGGGCCGTGGCTGGGAAGCTGGGTATTCCCTTCTATGTGCTTGACGCCCGCGCCCCCTTCCGCTCCCATGTTCTGGACACCTTTACCTCCGCCTATGAGCGGGGGCTTACCCCTAATCCCTGCGTGGTCTGCAACCGGTATGTCAAATTCGGCTTTTTACTCCAGCAGGCCTTGGAGTCAGGCCGGGATAAGGTGGCCACCGGCCATTACGCCCGGCTGGAGCTGGACCGGGGGAGCGGCCGCTGGCTGCTGAAGAAGGCGGCCCATCCAGAGAAGGACCAGAGCTATGTACTGGCTGGTCTAAACCAGGAGCAGCTCTCCCGCTCCCTGTTTCCCCTGGGCGCTCTGTCCAAGGAGGAGGTCCGCTCCATTGCCGCCCAAGCTGACCTCATCAACGCCAAGAAGGGGGACAGCCAGGACATCTGCTTCATCCCCGACGGGGACTACGGCTCCTTTATCCGCCAGTATACTGGAAAGAGCTATCCCTCCGGCCCCTTTTTAGATGAGGGCGGAGCGGTCCTGGGGGCCCACACCGGCATCATCGACTACACCCTGGGCCAGCGGCGGGGGCTGGGGGTATCCTCCACCCGTGGGCGCCTCTATGTCAAGGAGGTCCGGCCCCAGGATAACTCCGTGGTACTCTCCTGCAATGACAGCCTGTATGGCTCCACCCTCACGGCGGCGAATCTGAACCTCATCGCCTGTGACCACCTTTCTGCTCCTGTCCGCCTGCGGGCCAAGGTCCGCTACCGCATGGCGGAGCAGCCCTGCACTGTGGAGCAGACCGGGCCGGACACCATCCACCTCGCTTTTGACCAGCCTCAACGGGCCATCACTCCCGGCCAAGCCGTGGTCCTGTATGACGGTGACACGGTGGTAGGTGGGGCCACCATTACCCCCTGATTCCTCACAGATACGAAAGGAGCTCCCTGACCCATGAGCCACAAGAAGTATAAAAAGCGCCACTCCCAGTCCACCATCAATGCCAAACGTCAGGCCAATCAGGCCAAGCTGGCCGACGAGAAGGACCGCGCCAGGAAGCGGATGGACCCCACTGCCCGCACCCTGCTCTTTGGCAACCTGGTTTTTCTGTCCATTACCGTGCTGCTCGAGCGGAACGGGCTCATCTCCCCCCTGTTCAGCGGCGCCTGCACAATCATCGGTGTCATCTTGCTGATTCTGGCCCTGTGGTTCCAGTTCGGCGGGAAAGGCCAGGACCGCTGGAATGGCGGCAAATAGGCCCTCTTTTTCCAGGCCCGCAGCCCTCTGGTATATCTGTTGCTTTTTGGAGGAAACTGGTATATGATAGTGGGCACGACTTCTTTCTCCGTTTAAGGAGGCACACAATACAATGCGAAAAGAAATCATCCTGCCGGGTCTGGCCCTGGGGGGCGGCCTGGCGGGCTTTGGACTGCGCCGCTGGCAGTGGCTGTCCGCCTATGACGCCCAGACTCAACTCTATCTCCACGGGGCGCCGGCCACCTTTGCCCTGCTCGCCCTGACGGCTCTCCTGGTCCTGGCCTTTCTTGTCCTCTGCCGTGGAAAAAGGAGGCCGGAGGGATTCCTGGACGCCTTTTTCTGTCCCTCTCCCGGTTTTATGGGACTGATGGCCGCCTCCGGCTTCTGTTTTTTAGGGGCCGGCCTGCTGGGCCTGCTGGAGTGGATGGACCAGTTCCAACTCTTCCGCATCAGCCGGGACGCCTACCTGTCCGCCTATCCCGCCGCCCTGCTGCCCGTCCTGCTGTTGACGGTCCTGCTCACCTTTGGCTCCGGAGCCGCCCTGCTGCTGGTCGGACGGGCCGCCTATCGGGGCCAGCTGGACCGGCTGACCTCCCTGCTCTCTGTCCTTCCAGGCTATACCGGGCTGTGCTGGCTGTTTGCCACCCACCTGCTCCACGGCACTGACCCCGTCGCCATGCGGTACGGCTTCTCCCTGGCAGCTACCATTCTGATGATGCTGTGCCACTACTTCGCCGCTGGTTTCTTCTTTGGCCGCTCCCACCCTCAGCTGCTTACCTTCTGCGCTTCGCTGGGCATCTCATTGGGGATAATCTCTCTGGCTGACGGCCCCAGCTGGTTCCAGCTAGCTCTAACCGCTGCCTTTCTCCTCTCTCTGCTGGGCTATGGATATGCGCTACTGTCCAACAATTCCTTCCCCGCCGGAGAGCGAATGCCCTCTGGGGCTGAACGCGAGGAGAGCTCCATTCCGAACGAGGAATAACATGATAAATTGGAGGCTGCTTTACTATGGATAAAAAGCGTTTTTATATCACCACACCCATCTACTATCCCAGCGATAAGCTGCACATCGGCCACACCTACTGCACCGTAGCCACCGACGCCATGGCCCGCTATAAGCGGCTGACCGGTTATGAGGTCCTGTTCCTCACAGGTACAGATGAACACGGCCAGAAAATCGAGGACAAGGCCAAGGAGGCCGGCGTTACTCCCAAGGAGTTCGTAGACGGCATCGTGGAGGGTCCCAAGGGAGTCAAGGATCTGTGGAAGCTGATGAACATCAGCAACGACCGTTTCATCCGCACCACCGACGATTATCACGTATCCGCCATTCAAAAGATCTTTAAAAAGATGTATGAAAAGGGCGACATCTACAAGGGTAAGTATATAGGCAAGTACTGTAAGCCTTGCGAGTCCTTCTGGACCGAATCCCAACTGGTAGATGGCAAGTGCCCCGACTGCGGGCGAGACGTCCAGGACGCGGAGGAGGAAGCCTACTTTTTCAAACTCTCCAAGTACGCCGACCGCATCCAGCATCTGCTGGAGGACACCGATTTTCTGGAGCCCCGCAGCCGGGTCAACGAGATGGTGAACAACTTTATAAAGCCCGGTCTGGAGGACCTGTGCGTATCCCGGACCTCCTTTACCTGGGGCGTGCCCGTGGACTTCGACCCCGGTCACGTGGTCTATGTGTGGGTGGACGCCCTGTTCAACTACACCACCGCTCTGGGCCTGTTCAACGACAAGTACCACGACTATGAAAAGTTCTGGCCCGCCGACGTTCACTTTGTTGGTAAGGAAATCGTCCGCTTCCACTCCATCATTTGGCCTGCCATGCTTATGAGTATGGAGATGCCTCTGCCCAAGAAAGTCTTTGGCCACGGCTGGCTGCTGCTGGACGGCGGCAAGATGTCCAAGAGCAAGGGTAACGTGGTGGACCCCTATATCCTGGCTGAGATGTTCGGGGTGGACGCCCTGCGGTTCTTCCTGCTGCGCACCTTCCCCTTCGGCTCTGACGGCAACTTCTCCAACGAAGCGCTGATTCAGACTATCAATGTGGACCTGGCCAACGACCTGGGCAACCTCCTCTCCCGAACCGTGTCCATGGTAGGCAAGTATTTCGGTGGCACCCTGCCCGAAGATCAGTCGGAAGACGGGGAGATGGACAGGGAGATGGTGGAGCTCATCTCCTCCCTGCGCGCCAAGTATGAGGAGCAGATGGAGCACTACGCCTTCCAGAACGCCCTGGCGGAAATCTTTAAGGTCATCGGCCGGGCCAACAAGTATATCGACGAGAACGCCCCCTGGGTGCTGGCCAAGGACATGGAGGCCAACGGTCCCCGTCTGGCACGGGTCATGTATAACCTGCTGGAGGTACTGCGGGTATCCGGTATCCTGCTGACCCCCTTTATCCCCGGCTCCGCCGGAAAGGTACTGGACCAAATCGGCGCCTGCCAGGAGTGCCGCACCTGGGACAGCGCCGCCGTCTACGGCTCCCTGCGGAGGGATGTCACCGTCCAGCGGGGGGAAAACCTGTTCCCCCGTGTAGACACAGAGAAGGCCCTGGCCCAGTTGGAGGCGGCGGCTGAAGCCGCCCGGAAGTCCGCCCTCCCGGACCTGGAAATAGAGCCCCAGCTGGAGGCCAAGGTGGACTTTGACACCTTCTGTAAGTCTGACTTCCGAGCAGTCAAGGTCAAGGCCTGTGAGAATGTGAAGAAGAGCGAGAAGCTGCTGAAATTCACCCTGGACGACGGCACCGGTACCGACCGTCAGATCCTGTCCGGCATCGCCAAATGGTACAAGCCGGAGGACCTGGTAGGCAAGACCCTCATGGCTATCGTCAACCTGCCGCCCCGGAAAATGATGGGCCTGGAGTCCAACGGTATGCTCATCTCCGCCGTCCACACTGAGAAGGGCGCTGAGGTCCTGAATCTGCTTATGCTGGACGACAAGATCCCCGCTGGCGCCAAGATGTGCTGAGTGCATGGGCTGATGATCGAAAACTTCCTATTTTTTCAGAAAGGCACGACGTAAGTCGTGTCTTTCTTTACAATGAAAAAGCTCGTCGCAAGCGACATATCGCTTGCGACGAGCTGGCAGGGACGGTCAAAATCGATATTTCTTCATGGCGAAAAATGCCGCCCACAGGGCGGCCCACCAACTGTGTGCCTAGCGGAGCGGGCCGCAGTTGAAAAGGAGGAGCAGGGAAGCGGGCGGATGACGTCTTTTTTGCCCCAGGCATAAAAAGACGTCGGAGCAAAGCGGACTTTGCTCCGACGTGGAGCTAGTGGTGGGAATCGAACCCACGGCCTGCTCATTACGAGTGAGCTGCTCTACCCCTGAGCCACACTAGCGGATAACAAATGATATTATACCGATTCCGGTCCCATCCGTCAAGGGGAAGGACAGCAAATTTGCCCTATACTTTTTTTCTCTGGAATGTTAGAATAGGTGCGACAAACTGACAGAAAAGAGGACGCCCATGGTCATCTCGAGTTTTTCAGCTCTGAAGAGCCGGCTGCAACATCTCTCCCCCAGGGAGGCGGTGGTAGCCGCGGCCCATGACGAACACACCTTACAGGCAGTCTTTGCCGCCCGCCGAGACGGGCTGATCCGCCCCATCTTGGTGGGCCGACGGAACGAGATCCGATCCATTGCCCGCAGTCTGGGGGAGGAGCTCTCTCCAGAACAGATCGTAGACGCCCAGGATGATCTGGAGTGCGCTGCCCGCTCTGTCGCTCTTATCCGGGAGGGAAAGGGGGATATCCTCATCAAGGGGATGCTTCAGACCGGCACTCTGCTCAAGGCGGTGGTCCACCGGGAAACAGGCATTCGGGCCAGCCAGGTCATGTCCCATGTGGCTATTTTGGATGTGCCCCGCTACCACAAGCTGCTATTCATCACCGACGGCGGTATGGTAGTAGCCCCCAATCTGGAGCAGAAAGGCCATATCCTGAAAAACGCGGTGGACTTCTGCCGCTTCCTGGGCTATGAACGGCCCAAGGCCGCCGCCTTGTGCGCTGTGGAAACGGTGAATCCCGCTATGCCTGAAACCGGGGACGCCCTGTCACTAAAAGAAGCGGGAGAGCGGGGGGAATTCGGTCCCTGTATCGTGGAAGGGCCCATCTCTCTGGACCTGGCCACCGACCGCGAGGCGGCTCTGGTGAAGGGCTACCACAGCCCGGTGGCCGGGGACGCGGACATTCTGCTGGTCCCCGCTATCGCCGTGGGCAACGTACTGGGCAAAGCCCTATATGGCTTGGCCGGCGGCCAGATGGCCGGAGTCGTGCTGGGAGCGGCGGTCCCTATCACCATCAATTCCCGTGGGGCCACGCCGGAGGAGAAATATTACTCTATCCTGCTCTGCGCCGCCATGGATTAGGAGGAAGCTGACATGTCCCACAAGATCTTAGTCCTCAACCCAGGCTCCACCAGCACCAAGGCCGCTGTCTACGAGGATGAGCACCCGTTGATGCTCAAAAGCATCGGGCACACCAACCAGGACCTGTCCCCCTATCCTGCCCTCAACGACCAGTTAGACTACCGGGTGGCCCTGGTCCGAAGCTGGCTGGCCCAGGAGGGCTTTGACCTGACGCAGCTTTCCGCTGTGGTAGGGCGGGGCGGCATCATTCCTAATATCGTGGCCGGCGGCTATGTGGTGGATG
Organism: Flintibacter sp. P01028; assembly: GCF_041925235.1. Lineage (NCBI taxonomy): Bacteria > Bacillati > Bacillota > Clostridia > Eubacteriales > Flintibacter > Flintibacter sp. P01028. The sequence goes on from NZ_JBHEVC010000003.1 coordinate 273,608, forward strand.
ACAACTTGACCGACTGCCTGCTCCACCACACAGTGTTTGACCACGCCTCCAACCTGGGTGGATTGATGGCCCGGGAATTTGCTGAACCGCTGCGCATCCCCGCCTATATCTACGACGCGGTCACCAGTGATGAGCTGCCCCCGGAGGCCCGTGTCACTGGCTTTAAGGAGGTCACCCGCGCCAGCTTCTGCCACGTCCTCAACGCCAGAGCCACCAGCCACAAGTACGCCCAGGCCATGGGCCGGAAATACGAGGATATGAATTTGGTCGTGGCCCATTTGGGGGGTGGAATTTCCATTTCCGCACACAGCCACGGGCGCATCATCGACTCTGTGTCCGACGACGCCGGCCCCTTTTCCCCGGACCGGGCGGGCAGTTTGAATATGCTGTATGTGGTGGATCTGTGCTACTCGGGCAAGTACACCAAGGCCCAGATGCTGAAAAAGCTTCGGGGGGAGGGTGGGATGTCCGCCCTGCTGGGCACCCATGACTGCCGGGAGGTGGAGCGCCGTATCGAGGACGGGGATGAGTGGGCGGCCCTGGTCTACCAGGCCCAAGCCCTCCAGATCGCCAAGGGCGTTGGAATCATGCTGGGCTGCTTCCATGAGCTGATCGACGCGGTCATCCTCACCGGGGGGCTGGCCAACTCCAAAAAGCTCACCAGCATGGTCATCGACTATCTCCACAACCTGTGTCGGGTGGTGGTCATCCCCGGAGAAAACGAGATGGAGGCCCTGGCCCTGGGCGCTCTGCGTATCCTCAACGGCCAGGAACAGGTGCATACTTTCTGCCCCGTCTGCCCTATGCCGATTCAATAACAATAGTCTGCGCTCTTACAGAATTATCGCTTAACAAACTGAGTCCCCCGCATGATCGAATTCATACGGAGGACTTTGTTATGCGCAGCACAGGTTTTTTCAGGGGGCCAGTGCCCCGGCAAATCAAAATCGCGCGATCAGGTTATCATCGACTTTTCCAAGAGCAATCGGAATAGGTACAAAATCGTAATGTGCAGCGGATAGAATACGTAAAAAAAGCGCTTCAATTTCAGTTTCCCCCGCCTGCCGTTATAGAGTAAAATGAGCAGACAGGTAAAAAGGATGCACATAGTCGGCTGATTTCCAGTCGCCCCCATATATGCCAGAAGGAACAGCAGCACTTGATAGACCCGATGGCTGCGGCAGACGTAGAACGCGGATATGAACAGGATCCCCTGTATCCCGTAATCACAGCGTATCAGTTCAGCAATTACAGAAAAAAGCGCCACACTGACAACTTGCAAAACCACTGACTTAATTTTATCAGTGCGCACCTGTGATTTGCACGAGCATCTTTCGAGACACGCTAATGTCAATAAGCCTAAAAACAAAGTGAAAAATACATTTTGATATTTTAAATAAAACGGAAATGTACCCTCCATAAGCGAATATCTGCTAAAAAATCCTATATCAAAAGGTATTTCGGAGATTAGCGCAAATACAAGCATTAACCCGATATATCGCTTCTTGTTTCTAGTATGTTGGAAACCCTCTGCCAGCAAAAAGCAAAACAGCGGAAACGCAATTGTACCTATGCTCTGCAGATCAAATCGAATGAAATAATCAATTTTCTCAAACTGCTCCCAGGATAGTTTCCCGGTATCCACCATTACGCCCCAGTAATTTGATAAGAGCCACTGAAGGACGATTTTGCAGGTGTGGTCAATAACCATCGCCATAACAGCGATCATTTTCAAGGAATTTCCTGTCAGGAACTGTACTTGCTCCAAACGTCTATCCAGGCAGTCCGCGCCACCGTTTATTCTTTCAAATAGCACCTTCAAGTCTGGTTCCTCAAATCATCCCATGGCATCCCTGGATCGATTCACTCATAAAGTTTTTTATAGTACCCGCTGTACAGAGCGGCCACCGGGTTATGGCCCAGCACCCTGTCCTTAGCGATGAGGGTAGTCACCGGCGCGTCAGAATACTTGCTGAACAGGGCGTCATGGCCTACACACAAGCCGATAGCGATATTCAGATCCGTTTTTTCCCGGTTGAGCACCCGTGCCTGGAGGATGGGGTTGCACATGGTCTCCGGATGGGCCCCCTTGCAGATGGTGTCCTCAGGGGCTAGCCCCATATTCGCCTTGTCCTCTCCCCCTACCTTACACACCACACTGACATACTCAATTCCGTTTTTCTGCAAGATTTTGGCAAAGATCTTAGCTTCGTTAATCAGTCCAAAACAAGTGGCGATCCCTACCTTTTTGGCCCCGATCTCCTTGATAAACAGGACGGTTTCTTCTACACGGGTCTTGGTACAGTAATACCGCCCCTCGATTTGGGCGGCGGCCCGAGCCATTTTCCCGTCTATGGTGTCGCCGCCATAAATCTGGTCCAACTCAGCGGTTTCCCCCGCCTCCACACATCCGGTGGTCAAACAGAATTCCGGGTACTGTTCCCCCCGGTTTCGACAGTTGTACAGGCCGCAGTCCGTACAGCTCAACCTCCGCTTCTTCTCCCGCTCCATGTGTACGCTCCCCTTTCTTTTCTTTCTATGTCCCGCAGCCCACGGGGCAGCCCCGCTCCTGATACCTCAGGCGGAGTTTCTCCATCAATTCCCGGTCCGGATCCAAATACAGCTTGTTGTCAAATCCGTCCATCAGGCCGATCTGTCCCTCCCACTCCAGGTCCGGGGACAAGTCCAGCTCAATCATGCCTGGGATGTGATAGGCCCGCAGCAGGTGAGCGGTATGGCTGTCCACATTGCCCCGCATAGCCGCCAGTCCCACCAGCCAGCGGCGGTCCAACTCCATCACCTCGCTGGGGAAAAACTCCTCACAGACCAGGATGGTCCCCGGCCGGGTCAAGGGTGCCTTTGGCCGGCGACCCAGCAGCGCCCGGAGCATTCTGCGGGAGATGTCCCGCATATCCACCGATCTGGCCCGCATATAGGGGCTGTCCATCGCTCCAAAGGCGGCGGCCAGAGCATCCCCCGCCGCCTTGACAGCATATTCTGCCGTGGCCCCCTCCCTTTGTATCATGTCCGTGATGGTTCGGACAAGGTCCTCATCCTCCAGCAGCATAGCGTGGATGGCAAAAATAGAGGCTGTTTCCTCCCCCACCTCGGCAAAGGCACGGTCGTAGAGGGCAGCCAACTGCAGTACGGCCTGCCTCTGTCCTTGTTGGAATCGCTCCAGCTCCTCTTGGGGGCCGCGTTGAGAGCGGGGGGCTAACACAGGGGGCTCACGCCGGTAAAAGTGCAACTGTCCAATAGCGATCTGCTCCGCGATGGATCTTCCAGCCAACTCCAGCATACCCTCACCTCCCCGTTCTCCACTGGTATTTCTTTGATTATAGCCCCCCATTCTCCGTTTGTAAAGGCGAGGCGTGGCTGATTTTGCCCCTCTTGTCATCGAACTTCCCCCCTTTTTCTTCCCTCTGACTCAAAATTGCCGCTTTACGCTGATAAATTGCCGTGGTATAATGGACAAGCAGGTCCGTTCCTGTTCTTTTTTCCCGATTTTTCATAAGGAGGTCATCCCCGTGGTTTCTGAACGTATGCTTGGACTGGGCACCGCCCGGTCTGTGATCCGTGAGCTGTTTGAGTACGGCAAGCAGCGGGCCGCTGTTGTCGGCCCTGAAAACGTCTTTGATTTCTCGCTGGGCAATCCCAGCGTTCCCGCCCCCGACGCGGTCAACGAGACCGCCATCCGCATTCTGCGGGAACAGCCCGAACTGATCCACTGCTACACCAGCGCCCAGGGCGACGCACAGGCCCGCCAGCGATTCGCCGACTCCCTGAACCGCCGTTTTGGGGCCAGCTACACCGCCGACCAGCTCTATATCACCGTAGGGGCGGCCGCCTCTCTCTGCTGTGTCTTCGGCGGACTGACCTGCCCCGAGGACGAGTTTATCGTATTTGCCCCCTATTTCCCCGAATATAAGGTATTCATTGAAGGCGCGGGGGCCAAAATGGTACTCATTCCCCCGGAGATCGACCACTTCCAGATTGACTTTGAGGCCTTTGAAAAGGCTGTCGGCCCCCACACCAAGGGCGTGGTGGTCAACACCCCCAACAATCCCTCCGGCGTAGTCTACTCCAAGGACACCCTGGAGCGGCTGGCCGCCGTCCTCACCGCCAAGAGTCAGGAGTACGGACACCCCATCTACCTCATCTCTGACGAGCCCTATCGTGAAATTGTATTCCAGGGCTTCGAGGTCCCCTGGGTCCCTCACATCTACCGGGACACCATCGTGTGCTACTCCTTCTCCAAGTCCCTGTCCCTCCCCGGCGAACGGCTGGGCTATGTGCTGGTCCCCGGTGACATCACCGACTCTGCCGAGGTCTACGCCGCCGTGGCCGGGGCGGGCCGCTCCCTGGGCTATGTGAACGCTCCCAGCCTGTTCCAGCAGGTGACCTCTCTGTGCTGCGATATGACCTCTGATTTGAAGGTGTACGAGGAGAACTGCCGGCTGCTCACCTCCTCCCTGCGGGAGATGGGGTACCATGTAGCCCAGCCCGGCGGCGCTTTCTACCTCTTCCCCCGGTCCCTGGAGCCCGATGATCTGGCTTTCAGCGAGCGGGCCAAGAAGTTCGACCTGCTGCTGGTCCCCGGCTCCGGCTTCGGCGCCCCCGGCCATGTGCGCATCGCCTACTGTGTCCAGACCGAGATGATCCAGCGGGCCCTGCCGAAATTCAAGGCTCTGGCTGACTCCTACCTATAAAATGACTGCCCCCTTCCGCCTAAGCGGGAGGGGGTCTTTTCATACCTTCTGCGTCCGTTCACCATTCGGATAGCCCCCCTCCCATTTGTCGGATTTTTGGTCATGGAGAGGACATAATTTCATGGAATTGCCCCCTGTTCAAAGCCCCTCTTTTCCTGTATGATAGGGATGTACGAAGTCTGAACAGTTTGATTCCCACAGGAGGAAATCAATATGAGAAAAACAAAGATCATCTGCACCCTGGGCCCCGCAGTGGACAGCGAGGATATGATTCGCACCCTGATCCGCTCCGGAATGGACGCGGCCCGGTTCAACTTCTCCCACGGCAGCCACCCGGAGCACCTGGAGCGGCTTAGTCTGCTCAAGGCTGTCCGTGACGCTATGGGCCGCCCGGTGGCCACAATTTTGGACACCAAAGGGCCGGAGATCCGCATCCGCAACTTCGACACCAAGTCCATTTCCCTGGAGGCGGGGGATACCTTCACTCTGACCACACGGGAGGAGGTGGGGGACCAGACGCATGTTTCTGTCAGCTATCCCAAGCTCCACCAGGAGGTGGCCCCCGGCCAGGAGATCCTCATTGACGACGGCCTAGTGGCCATCCGGGTGGATGAGATCCGGGGTGAGGACATCGTCTGCACAGTGGAGAACGGTGGTACTTTATCCGCCAATAAGTCCATCAATATCCCCGGCGTCCATATCCATCTGCCCGCCCTGACCGAGAAGGATGTGGCAGACATCCGATTCGGGGTGGAGAATGACTTTGACTTTATCGCTGCCTCCTTTGTCCGTCAGGCCAGCGATGTTGAGGCGGTCCGCCAGGTCCTTCAGGACTGTGGCGGGGAAAGTGTGAAGATCATCGCCAAGATTGAGAACCAGGAGGGCGTAGACAACATCGACGAGATCCTGGCCGCCGCCGACGGCATTATGGTGGCCCGGGGCGATCTGGGCGTAGAGATCCCCGCCGCCAAGGTACCCATCCTTCAGAAGAAAATCATCCGCAAGGGCCTTCAGGCAGGCAAGCCTGTCATCACCGCCACCCAGATGCTGGATTCCATGATGCGCAACCCCCGGCCCACCCGGGCAGAGGTGTCCGACGTGGCCAACGCCGTATTTGACGGCACAAGCTGCGTCATGCTGTCCGGCGAGACTGCTGGGGGCAAATATCCGGTGGAGGCCCTCACAGCTATGACAGGCATTGTGGAGGAGGCGGAGGCCTCCATTGACTACTGGCGCCACTTCCAAAAGCAGAGGGTGGTCCCGGCCAGCAACATTAACGACGCCATCACTCACACCTGCTGTTTGACCGCCAAGGACTTGGACGCCAAGGCCATCCTGGCGGCCACTAACTCCGGCCGTACCGCCCGGATGATCTGTCGGTTCCGCCCCTCCTGCCCCGTGGCCGCCCTGACCATGCATGAGAAGGTGCGCCGCCAGCTGAACATCTGCTGGGGTGTCATCCCCTTCCTCACCGGAGAGGTCAACTCCACCGACCGCATCTTCTCTCTGTCCGCCGAGGTGGCTCTGAAGGAACGGCTGGTCCAGGCTGGGGACACGGTCGTGATTACCGCTGGGGTCCCCCTGGGCAAGAGCGGCTCCACCAACCTGATTAAAGCCCAAGTCATCAGCGGGGAGGATCTCTGAGCATATCTTTCCTTTCCCTTTCGTACATCTGATCCGTCCAAGCTGTGCTTGGACGGATTTTTTACTTCTTAGCATCCTTCTTTCTCCTACTTGACAACATTATAATCTTCTGTTATATTGATTAAGCAAATTTAATTAAATTTGGTTAACTATTTAGGAGGCGCCTGTTTTATGGACCTGCGTGACAGTCTGTGCAGATTTTATTATGACTCTACCGTCAGTGACCTGCGCCAAGTAAACAAGACTGGAGGAGGTGAGTTGTCCTATAACAGCATCATGTATTTGGATGTCATCTCCTATCAGCAGGCCCTGGGCGTGTGCACTGTCACCACCTTGGCAGACACCCTGCACATCTCTCGCGCGGCAGCCACCATCAAAGTCGGGGAACTGGTCAAGCTGGGCCTGGTAACCAAAACCCGGAGCGAGGAGGATCGGCGTGTCAGCTACTTGTCAGTTACCGGGCCGGCCGCCTTGGCGCTAAAAGCCTATGACCGTCCGCTGGAGCGTGCGGCTCGTCAGGTGGAGGCCGCCTACTCCCAGGATGAAATTGACCTGTTCTGCGCGATTTTAGACATATTCAGCAAGGAGTATCAAAAGGATCTTTAATATGACACAGCAAGAACGTATTTTTATCACCCTTTCCCCTACCCGGCTCTTTTTCCGATGTGCTCTGCCCAGTATGGTCAGCATGGCGGTCACTTCGCTCTATACGGTAGTGGACGGCATCTTTGTGGGCCGCTATGTTGGGGCCGACGCCCTGGCCGCCGTTAACCTAGTCATGCCCCTGCTTTTAATCAGCTTTGCCCTGATCGATCTGGTAGCCGTGGGCTCTTCGGTCCAGATCGCGATCCGCCTGGGGGAGCAGAAGTCCGAGGAGGCCAGCCGTATTTTCAGCTTCTGCTCCAAGCTCATCCTTCTGCTCTCTCTTCTAATCGGAGCGGCGGGTTTCTTCTTGGCCGGGCCCGCAGTGGCACTCATGGGCGCGGAGCGTCAGGTCACCGCTATGGCAGTGGATTACCTGCGGGTCTATGCTCTGCTGGCCCCCTTTATCATGCTCTTTTTCGCATTGGACAACTATCTGCGCATCTGCGGCCGGGTCCGGTACAGCATGGGAATCAATGTGTTCACCTCCCTTGTGAACATTGTACTGGACGCTCTATTCCTTATTGTCTTCCGTTGGGGAGTGGCCGGGGCGGCCCTGGCTTCCTGCATTGGGATGGCCCTGGGCACAGTCCTTGGCCTGCTCCCCTTCCTACGAAAAAAACTGCCCCTACGCTTTGTCCGGGGCCGGGTACCTCTCCATCAGCTGGCTGCCCTGCTGGCAAATGGCAGCTCAGAATTCTTCTCCAGCATCGCCGGCTCGGTGCTCATGGTCATCCTCAACAGTGTACTGCTCCATCTGGCCGGCACCCCGGCGGTAAGCGCCTTTTCCATCGTGATGTATGTGGACAGCATCGTCGGCGCCCTCCTTTTCGGCATGGCCGACTCCATGCAGCCCGCCATCAGCTATAACTATGGTGCCGGCAGCCGTACCCGTATGTTCGCCCTGGAGAAGCGAGTCCTGACGGCGGCGGCGGCTATCTCCCTGGCTGTGCTGGTCTGGATGCAGCTCGGAGGCGAACAGGTCATCCCCCTGTTCCTCAAGGAGGAGGACTCAGCTCTGCTGGACATGACCCTGCGGGCCATGGAGCTCTTCTCCTTGTCCTATCTCCTTGGGTGGGTGAGCACCTGCCTCAGCTCCTTCTTTACCGCCCTGAATCGACCGGGGCTTTCCCTGGTCCTGGCGTTCAGCCGGACTCTTGTCTTCCCCCTCCTGTCCCTGCTTGTACTGCCCGGCGCCCTGGGGCTGGATGGGGTGTGGCTCATCTCCACCTCTACCGGAGTACTCACCGCCATTCTCTCCCTTCTCTTTCTTCTCCGTGTCCTCCGGCAGGAAAAGCTTCTGTCCCGGACGGCTTAACAAGCCTCCAAGCCATTTTGGCTTGGGGGCTTTCCTATTTCTCTACCCTCCAAAGTGCTGACATATGGTAATTCGATATCCTCCAGCCTCTCCCCCACAAAAATATTTTCTTTGATTTTTCCCTCTGTCTGTGCTAACATATCCTCCCGAATGGAGAGATGTGTGTTGCAAAAGCTCATAGTATTTTTACGGCGGGAAACGGTGCTGTCCATCGCCTGGCTGCTGGCGGCTGCCACAGCCTTTCTGGTCCCCCCGGACCGGGCCTATCTGGATTATATCGACGGCGGCACCCTGGGGCTGCTCTTTTCTTTGATGGCGGTGATGGCAGGGCTCCAGGGGCTGGGTCTGTTCCGCCGTCTGGGTGAGCATCTGCTGGAGCGGACGGCCACGACCAGACAGTTGGAGGGTGCGCTCATCTTCCTGCCCTTCTTTTTCAGCATGGCGGTGACCAACGATGTGGCCCTTATCACCTTTGTTCCCTTCGCAATGGAGGTACTAGAGCTAGCCGGAGAGGAGGAGCGCCTGATCCCTGTGGTGGCCATGCAGACCATCGCCGCCAATCTAGGCAGTATGGCTACCCCCATCGGCAATCCCCAAAACCTGTACCTCTACTCCCACTATCAGATGAGCCTTGGGGAGTTTTTCCGGTCCATGCTCCCCCTCACCGCCGCCTCCGGTCTGCTGATTCTACTGTTCCTTCTGTGCCGCCACTCCACCCCCCTGTCCCTACCCAAGCTGACACCTCCCGCGATTTCCGAAGGCAGGCGTCTGGGCTTTTACCTCATCCTCTTTGTCCTCTGTCTGGCCGCGGTGGCGAAAGCCCTGCCTGTGGCGCTGTTATGCGTACTGGTGGCCCTGCTCACTGCCCTGGTAGACCGCCGTGTGCTGGTCCGGGTGGACTGGTCCCTGCTGGCCACCTTTGTAGGCTTCTTTCTCTTTGTGGGCAACCTAAGCCGCCTGCCCGCCTGCCATGACTTTTTCCGGGCCGTCCTCGCTCACCATGAGGCGGTATGCGCCGTCCTGGCTAGCCAGGCGCTCAGTAATGTGCCCGCCGCCCTGCTGCTGTCTGGTTTTACAGACAACGGGACCGCACTACTGGTTGGCACTAATCTGGGGGGACTGGGTACGCTGATCGCCTCTATGGCCAGTTTGATTTCCTATAAGCAGGTGGTCCGCCGCTCTCCCTACAAAAAGGGAAAATACCTGTTGTGGTTCACCGCGGCCAATTTGGTTTTTCTGACAATACTGCTGAGTGGCTATCTCCTCCTGGCCTTGTGACAAAGGGACGTTCCCAGTATCGGGAGCGTCCCTTCAATCATCCACTTGCAAATCTGCCGCTTTCCCACCCAGTCCCCGCAGCCCCCTTCATCGCCCTGTTTCCCGGCCCCTTCTGATCGGGAGAATCCCAGCTTGGAAAAACTTTTTGCCCAAACAATCAAATTCTCTCTTGACTTTATCGCTTTTGTGCGTTAAACTTTAACGCATCAAACCAATAAATCAAATGTGTTTGATGAGAGGACTGGTTCAAAATGGGTATCAAGCTGGGTATGTTGCTGGTGTTCTTCGCCGTCATGGTGGGCATCGGTCTGTATTGCCGGAAACACGCCACCGATGTCAGCGGCTTTGTGCTGGGTGGGCGGTCTGTCGGACCATGGCTCACCGCCTTCGCCTACGGCACCTCCTACTTCTCCGCCGTAGTCTTTGTGGGATACGCCGGGCAGTTTGGGTGGAAGTACGGTATTGCCGCCACCTGGGCGGGCATCGGCAACGCTATCCTGGGCTCTCTGTTGGCCTGGGTCGTGCTGGGCCGCCGGACTCGCATCATGACCCAGCACCTGGACTCCGCCACCATGCCCGAATTTTTTGGCAAGCGGTTTGGCTCCAGGTCCCTGAAGGTCGCCGCCTCAGTCATTATCTTCATCTTCCTTATCCCCTACACCGCCAGTCTGTACAACGGCCTGTCCAGGCTGTTCGGCATGGCCTTTGACATCGACTACTCCGTGTGTGTGGTAGTCATGGCAGTGCTCACTGGAGTGTATGTCATCGCCGGGGGCTATATGGCTACCGCCATCAACGACTTTATCCAGGGCATCATCATGATCTTCGGCATCGTGGCGGTGATTGCCGCCGTCCTGAACAGCCAGGGGGGCTTTCTGGCTGCCCTGGAGGGGCTGGCCCAGGTGAGCGACCCGGAGGTGTCCGCCGCCCCCGGCGTCTTTGCCTCCTTCTTCGGCCCCGACCCCCTGAACCTGCTGGGCGTGGTGGTCCTCACCTCCCTCGGCACCTGGGGACTGCCCCAGATGGTCCAGAAATTCTACGCCATCAAGAGCGAGAAGGCCATCGACACCGGCACGGTCATCTCCACCCTCTTTGCCGTCATCGTGGCCGGGGGCTGCTACTTCCTGGGGGGCTTCGGACGGCTGTTCAGCGGCCAGATCGATATCGCCGCCAACGGCTATGACTCCGTCATCCCCACTATGCTGTCCGGCCTGCCAGACGTTCTGCTGGCGGTGGTGGTGGTCCTGGTGCTGTCCGCCTCCATGTCTACCCTGTCCTCCCTGGTGCTCACCTCCAGCTCTACGCTGACTCTGGATCTGCTGAAGGACCACGTCTGGAAGGACATGGACCAGAAGCGCCAGGTCTTTGTCATGCGCTGCCTCATCGTGGTGTTTATCGCCATCTCCGTGGTGCTGGCCATCATTCAATACAGGTCCAACGTCACCTTCATCGCCCAGCTCATGGGCGTCAGCTGGGGCGCCCTGGCCGGCGCCTTTCTGGCCCCCTTCCTCTTTGGGCTGTACTGGAAGCGGGCCACCAAGGCCGCCTGCTGGACCAGCTTCCTGTTTTCCACCGTCTTTATGCTGGCTGTCATCAGCCCTCTAAAGTCCGTCCTTCCCGCCCTCCTTCAGTCCCCCATCAACGCCGGGGCCTTCTGCATGGTCGCTGGTCTTGTGATCGTTCCCCTGGTCTCCCTTTGCACCGCCAAGCCGGACCGTGCGCTGGTAGAGGACGCCTTCTCCTGCTATGACGAGAAGGTGCTGGTCCGGCAAAGCCAGGCCCTGGGGGACAAATAAATTCCCTCTTTGCAAAAAGGCGGGCACTGTGGTATCCTAAATAAGCACACGACTCTGTCAGGGCCCACTTTGTGGGCCCTGACGGTATGTTCTATCCTCATTTCCGAAAGGAAGTTTTTTATGGTCGTCGATATCCATACCCACACCTTTCCGGAGCGCATCGCCGCCTCCACCATTCAAAAATTACAGGATATTTCCCACACCCGCCCCTTTACCGATGGGACAGAAGCGGGCCTGCGGGCCTCCATGGTCGCCGCTGGAGTAGATTTCTCCCTGGTCCTCCCCGTGGCCACCAGCCCCCGCCAAGTGGTCCACATCAATGACGCCTCCGCTCGCCTGAACAGCCAGGGGAATGGCATTCTCTCCTTCGGCTGTATGCACCCGGACTTCGACGGCTGGAAGGAGGAACTGGGACGGGTGGCTGCCCTGGGTATGAAGGGCATTAAGGTCCACCCCGTCTACCAGGGGGTGGACTTTGACGACCCCCGCTATCTGCGCATCCTGGACCGGTGCGGAGAGCTGGGCCTCATTGTGCTGACCCACGCCGGACTGGATATCGGCTTTCCCGGCCAAGTAAACTGCTCCCCAGAGATGGTCCTCCGGGCGGTGGAACAGGCAGGCCCCCTCCAGCTCATTCTGGCTCACATGGGTGGGTGGAGAAATTGGGACCAAGTGGAGGAGCTGCTGCCCCATACCCATGTCTATCTGGACACCGCCTACGCCCTGGGCCGGATTGCCCACAGGGGGGACGGCCACTTCGCTCCGGAGGAGCTGGATCTAATGTCCAAGGCCCAGTTTCTGCGCATGGTGGACACCTTTGGCGCACACCGGATACTCTTCGGCACCGACAGCCCCTGGCGTGGGCAGGAAGAGGGCATCGCCCAGCTCCGGGCCCTGCCCCTAAGTCAGCCGGACCTGGAGGCCATTCTGGGCGGTAACGCCCAGAGGCTGCTAGGGCTGTCCTAAGGCGCCGGATATTTTTGATTAGGAGGTCTTTTCCATGAGTGATCTCACACAACCTATCACCAACCCGGAACTGGCCCAGGCGGTCGCTGATATGGCCGCCCAGGGCAGCCGGGCGAGCCGGGAGGCAGTGCTGGACATCGTCATCTCCAAGGCCCGTTTTTTGGCCCCGGTGACCATCTCTCCCGCCCCGGAGCAGCAGGAGAGCGCCCCACTAGGGGAGGGCACCGCCATCCAGTTCCAACTGCTGCCCAATCAGGAGGGGCAGCCCTTTTTCCCCGCCTTCACCTGCTGGGAGGAGCTGCGCAAGCTGTGCGGCCCCAAAAACCAGCAAACCCTGGTTCTCACCTTTGACGACTATGCCGCCATGGTCCTGCGGGACAACCGGGCGGCGGGCTTTGTGGTGGACCCCTTTGGCTCCTGCCTGTCCTTCGACCGGGCCATGATGGAACATCTGGCAGTCAGGAAGCAGGACCGGCATTGAACAGAACAGAGCCCCTGTCTTATGACAGGGGCTCTGTTTTTCCGCCCGGGAGCAGCACCCAGTAGTCCAGTCTCTGGTCTTGGTCCGGCGATCTGCCGTCAGGTGTGAAGTGGAAGTCGATAGTATCCCCCCAAAACCACCGCCGGAACAGGGCGTGGCACCAGGTACCATTCAAATCCTGAAACCGGACCGAGATATAACTGCTCCCATCCTCCGCCGCATAGAAAATTGTATCCTCGTCCCAGTCCGCCTCCTCTGCCATCATGGACCAGATCTGGTACCGCTCCATCACATCCAGGACATCGGCATCCAGGGCACGGTAGGGGCCCCCTGCCAGAAGAAAGGCAGCCAGGGCGGCGGCCGCTGCCCAGCCCAGGACCGTTTTCCTGTCCCCGCTCCGTGACGCCCCCGGCCCGGAGCTTCTGTAATCGGGCTGCCAGTTGGCAGCCTGCCGGACACGGAGGGCTGCGTCACACTCGCCGAAGGAGGTAACCCCACCCCATACTGGGCGGTCGCTGGCAAGCTCTACCAGAGTCCGGGCATAGCTCCGCCGGCCCTCCACGTCCAGCTGCTCCAGCACCCCCTGATCACAAGCCAGCTCCATGTCTAAGCGGAAGGCCCGGTAGGCCAGCCACACCAGGGGATTCCAGAAATTGAGAATCCAGACCGCAGAAGCAATCCCCTGGAGCCAGGGATGGCGTTGTTTCACATGCTCTCGCTCATGGATGAGCACCAATTTCATCTGCTCGCCGGTCAGCTCTCTCTGAAGCAGGATGTCATGTCCGCCCTTGCGCCGGAGCACAAAGCTGGTGGGCAGGTCCGGACACAACTTGATGCTCTGCCCCTCGGCCATGGTCAGCCCCAGCCGTTCATAGTCCTCCGTTTCCAGCGCCCTCCCCTGGCTGGCCAGTTTCCTGACTCCCCGGTCTGACCAGCGAGCCAGGCTAAAAATCACCACAAAATAGGCCGCTCCCAGCAGTACCAGAAGCACCATCCCCTGCCAGGACACCTGGATGGGGATGGAAAAGCCCCCAGGCAGGGCAAGGTGATAGGTCCCCTCCCCAGTAATCTCAGGCAGATACATAGGGAAATGGTCAAAGCCGCTGTCGCAATAAGTCCGGGGAGTCAGGAAAGAGCGGAGGGTGAAGGGCAGGGGCACCCGGTCAAGCAGGTTTATCCACTGGGGCAAGCAGAAGGACAGCCACACCACCCCCCACAGGGCTACCCGTTGCCGGGGCTCCAGGAGCCGCCGGGTCATGGGTCTCAGGGCCAGAAGGGCGGCCAGGGCCATTCCCAGGTAAATACTCCAATTGAGCATCTGCAGCATGGCGCACCAGCAGAACCGCGCCACAAGCTCCACGGCTTTATCCCTCCCCCATTTTCTCGTCGATCAGCTCCTTCAGCTCCTCCGCCTCCTGGGCGGTAAGCTTTCGGCCGCTGAGGAAGGCGGTCATAAACAGGGGCAGTCCCCCTGCCCGCCTCACCAACTCCTCCCCTTGGGCCCGGATGACCTCCTCCCGGGTAACCAGAGGGGTAACCACTGTGTTCTGGTGGCGCACTAAGCCCTTATTCTTTAGCCGCCGCAGAACGGTGTAGGTAGTGCTCTTGTTCCAGTCCAACCGCTCTCCGCACAGGGAAACCAGTTGGGTGGAGCTTACCGGCCCGCTGTCCCACAGCACCTCCATCACGCGGTATTCCCCCTCAAACAGTTTTTCCACAGACTCACCTTCTTAAGTTTATCACAATAAACCTCTCTCAATTAAGTTTACTATAATAAACCTCCTGTGTCAAGGTAAGTTTTTCCAAAGGGGCAGGGCTTTCTCGGACGGTCCCCAGTCCTGTCAGGGCAAAACGTCTTGCGTTTTGCCAGCGACAGTGTTATACTGTCGCAGCATCGGACGAAGGCCTATACAAGGAGGACCCGTATGGAAACCAAACCGCTCTCCGCCATGCCCAAGTTGAAAACGAATCTGGACACTGACTTTCTTAAACTGATTGCCATTCTTTCCATGGTCATTGACCATGTGGGCACCGCCTTTTTTCCGGAGTACCCCGTCTTTCGATGGGTGGGGCGGCTGGCCTTCCCCATCTTCGCCTACTGTCTGACAGTGGGTCTGCTGTACACCCGCGACATCAGGAAATACCTCCTGCGGCTGGGGGCCTTCGCCCTGATTTCCCAGCCCTTCTACATCTTTGCCTTTCACCCCTGGGACTGGCAAGCGGAGTGGATGAATATGAACATCTTTTTCACGCTGCTGGTAAGCCTGCTAGCCCTGTGGGGAGTCCATACCAGACGGTGGTGGCTGTTCCTCGCCCTATTCCTGCTGGCTAGCTTTGTCAATTTTGATTACTCGGCCAACGGCATCGTGCTGATGCTCATTTTCTATCTGTGCCGAAACAGACCCGTCCTGGGGGCGGCTGTCTATGTGCTCTTCTGGCTGCCTGCCCTGTGGGGCGGACAAATGGAGGATCCCCTCAGTGTGAAGATCGCCGGACACGCCATCAACTGGACCATCTTCGCTGTCCTGTCTGCCTTTCCCATCTTTCTCCCCACCCACACAGGCATCAAGGTGCCAAAGTGGTTTTTCTATGCCTTCTATCCTGCCCATTTGGCAGCCATTGGCCTAGCAAGAGTGATACTAAATGTATAAATTTACAAAAAAGCTCCGCTTTGAAATCACTCAGAGCGGAGCTTTTTTCTCTAAAACACAGTCCGGTCATACAGGCCCGCTCCCATCAGCAGTATGCCAATCAGCAGCACAATCACAGAGAGCATTTTATATCCCCTCGTTCCGTTGCTGCCCTTCCCCGCTTGTGATATAATTGTATCAGACACCCCAAATCATCTCTTAGGAGCGAATTATGATCAGAGCTTTACAGACGGAGGATATCAGCGCTGTGTCCGCTATCTGGCTCAATACCAATCTCTCAGCCCACGCTTTTATTCCTTCCCAATATTGGGAAGGCCAGTTGTCCGAAGTAACGGAGGCCCTTGCCCAAGCCGAGGTCTATCTTTGTGAGAGAGAGGGAGCCATACAGGGCTTCGTGGGCCTCAACGGCAGTTACATAGAGGGAATATTTATCCGCCAGGAGGCACAATCCCAAGGGGTTGGGAAACGGCTGCTGGACTTTGTAAAGGCCCGCAAAGACCGACTGGAGCTAAACGTATACCAGAAAAATTCCAGAGCGGTCGCCTTTTATCAGAGGGAACGGTTCGTGATACAGCGGGAAGGGCTGGATGAGCATACCGGAGAGATGGAATATCGGATGGTGTGGACTCGATAAGGCCAGCATGGATCTTCTATCATTATGGACCCGCCCGAAGACAAATCCTTCCTTTCACAACGGCAGAGGCCGCCCAATGGGCGGCCTCTGCCGTTGTGAAAGGTTTGGACACCCCGTCCTTACAGGTTGTTCATCTCCTCCTGGTCCACCGTCTTGATGCTTCGGGACGCAAGGGCGGCGGCAGCCGCCTCGTTGTCGGCCACCCGGAATACCATATAGGCGTTGGTGGTATCCTTACCGCCCAGGAAAGCGTACATATACTCCACATTGACTTTGGCATCGGTGAGTACCTGGAGCACTTTGTTCAGTCCGCCGGGCACGTCAGGGATGGCTACCCCCAGCACAGGGGTGATATTGTGGACATAGCCCGCCTCCTTCAGTACCGTGGCGGCCTTATAGACATCATCCACGATTACGCGGGCCACACCGAAGTCGCTGCTCTCGGCCACATTCAGGGCCCTCATATCGATCTGGTTCTGAGCCAGCACCCCGGTCATGGCATACAGGGCGCCCGGCTTGTTTTCCACAAAGACGGAGATCTGCTTGATATTCATACCGCTTTCCTCCTTTAGTTTCAGATCTTGCGCTTGTCGATGACGCGCACCGCCTTGCCCTCGCTACGGACGATAGATTTGGGGGCCACCAGGGTGACCTTGGCGGCCAGTCCCAGCATGGACCGCAGCCCATCCACCAGTTCCTTCTGGCGGCGGCTGATCTCGCCCAGATTGTCGGTGAACATCTCGGGGGTCATCTCCACCTGAACGTCCAGAGTATCGGTGGACTTCACTCGGTCCACGATGATCTGGTAGTTTGCGGGGTAGCCATGGTTGAGGAGCACGGTCTCGATCTGGGAGGGGAACACATTGACACCCCGGATGATAAGCATATCGTCGGTGCGGCCGCGGGGCTTCGTCATCTTCACATGAGTGCGGCCGCAGGGGCAAGGCTCATGACTGAGCACGCAGATGTCCCGGGTACGGTAGCGCAGCAGGGGGAACGCCTCCTTGGTGATGGAGGTAAATACTAGCTCGCCCTGGCTGCCCTCGGGCAGCACCTCGCCGGTGTCCGGGTCGATGATCTCCGCGATAAAGTGATCCTCATTAATATGCATCCCAGACTGGGCGGAGCACTCGAAGGCCACACCGGGGCCGGACAGCTCCGTCAAGCCGTATATATCATAGGCTTTAATACCCAGTGTATTCTGGATGTCTTGGCGCATCTCCTCGCTCCACGCCTCGGCCCCAAAGATGCCCGCCTTCAGGGGAATCTGGTCGGGGGTCAGGCCCATCTCTTTCATAGACTCGCCCAGGTAAGCCGCGTAGGAGGGGGTGCAGCACAGAATGGTGGCGTTTAAGTCCCGGATAAACATGATCTGCCGCTCCGTATTGCCGGAGGAGGTGGGGATGGTCAGACAGCCAACCTTGTGGCTGCCGCCGTTGAGTCCGGGTCCGCCAGTAAACAGGCCGTAGCCGTAGGACACCTGGCACACGTCCTCGTTGGTGCCGCCGGCGGCCACGATGGCCCGTGCACAGCAGTCCTCCCACAGGTCGATATCGTGCTGGGTGTAGAAAGCCACCACCCGCTTGCCAGTGGTGCCAGAGGTGGACTGGATACGCACGCAGTCCTTCAGGGGTTTGGCCACTAGTCCGTAGGGATATGCCTCCCGCAGGTCGGCCTTGGTGACAAAGGGCAGCTTATGCAGGTCATCCACGCCCTTGATGTCGTCAGAAGTCAGCCCCTTCTCCTCCATCTTCTTGCGGTAGTAAGGCACGTTGTCCCAGACGTGTTTCACCTGCTTGACCAGGCGCTCGTCCTGCCAAGCGCGGATCTGCTCCTGGGACGCGGTTTCGATCTCTGGCTGGTAATATCTCTCCATGGGTATCAGTCCTTTCCAGTTTTCTCTCGTGCTTTCCAGCTTCTTTTGATTCTTGCGTTCAGAAAGGCCCAATCCTGACAAATCTTCCAGGACAAATTGGGCGGCATATCAAAAAATATGGAAAAATAGAAGGGCGGCGGCAATCGCCGCCCTTTTGTTCCTGACATACAGGGCCGATTCAGGCATCCCCGCTCAACCTCTGCCCCAGGGCCACTCCCAGCAGGCACAGCGCCACGCTTAGAAACATATATCCCCCGCACAGAAGCCACTTTCCCCGCTCCAGCAGGGTGAAGCTCTCCAGAGAAAAAGTGGAGAAGGTGGTAAAGCCGCCGCACACCCCGGTCTTCCAGAACAGAGTCCAGCCGGGGGAAAGGCGGCGCTGCCCGGCCAGTCCGACGACAAAGCCGATGGCCAGGGCCCCTAGGAAATTAGTACACAGGGTAAGCAGGGGAAGCTCCCCCCGCCATGGCAGCAGGCTTATCCCATAGCGGCCAGCGGCACCCAAGGCGCCGCCCGCGGCCACCATTAAACCGCCCAACCCCATCAGGCGTTCTTCCCCAGCTCAAACGCTCTCTTATTCAGTTCCAGGAACTTTGGGGGCACCATGGCCTCCAGGGACTTGTGCCACGCCTCCTCGGGCAGTTCGAAGTAGTGGGACAGGCGGCCCATCAGGACGATGTTCACCGCCTTGGAGGAGCCAGCTTCCTCGGCCAAGGCCAAGCAGTCAAGGGCATCCACCTTGGCGCCGGCGGCCTTCATCTTCTCCACCAAATTTTCGGGGTACTGGGCCGCGCCGGTGATGACGGGCATAGGATCGATCTGCTGGGTAGAGGTGACAATCTGTCCATCTGGCTTCAGGTAGGCCAGCCAGCGGGCGGCCTCCAGCAGCTCGAAGGACACGATATAGTCCGCTTCTCCCTTGTCAATGACGGGGGAGCACACCTTTTCCCCGTAGCGCACATAGGTAACCACGCTTCCGCCCCGCTGGGACATGCCGTGGACCTCGGACACCTTCACGTCATAGCCCTGCTCCATCAGCAGGTGGCCCAGCAGCTTGCTGGCTAACAGGGAGCCCTGTCCCCCTACGCCCACAATCATAATATTCTTGGTTTCCATGCCTTAACCCTCCTTGCCGGTGCTCTCGAAGGCCCCCACGGGGCAGAGCTGCTCACAAACGCCGCAGCCCACGCACAGCGTGTTGTCCACATGGGCCTTGCCCTCCTTCATGGAGATGGCGGGGCAGCCGATCTTCATACAGCTCTTGCAGCCAATGCACTTGTCTGTGTTTACCTTCAGCGGTGCCTTGTGCTTAACGTATTTCAGCAGGGCGCAGGGCCGGCGGCTGATGATGACGGAGGGCTCGTCCGCGGCCAGCTCCTCCTTCACTGCTTGGTCGGTGGCCTTCAGGTCATAGGGATCCACCACCCGCACCCGGTTGAAGCCCATGGCCCGGCACAGGGCCTCCAGGTCGATCTTGCCGGCGGGGTCGCCCTTGATGTTGTAGCCGGTAGTGGGATTCTGCTGGTGGCCAGTCATGCCGGTGATGGAGTTATCCAGGATAATGACGGTAGAATTGGACTGGTTATAGGCGATGTTAGCTAATCCGGTCATTCCAGAGTGCATAAAGGTGGAATCGCCGATGACGGCCACCGTCCTGCCCTCACTCTCCGTGCCCAGGGCCTTGTTGAAGCCGTGGATGGCGGAGATGGAGGCCCCCATACACAAAGTCATATCCATGGCGGACAGGGGGGCCACCGCTCCCAGAGTATAGCAGCCGATATCCCCAAGGACGGTGCACTTGTTTTTGTTCAAGGTGTAGAACAGCCCGCGGTGGGGGCAGCCGGCGCACATGACCGGAGGCCGGGGCGGAATGGCGTCGTCCAGAGCCTTCCCGCTATGTACGGTCCCGCCCAGCCGGGCGGCCACCAGGTTCTGGGAGAACTCCCCCTCCATAGGCAGTACATCCTTGCCGGACACCTCCAGGCCCAGGGTGCGGCAGTGCTCCTCAATGATGGGGTCCAGCTCCTCTACCACCACCAGCTTGTCCACCTTGGCGGCGAAGTCCCGGATCAGCCTGACGGGCAGGGGGTTGGCCATACCCAGCTTCAGCACGGACACGCTGTCCCCAAAGACCTCCTTCACATACTGGTAGCTGGTGGAGGAGGTAATGATGCCCAGGCCGGTACCGCCCATCTCCACCCGATTGATGGGAGCAGTCTCCGCCCACTCCCGCAGCCGGCCGGTGCGCTCCTCCACTGCGGGGTGGCGGCGGATGGCGTTGCCCGGCATCATCACATATTTGGCGATGTTCTTCTCATAGGGGACGGTCTGCCTCTCCTCCCGGTCGGACAACTCCACCAGAGACTGGGAGTGGGCCACCCGGGTACACATTTTCAGCAGCACCGGGGTGTCGAACTCCTCGGACAGCGCAAAGGCCAGCCTGGTGAAGGCCAGGGCTTCGGCGGAGTCGGAGGGCTCCAGCATAGGCACCTTGGCGGCAATGGCGTGGCGGCGGGAATCCTGCTCATTTTGAGAGGAATGCATCCCCGCGTCGTCAGCCACGCCGATAACCATACCGCCGTTCACGCCGGTATAGCTCATAGTAAATAGAGGGTCAGCGGCCACATTCAACCCCACATGTTTCATGCCACAGAAGGCCCGCTTCCCAGCCAGGCTGGCACCGAAGGCCACCTCCATAGCCACTTTCTCGTTGGGGGCCCACTCACAGTAGATATCGTCGAACTTGGCGGCCTCCTCGGTAATTTCAGTACTGGGGGTACCGGGGTAGCTGGAGATCACGCAGCACCCGGCCTCATAAAGCCCACGGGCAACGGCGGCATTACCCAGCATCAGTTGTTTCATGTTTCTTCCCTGCTTTCCTAATATTTATTCGTCGCTTCCCCTGTTGTGAAGAGTTTCCCGCTGAATAACCTCCCGCATAATACCGCCGGCGCCGTTGTCCAGCATGGACCGGCGGACCCGGCTAATGGTGGCACTGGAGGCCCCGGTTTTCTCCAGAATGTCCAAATAGACCAACCCCTGCTGCAAGTAGACCGCCACATCGAACCGCTGCTCCAGGCTGCGCAGCTCGGTCGGGGTGCACAGGTCGTCAAAAAACCGGCAGCACTCGTCTAGATCCTTCAGCTTCAAAATAGTTTCGTACAGGGCCAGGCTTCGGCCTTTCTTTTCCCCTTTCGCCATTGTCTTCGCTCCTTTTCCAAGTTTCTTCTCCTCCAGGAGAATTTACTTGTGTAAAGTGTAGCACACAAAAGCAAAAAAGTAAATGAGCCTTTCTCTTTTTACGGGGCCAAATTCTACTAAAAAACAAAAAACCCCCTAGCAGCCTAAGCCGCTAGAGGACGGGGAAACGTCTCCCGTGGTACCACCTCTGTTCACCGTCCCCATAGGGACAGTCTTATCGGGTGTCCAACAACACCCAGCCTCTGTAACGGGAGGACCCGATCCGCTCTACTCAGCCCAAAGCCTTTCCTCGGACAGCTCAGGAAATGAAATTTCAAACGCGAAGCTGTGCCCCTCACACCTACCGGGAACTCTCTGTACAGCCGGACCCGCGCCCTACTTTGTTTCCGTCCACACTTTATTGGTTCGCATTATACACCTCTGGCATCATTTGTCAAGTCCATTTTTGTTCTTTGAACGACTTTCCCTGTTTACTTCCGGGTACAGGGGCTGGACAGGACTGCCTACCTAATGCCGCTTTTATCAATTACAGCCTCGCCTCCATCCCCGTTGGCGTTTCCCTCTTGACAACAGGCCGCAAATGGGTTATGATACTTTAACGGTTTAAAGGTTGAAATCAATAAAGCACCTGGCCGAATCCGGCCTTGGAAAGGATATGAGCGCCATGCCTATCACGGATCTGTTGGAGCGCAACAGCAAACTATACGGTGAGGAAATCGCCCTGGTAGAGATCAACCCCGAGATCCAGGAGGAACAGCGGGTCACCTGGAAGGAGTACGAGTTGATCCAGCCCACCTCCTCCGTCCCCTACCGCCGGGAGATCACTTGGTCCGTCTTTGACGAGAAAGCCAACCGGGTTGCCAATATGCTCCTGGGTCGGGGCATCCGCAGAGGACAGAAGGTCGCTATCCTGCTGATGAACTGCCTGGAGTGGCTCCCCATTTACTTCGGAGTTTTAAAGGCCGGAGCGGTGGCCGTCCCTCTCAATTTCCGCTATACCTCCGACGAGATCGACTACTGCCTGAAGCTGGCTGACGTGGATGTGCTGTTCTTCGGGCCGGAGTTCATCGGCCGAGTGGAGGCCATTGTGCCCAAGATATCCCGGCAGATGCTCCTTTTCTTCGTGGGCGACACCTGCCCCTCCTTTGCCGAGGACTACCACCGAGCCACCGCCAACTGTTCCAGCGTCGCTCCCAAGGTGCTGATCGATGACGAGGACGAAGCCGCCATCTATTACTCCTCCGGGACTACCGGCTTTCCCAAGGCTATCCTACTCAAGCACCAGGCCCTGATCCAGTCCGCCCGGATGGAGGCCATCCACCACGCCACCACCCATGAGGATGTTTTCCTGTGCATCCCGCCCCTGTACCACACGGGCGCCAAGATGCACTGGTTTGGTTCTCTGTTCACTGGAAGCCGGGCAGTTCTGCTGAAAGGCAACACGCCACAGGCTATCTTCGAGGCCGCCTCCTCTGAGCGGTGCACCATCGTCTGGCTGTTGGTCCCCTGGTGTCAGGACATCCTGGCCGCCCTAGACCGAGGGGACCTGGAGCTGGAGGACTACCATCTGTCCCAGTGGCGGCTCATGCACATTGGTGCCCAGCCAGTCCCTCCCTCCCTCATCAAACACTGGATGCGCTACTTTCCCCACCACAAGTACGATACCAATTATGGCCTGTCCGAGTCCACCGGCCCTGGCTGTGTCCATCTGGGCATGGATCACCTGGACAAAGTGGGGGCCATCGGGGTTCCCGGCTATGGCTGGAAGGTAAAAATTGTGGACGAACAGAATGCCCTGGTGAAGCAGGGTGATGTAGGCGAGCTGTGTGTCAAGGGACCCGGCGTTATGGTGTGCTACTACCACAATCCGGAGGCCACCGCCGAGGTTCTGGAAAACGGCTGGCTCCACACCGGGGATATGGCCCGTCAGGACGAGGAGGGCTTTATCTATCTGGTAGACCGGAAAAAGGATGTGATCATCTCCGGCGGCGAGAACCTGTACCCGGTTCAAATCGAAGCCTTCCTGTCCGCCTATCCCAAGGTCCACGACGTGGCTGTGATTGGCCTACCCGATCACCGACTGGGTGAGATTGCCGCCGCCATCATCCAGTTGAAAGAGGGCATGACCTGTACCGAGAGCGAAATTAACCAGTACTGTATGGATCTCCCCCGATATAAGCGGCCCCGCAAGCTCATCTTCGCTGACGTTCCCCGGAATCCCACCGGCAAGATCGAGAAGCCCAAGCTACGGGAGCAATACTGCGGCGTCCGGCTGGTAGAGGCGCAAAACCGGTCGTAAGACAGATAGGCCAGTTCCGTGGAACTGGCCTATCTTTTTCTTCCCTTTTTTTCTGATTGTGCTACAATAGACAAAAAGGGAACTAGATAAGGTGGTATAGAAATTGGAAAATCTCATTGTATCTGTCAACTGTGTCATCCCCATGTTTCTCACTCTATGCACCGGTCTTCTCATCCGGCTGAGTAAAGTAGTACCGGAAGGGATGTTCGACCAGCTCAGTTCTCTCAGCTTCCACGCCCTGCTTCCCTGCCTCCTTTTTTCCAACATCTATTCCACCGACTTATCTACAGCCATCCAGCCGGACCTTCTTCTGTACCTAGCCCTGTGGCTGCTGGGCTGGTTCCTGCTCTGCTATTTAATCTATACTAAGGCAGAGCCCGATCACAGACGCCGGGGCGCCTATATCCAGAACTCTTTTCGCACTAACATCGCCGTGGTTGGAGTGTCCCTAGCCCAACAAATGATGGATGGGAATGGGGTAGCGCTGCTGTCCATGGCCATTGCTATTATGGTCCCCATGTACAATGTGATGGCGGTAATCACACTGGAAACCTGCCGTGGAGAGCGGGCAGATCTGAAGAAAACATTGACTAGCATCCTTCGCAACCCGCTGATCCTGGCCTGCCTAATGGGTCTGATCTGTCTGTTTCTGGAAGTACGGCTGCCCTCCTGCGTGGAAACCACTGTGGCCAGTCTGGGCAACGCAGGCAGTGTTACTACGCTGATCGCCCTAGGGGCCTCCTTCCGGCTGGGCGGGCTGCGGACAAATTGGAAGCCTGTCCTTTTTGGGGCGCTGGTCCGTTTGGTCATTGCTCCAGCCTGTGCGGTGATTCCTGCCATTTTGATGGGCTTCCGGGGCGGGGCGCTAGGCACTGTACTGGTCTGTATCGCCTCCCCCACCGCCTCTACCTCTTATCCTATGGCTCTGGCCTGCGACAGCGACCATCAGTTGACCGCCCAGTTGATTGTCACTACCTCTCTGCTCTGCAGCTTGACCCTATTCCTGTGGATTTTCCTGCTAAAACAGCTCGCCCTGCTGTGATACGTCCCATCTTATAAAAAGGCCTGTGGCTTTTTCGCCACAGGCCCTTTTATATTATAGTTTCGCCATAAGCTGTTCCCGGTCCAACCCGGCAATTCCTAGTGACTCCATCGTCCGGCCGGACTTCCAGAAATCCTGGCCGACCAGCGCACCCGTCAGCGTAATCACCGAATCGATGATTGGGGTGGGCACCCCGGCTGCCCGGCCGAGGGCGGAGATGGGCACCAGCCCCATGGGCACATCCTCCACGATCAGGCGGGAGTCCAGCACCCCAGGAGCCATAATATCGGCGTGGGCCTGGGACATATGACACAGGTCTGACATCTTTTCTGCCTGAACATGGTAGTAGTGGATATAAGCGTCTCTCAGACTGAGAATATCCAGCCCGTAGGCCCTGCCCACAGCTACCCGCTCCCGGTCCATCTGCTCCACTACCTCGCCCACCGCGGGGGTGATGCCGTCAAAGTAGTGGCGGAACTTTTCCCCTCGTTCGATACTGCCCGCGTTGAGCAGAACAGGCAGAGGGTGGACAACCGTATTCATGTTGTTTAGGCTGGTTTCCAGTACATTGGCTGCGGGAATCAGCTGTGGGTACACATCAGACAAATCGTCAATGATAGCCTGAGTATCCTGTGCAGGCAGGGCCGCCAGAGACAGCTCATCCTTCACTCCGGAAATGGTAGCTACAGCATCCTGGGCCCGGGCAGCATAGAACAAGCTGTTCGTCTCACACAGGCGGACCTTGGACCGACAGCCGGCCCTGTCCCAGATTGCCCGGAATTCTAACGCGCCGCCGGTCGCGCCGGGACAAACGACGACCGTCTGGCCGTCCACCAAGCAGCCTGCCAGCTCCTGGGCCACATAGGCATGGGCAAAAGCGGGCAGTACTACAAAGATGATCTCCGCTCCGTCTACCGCCTGGGCCACATCCTCACAGATTTGATCCAGCTTGGCAAAACCGGTTTTGGAAACTCCCTCTAGCTGAATGCCGCCTCTGGCTCTTATCGGCGCTAAGACTTGAGGAAAGCGGTCATACAGGGTCACATGTTTCCCACACAGTTTCAAATAGGCGGAGATTACTTGTCCGCCGTTGCCGGCACCCAATACCGCAAAATTTTGCTTCATGGAGTCCGCCTTCCTTATTCGTCAAACGCGAAGGTCTCCCCCACACCCAGGGAGAATGCCTTGCGGTAGGCGATGCCAGCCACAGCTACATCCAGGCAGCCCATTCCGATGGGGACCACCAGCAGCTTCTGATCCGCCACGTCGCCCACCTGCTTCATGCCGGCAGCCAGTTCTCCCACGGTACAGTACACGCTATTCTCCGTAATCTTACCCTCTTCAGCCAAATGCTTTAGATTGCCGCGGTGGAGACACTGTCCCACATGGTCACAAATCAGCTTATCAGCACCCAGAATCGCCTGGTCGTCACATTCCTGGTAGGAACCCATGGCAAAATAGACGGTGCCCTTCTCCAGCCACTCTCCCTTCAGGAATGCCTGAGTAGCAGGAGTAACAGTAATGACCGCATCCGCCTTGGCCGCTTTCTGGGGGTGATCCACCACGATGATTTCGCCCTGGACATAGTCCTTCATGTCCTCTTTAAACTTGGCGGCGGCAGCGGGCACGGGGTCATAAACATACAGCTTTTGGACATTAAAGATAGCGGTCAGGGCCTCGGTCTGTGTACGGCCCTGGACACCGGCGCCATACAGGCCAACGGTAATATCCTTCTTATCCTTCAACAGATAGCGCAGGATAACGGCGGTCTGGGCACCGGTGCGCATATTGGTAATCCAAGCGCCATCCATCACGGCCAGGAAGTCGCCGTAGTTGGGATGAACCAGCATGATCAGGGCGTTGATAAAGGGGCGGCCGATCTCACGACGGCCCTTGCCCCAGCCACCGGCCCACTTCTGGCCAGCCATATCCTGCCAGGCAATATAGGCGGGCATGGCATTGAGGGATGCCTTATAGGGCAGGTTGGTAGGCTCGCTGTCCCCTAGGTTCAGGTTCAGCTTCGTAGGATTGATCGTCTTGCCCTCCCCCAAGTCCACGAAGGTCTTGTCCACTATCTCAATAATGTCCCGCATGGAGACCAGCTTTTTGATCTCAGATTCCTTTAACAGAATGGTATTCATCATAAACTCCTCCTTATTTCGGTAATCTTGTCGGCGGCGAGCACGGCCCGCCGCCGACAGTCATTCTGTCTTGGTTTCAAATTTTATCACTTTTTTTCCTGTTCTTCAAGCGCCCCAGAAATATTCTTATTTGGACTTCCTGGTAGCCAGGGCCACCACAATCAGGCAGAGGAAGGAAGCCAAGATCCCATAAATGGCATAGGGCAACTGAATCCCAAAGACAGCAGGCAGAGAGGCTTCAAACGCCTGGGCCAGACCGCAGCCAATCACTCCACCCACTACGCCCGCGACACCGCTAGCCGGAGTCAGGAAATTCTTATTTCGGAAAGCATAGCCGCAGTAGATAGGCACCAGCAGCCCGGAGGCTGAGTACGCATAAGAGGCGACGATCAGATCCAACACCCGTGGGAATACGATGGCCAAGGCCACGGCAGCCACGGCCACAAACACAGTGCAGATTCGGGACACGGACAGCAGCTTCTTGTCCTCAGCGTTGGGATTTATGAACTGTTTGTAGATATCCTGGGTCAGATTGACGGACACAGACTGAAGGGCGCTGTCCGTGGTCGATAGAATAGTAGTAGCAATAAAGCCGGAGAACAAAGCCAGCACCCAGGTAGGGATCTGGGTCAGGAACCAGCCGCTAGCATCCTCGGGGGCCAGGCCAGGATTGAGAACTCGGCAGGCGTTGCCTACTACCACCACCCACAACTCAATTCCAGCGATCAGGATACCGCCTACAATCAAAGTACGGCGGGCATTCTTTGCGGAGTTTGCGGCGCACACCCGCTGAAGGGTCATCTGGTTGGTCATCATGCCAGGGGTGGCGGCGATGAACCACAGTGCGGTGGTGGCGAAGCCAGCGGACATCAGCCCTCCAGGAAGGGATAGTGTTTCAGGGGCGGGATGGTTGGCCACAATATTTTCCCAGCCGCCAGCCATATCCAGAGCCTGCACGCCGGTAAGGAGACACAAAGCCAGCATCAGCACGCCAAACACAAAATCAGTCCAGGCCACAGCCTTAAAGCCGGAGGGAAGGGTCAGCAACACACTGACTACAATCATCCCCACCACAAGGATCCGGCTGTCAATTCCGGTTATGGAAGTGTATAGTTTAGCAAAGGCGGTGGCCTGAGAGGCGATCCAGCCAAAGGGGACCACCATGGCCATCAGGGCACCCACTAACATAAGGAAGCGGTTTTTGCCATAAACTTTCTCAAAAATGTCGGGAATAGTGGTAAACTCATTCTCACGAAGCCAAGCTGCGATGATGGCCATGATAAAACAGCCAGCCGCGCCACATATTCCGTAAGTCAAGGGAGCCATACCATAACTGAAGCCGATGCTCACATGGCCCACCAGCACACCGCCGCCTACCAGGGTGGCAAACTGGGTAAAGACAATTACATAAGACGGCAGGCTTCGTCCGCCCATGGCCCAGTCCTCTGCTGTTTTGGTCCTGCGCTGGAAATAGAAGGCAATGCCAAAGCCGATCAGCATCACCAGGACCGTGCTGGCCAGCACCAGCATCAATCCGCTTGTAGATCCTTCCACGATTTTTCCTCCTCAACACAAAAGGTATAAATTTGATCGCGACTCGCGTTCTGGATTATTATAGTTCACTCATCCGCGCAAGTCAAGACTTTAAACCGTTAAAGTGCCACAGTTTTTTTCTGCTGCAGCCCCAAAATTTCTCATCTGGCGTCATATTGATTCACAAGTAAGCCAACCGACAGGGCACTCTAGGTTATCCACAGAGCTAATAAAGGGGAAAAATCAAAAAAGAAAAGACACCCGAATGGGTGTCTTTTCCTGGTGGAGACAACAGAACTCGAATCTGTGACCTTCCGCGTGTGAGGCGGACGCTCTACCGGCTGAGCTATGCCTCCATATGGAAACGGCAATAAATAAGGTGGTGACCCGGACGGGACTCGAACCCGTGTTGCCGCCGTGAAAGGGCGGAGTCTTAACCGCTTGACCACCGGGCCGTTTTTATATGGGAACGGGAGAACTCCCGTAATTGATATGGTAGCGGCACCTGGATTTGAACCGGGGACACTACGGGTATGAACCGTATGCTCTAGCCACCTGAGCTATGCCGCCATGTTTTTCCCTTACGCAGGGCAAGAGTTAGTATATCCGATTTGCCAGCCTTTGTCAACAGGAAATTTCATTTTTTCCTCTGTTTTTTCCTGAGCAGGCCGGAGGCATCTCCCCCCGGCCTACCGCAGCAGGACAGACAGGGCAAAGGCTACTCCGGCCGGCGCCAGAGCAGACCAGTGGAAGGGGCTCTCCATCAGGCCCCGGAGGAGCAGGATAATTGCCGCAATCCGCAACAGCCAGGGCAAAACAGCCATGACGATGGCAAAGGGGATGCTAAACAGCAGCAGGGCTACTAAAATCACTGGAATCAAAAAGAGGCACAGCAGCGAAAGCGTTAAGAGTTTGATCATAGAGGATCCCTCCCTGTGTTTTACAGTGCTATCCTACCATGCTATTCTTAAAAACTCCCCTATGTTCGGATTAAAAAAAGATAAAAATGGAGGCGGCCCGTGGGGGCCGCCTTTGCCATGCGTTATTTGAAATACTCCGCACCCGACTCAAAGAGGGGTTGATGCTTGTTTCCGGGGATATTCCGGCCCACATAGGGGCCACGGCGCTCCAGATGCCCCATCTTGCCGAACACCCGGCCGTCAGGGGAAAAGATGCCTTCAATGGCCTCCAGAGAACCGTTGGGGTTCACATTGATATCCATAGCGGGATTTCCGTTCAGGTCCACATACTGGGTAGCCACCTGGCCCCGGCCGATCAAGTCGGCAATGACCTTGGGCGGCGCTACAAAGCGGCCCTCGCCGTGGGAGATGGGCAGGGTATGCAGATCGCCCACCTTGCTCTTGAGCATCCAGGGGGACTGGACCGAGGAGACCCGTGTGGTGACATACCGGCTCTGGTGCCGGCCAATCAGGTTATAGGTCAGGGTGGGACAGTTTTCATCCATATCCCGGATCTCGCCGTAGGGGACCAGTCCCAGCTTCACCAGAGCCTGAAAGCCGTTGCAGATACCAAGCATCAGGCCGTCCCGGTGTTTCAGCAGGTCCATGATGGCCTCCGCCAGGGCGGGGGAACGGAGGAAGGAGGCGATGAACTTACCGGAGCCCTCTGGCTCGTCGCCGCCGGAGAAGCCGCCGGGGATAACCATCATCTGGGCCGAGCGGATGGCCTTCTCCAGCGCCTGAGCAGACTGGGTAAGGAAATCGGTGGTCAGGTTGCGAACTACCACGATCTCCGGCTCGATGCCCGCCCGGAGGCAGGCCTGAGCGGTATCGTACTCGCAGTTGGTGCCGGGGAACACGGGGATGACTGCCTTCGGATGGGCCGACTTGTGCCTGCACACGGCCACGGAGGGCTTGTCCCAGGAGATGGGGGCGACGGTCTCGGTGGTGCCCGCCTTGGTGGGGTAAACTTTCTCCAGCACGCCCTCATTGAGGGAAAGCAGCTCCTGGATGGGGGCACGGTCACCACCGCCCAGATCAACAGACGCAACATCCACGGTGAAGCCCAGGAGGAAAGTCCGTGCCAAATCTGTATCCACTTCGGCCACAATCCAACCAGGCATTGGAACATACCACATCTCCGGTCCGTGGACCGCAGCGGCAGCCTGGAAGCCAATCCCGTTGCCAAAAGCCATCTTCATCACAGCTTCGGCCACACAGCTCTCCACCGCATAGGCGGAACGAACCAGTCCTTTCTGACATAGGTTGTGGAATCGGGGCCAGTCCGAAGGACGGAAGAGATAGACCCGATGGCCCGCCTCCTTGAACTCGGGGGAGAGCACCTCCCCCGCCTTCACCGGAGCGATGGCGAAAGAGATGAGAGTGGGGGGCACATCCTTGTCCAGGAAGGAGCCGGACATGGAATCTTTGCCGCCGATAGCAGCCCGGCCGAAGTCCAGTTGAGCCTTCAGAGCGCCCAACAGGGCGGCAAAGGGCTTACCCCAGCGCCGGGGCTCGTCCCGGAGCTTCTCAAAGAACTCCTGAAAAGTCAGGTAGGCTTTTTTATAGTCTCCGCCGGCAGCTACTACTTTGGCCAGAGATACGGTTACGGAGTTGTAAGCGCCCTGGAAGGGATCTTCCATCATCTGATCTGGGTCGAAGCCCCAGGCCATGACGCTGGCCTGGTCGGTCTCCTGACCGGGCAGGACGGGGAACAGGGCGGCCATCGCCTGGGCGGGGGTGCGCTGATTTTTTCCGCCGAAGGGCATCAGGACACTACCCGCCCCGATGGAGCCGTCGAACCGCTCCGTTAAACCGCGGCGAGAGGCGCATTTCAGACTGGAGGCCATCTCCCGCAGGCTGTGGAAGGGTACATGCTCCCGTTTATGTTCCCCAAACCAAGCTCCATCGGGGTCCACAACAAGGCTGCCCAAATCGCTCTTGCGGGGAATAGACACGCTGGCGTGCTTCACCGCGCCGTTGGTATTCAAAAATTCACGGGACAGGTCGGCCACGGTCTGGCCCTTCCAGTGCATGACCATCCGGGGGCTCTCGGTGACCACGGCCACCTGATAAGCCTCCAGATTTTCTGCCTCGGCGGCGGAGATAAATCTGGCCGCGTCCTCCGGGGCCACCACCACAGCCATGCGCTCCTGGCTCTCGGAGATGGCCAGCTCGGTGCCGTCCAGGCCCTCGTACTTCTTTCGTACCGCGTCCAGGTCGATCTTCAGGCCGTCGGCCAGCTCACCGATGGCCACGGACACGCCGCCGGCGCCGAAGTCGTTGCACCGCTTGATGAGGCGGGTCACCTCACCGTTCCGAAACAGGCGCTGGATCTTCCGCTCCTCAGGGGCGTTGCCCTTCTGGACCTCGGAGGCCATCGTGGTCAGGGACTTCTTGTTGTGGCTCTTGGAGGAGCCGGTGGCCCCGCCGATGCCGTCCCGGCCGGTCCTTCCGCCCAGGAGGATGACCACGTCCCCGGGGGCGGGCCGCTCCCGGCGGACGTTCTCCGCAGGGGCCGCGCCGACAACCGCGCCGCACTCCAGACGCTTGGCGATATAGCCATCGTGGTACACCTCAGCCACATGGCCGGTAGCCAGGCCGATCTGGTTGCCGTAGGAGGAGTAGCCCGCCGCCGCGGTCTGAGCCAGCTTCCGCTGGGGCAGCTTGCCCTCCAGCGTCTGCTCAAAGGGGACTCTTGGATCTCCTCCGCCGGTGAAGCGCATGGCCTGGTGGACATACACCCGGCCGGACAGGGGGTCCCGGATACAGCCGCCGATACAGGTGGCCGCGCCGCCGAAGGGTTCGATCTCTGTGGGATGGTTGTGTGTCTCGTTTTTGAACATCAGCAGCCAATCCTGCTCTTTGCCATCTACCTTGGCCGGGACGTGGATGGAGCAGGCGTTGATCTCCTCGCTCTCGTCCAGCTCGGGGAGCAGGCCCCGCTTTTTCAGGGTCTTGGTGCCGATGGTGGCGATGTCCATCAGGGTCTGGGGCCGCTTGGCGGCCTTCTCCTCCCCATAGACCTCCACCCGCGCGGCCAGATATCGCTCATAGGCATCCTTCACATCGGGATCGCTGATCTCTACCTCGTCCAGATGGGTGGAGAAGGTGGTGTGGCGGCAGTGGTCAGACCAGTAGGTATCCACTACCCGCACTTCGGTTATGGTGGGGTCCCGCTTCTCCTGGTCCCGGAAATATGCCTGGAGGAATTTCAAGTCATCCAGGTCCATAGCCAGCCCTAACTGGGACAGCAGGTCGGACAGCCCCCCCTCGTCCAGAGCGGTGAACCCCTCCAGCACAGCCACATGGTCGGGGGCCTCGTGGGTGCGGACCAGGGTTTCCGGCTTGTCCATGGCGGCCTGGCGGCTCTCCACCGGGTTGATCAAGTATCCCCGGATCTGTTCCAGGTCGCTGTCTGACAGCTCCCCCTCCAGCAGATACACCTTGGCGTAGGCGATCAGAGGGCGGTCCACACCGGCCATGAGCTGGATGCACTGGGCGGCGGAGTCGGCCCGCTGGTCAAACTGGCCCGGCAGGGCCTCCACCGCCAGGATGGAGTGGGGGTGGCCGGGGACAGGAAAGGTCTCGTCGTACACCGCATCCACCTGGGGCTCGGAAAACACGATACTCTTGGCCTGGTCATAGACATCCTGACTGATTTGGTCGGCGTCATACCGGTTCAAAATGGTCACCGATTTTAGGCCCTGGACACCCAGTTGCTCTTGGAGCGCCCTGCACAAGCCCCTGGCCTCTACATCAAAGCCGGGCTTTTTTACGGAATAACAGCGGTAAACACTCATTTTTCTTCCTCCACCTATCTTTCTTTCGATGAAAGGGCGCCAGCCCGCGCCCTGGATATAACAGCAGCTTTCTAGGAGATAACCCAGTTCTCCAGGTCGTAAAACAGGTTTCCACGCACCGGGGACAGGCCGGACAGTTTTCCCCACTTCGTCAAAACGGAGTTGTTTTTAAAGCACACTGGCACCAGCGGGACCCGCTGCCCCAGATAGGCGTACAGGGCGGAAGCGGCCTCCTCCCTGCTGTCCATAGGCGCGGCGGCCAGAGCAGCCAGCAGTTGGTCGGTCTGTTCATCCTGCCAGCGGCCGTAGTTCAGCGCGCCATCCGAGGCAAGCAACGCGGACAGGTCAAAATCGGCGGTGAGCGCCACCTCCCCCAGATACAGGTCGAACCGTCCCGCCTCCAGTGCGGAGATATATTCCTCAAAGGGCAGGTTGTCCACACGGACCTTCATCCCCGCCGACTCCAGCTGGTCGGCGATCCACTGGGCAGCAGATGCCTTGGCCATATTCTCGGTGTTGACCAACAGTACCAGCTCCCGGCCAGCCGCGCCCAACGCCTCCAGCTCATTCACCAGGGCCTCCGGGTCGTAGGACAGTTGGGAGGCAATCCATCGGTCGTACATGGGGCTGTCCGGGTGAACAGGCAGGGCGGAGGGGACCGCGTGGGTAGCGTAGGTAATGCGGGCGATGGACTCCCGGTCTACTCCACGCCCCAGAGCCTTGCGCACCTCCGCCGACTGGCACAGGCCGGCCCTGGTATGGAAGCCCAGGTAGATCATGGACGTGGTGCTGTAATCCCAGGTCTCATAGCTGCCAGAGTAGCCCAGGGAGTTGGTCCCCATCAAATCTACTTCCACCAGGGAGATATCCCCAGCGTCAAAGGCGAAAATCATCTCGTCACTCTTGTTCATAATCTTCAGGGAGATCGTATCAGCAGGCATCTGTCTGGCCTGCCACCAGTTCTCCCGTGCGGTTAGCTCCGCCTCCTCCCCGTTTTCCGACAAAAGGTATGGGCCGGTTCCCACAGGGCGCTCCCCTGCCCCC
The DNA here is from genome assembly GCF_041925235.1 of Flintibacter sp. P01028. Classification (NCBI taxonomy): domain Bacteria; kingdom Bacillati; phylum Bacillota; class Clostridia; order Eubacteriales; genus Flintibacter; species Flintibacter sp. P01028. The sequence goes on from NZ_JBHEVC010000003.1 coordinate 307,625, forward strand.
AGGGCCAGCGGGATGTCCAGCAGCAGGGGGAGTGAGCCGTTTGGTTCGTCCAGTGTGACTGTCACCGTCCCCTCCCCAGCGGTGATTGAGGTGACATGGGACAGCCGGCCGCTGTAACGGGAGCCCTCCCCTCTGGCCAATTCCAGGGCGGCGGCCGCCACCTCTCCCGTTAGAGAAGTGCCATCGGAAAAGGTAACTCCACCGCGAAGGGTAAAGGTCCAAGTCAGCTTGTCCGGGCTGACTGTATAGCTCTCGCACAGCACCGGCTGGGCCGTGAAGGAGCCGTCCACGGCGAACAGTCCCTCGTACAGCAGGGGCGCTAATGTCAGGTTGGCCCGGTTGGCGGACAGCGCCGGATGCAGGCTCTGCTGAGGATAGAACGCCAGGGTCAGGGTCGCCGTTTCCGGCTCCCGGACCTCCTCCTGGCTGGTATCCACGGAGCTGTCAGAAGAACTGGCCTCTCCTTCCCCGCCGCAGGCGGATAGGGAGAGGAGCAGGGCGGCGGAGAGAAGGCAGGCGCAAAATCGTTTCATACACTAACCTTTCACAGGGCAAAGATAGAGGTATCTTCTTCCCATCACGGGGTGGGGAGAAGCTGGATCATAGCCGCCATGCTGCCCCTGGCATTCCCCTGGACCCGGTGGGACCAGAAGATGTCCAGGCGGCAGGCGGTACAGGCGTCACAGACGGAGATATGGTCCGGGTCCAGGCCGGCCAGCTCCAGCCAGCGGCGGTTTGCCCCCTTCAGGTCCACCTGGTACTTCCCCGCCCGTGACAGGGGGTGAATAAAGGGGTCGGCTTCCACTCCCAGGCCGCCGCGCAGTCCATCGGGCACGTCCACATGGGTCTCAAAGCAGCAGGGGCCAATCCCCGGCCCAATGGCGGCCAGGATATCCGCTGGGCGGCAGCCGTAGTCGCCGCACATTTTTTCCGCTGCCCGAGCGGCGATCCCCAGGGCGGTGCCCCGCCAGCCCGCATGGGCAGCGGCTATGCAGCGGCGGACCGGGTCATAGAGCAGCACAGGGATGCAGTCTCCAGAAAAGATGGTCAGGCAGACACCAGGCTCGTCAGTGACCAGGCCGTCCGCCTCATAGACGCCGGGGGCGGCTGGGTCGGACTGGATATCAGCCCGTGTCACAGGGCGGACAAGATCGCTGTGGACCTGATGATTTTTCACCAGGCTCCGGGCATCCGTACCGACCGCAGCGCAGAAGCGGACAAAATTCTCCCGGACATTGGCCGGGTGATCCCCCCGGTTAGCCCCCAGATCCAGGCTGTCCCATGGGGCGGGGGATATCCCACCCAGCCGAGTAGAAAACCCGTGGGCCGCCCCCCGCCAGGCAGGGTCCATGCAGGCATAAAAAAGGACGCCATGGCGCTGCTGACGTGTGATATCCATGGCCGTCCCCCCCTCTTTTTCATGATGTTCTATTTTATCCCAAATTCCTGCCGCTGACAACCCGTTACATGGAAGAAAACCATCTTTCTTTTCCCCCGGATTCGGGTCACTTCCGCCAAAAGGCGGCTGGCTTGGGCGCTAGATCTGACTCAGTTCCCGCAGGGTATCCTGGATGGTCTTCTGAGGCAGATAGACCGCCGCCATCTCGGACAGCTGGCGCAGCGTCAGGGACCGGGCGGCCCCCACCATGGGATGTTTCATCAATTTTCCAAACCGCCGCTGGAAGACCGCCCTGGACTTGGGGTCGTCCAACAGCTCGCCCACGGTGATGGTCTGGTTACGCAGATCCATGTAAGATCACCTCCACTTCCCATTCTATGCCAGCAGGGCGGCGGTTTGACAGATGAACGATATTTTCTTTCCTGAACCGGGCGTGTTGTTTTCAGGGGAGCAGAGAGGAGGAGGAACGCCTACCCATTTCTTGACTTTCCAGCGCGGACATACTATACTCTCTTTTATATAAACTTATTATCAAGGAGGTCGGCCATCTTGGCAAAACATAAGATACGGGACCTGCTATCCTCCGCCAACTCCGCCCTGCTGCGGAAGCGGACGGTAGCCATGGTCTATGTTCTGCTGCGCTTTCTGGTCATCATCATAGCCGTAGCCCAATTTTTTAATGGCAACTACGAAAATGTGTTCCTCTGCGGCCTGACCCTCATTCTGTTTCTGCTGCCTACCATCTTCGAGCGGGCACTAAAGATCGATTTGCCCAACACCATGGAAATCATCATCCTGCTTTTTATTTTTGCCGCCGAGATTTTGGGGGAAATCCAGTCCTACTACACCACTTTCCGGGGGTGGGACACCATCCTCCACACCCTCAACGGCTTCCTCTGCGCCGCTATCGGCTTTGCGTTGGTAGATATGCTGAACCGGACAGAACGGTTTTCTCTGTCCCTCTCTCCTGCCTTCATGGCCATTGTCGCTTTCTGCTTCTCCATGACCATCGGGGTCCTGTGGGAGTTTTTCGAGTGCGCCATGGACCAGTTTTTCCTGTTGGATATGCAGAAGGACGCGGTGATCCACTCCATCTCCTCGGTCATGCTGGACCCCACCGGGGGCAATACCCCCACTATCATCCGGGACATTGCCGACGTTATCGTGGTCACAGGCAGTGGGGAGGAGATCTCCCTCGGCCTGGGCGGCTATCTGGATGTGGGGATCCTGGACACCATGAAGGACCTGTTCGTGAACTTTATTGGGGCGGTGGTTTTCTCCTTTATCGGTTATTTCTATGTCAAGAGCCGTGGGAAAGGCCGCTTTGCCCGGCGGTTTATCCCTCAGGTTGTGGATATTCAGCCCGAGGATCAGGAGCCTTGGACCCCAAAACTTTTAAAAAAATCGAAAAAGAATCGTTCTGATAAAGAATAATCCTGCCCCGGCAATCCATACTAAGGCCATCCACAGTAAGGGAGGTTTTAATATGGATAAGAAGTCCTGCAACACCAGCATCAAGTGCACTGTAAGCTCCTGCGCCTACCACAATGCTCCCCAGAACTGCTGTTCTCTGGATTCCATTAAGGTGGGCTGCTGCGACTGCACCCCCACCAAGTGCGAGGGTACTGAGTGCGCTTCCTTTAAGCTGGGCCAGGTCCGCTGAACAGTTTTTTCAAAGACAAAGGGAGGCCCGGAGCCGTTGGCTCCGGGCCTCTCTTTGTATCTTTTCAAGCTCTCAGTCCAGGTGCAGACCATAGTAGCCCACAAGGGCCATGGCCATCAGCCCGGCCGTAATGAGTTGAATGGGTATTCCCCGGAAGGATCTGGGACAGCTCTCCAAGTCCACCTCGTTTTGCAGACCGGCAAAGCTGGCCAGTGCCACAGTAGCGCCGATTCCTCCGCACAGAGCGAATATCAGCGCGGCGGGCAGGCTGTAACTGCGCTGTGAGATCAGCAGGGCTGAACCCAGGGCGGCACAGTTGGTGGCCACTGATTTCAGTTGTCCGTCAATCCGGCGGGACAGCTCCGGGATACATACCTTCAGAAATTTTCTCAGTCCGGCGACCAGCCCTGGAATGAGGAGTGCCAGGACCAGCAGCCGGTAATGCTGCCAGCCGAACCGCCCCAGCAGGAAAAAGTCGATAAGCCAGGCGCACAGGGCCCCCAGTACCATGACCGCGGTCAGGCAATATCCGGTACGCACCGCGTCCATTGGGTCTCGGAATGCCTCGGTCCTGGTGCCAATGCCCATACAGCTGACCAGCACAAAGTTTTCGGACAGCAGGGCGGCCAACGCCACCCCCGCTAGTTCCAAAATAGAGGCCACAGGGCCACGCCCCCTCTCTCCAGAGCGGACCACTCAACCCGCTTCACTGTCTTCATAGTAGATGTCCGCTCCTTCTGTATCCAGATTAGCCACGATGGCCAGTGCCCGGTTGACTCCGGCGGTAATCGCGTGTGAGGTTGCGGTCGCGCCGCTGACCGCGTCCACTGAGTTGCTGCCCGAGGCACGGATGGTACCCGCCTTCCCAACATATCGGCTGAGGGCGGCAGGGGTCAGGGCTTTGGCTCCAGTATCCCGGTTCTCCCGGTGGTCGGTGACGGCCACGCCGGTAACCTTGCCGTCCAGATCCACTCCCACCACCATAGTGATGGGGCCGCCGAAGCCCTGAGACTGGACCTCCACGCAATAGCCAAGCAGTTCATTCTCCCCGCTGTACCCACCCAGGATACTGAGAGCGCCGGCGGCCCGATAGGGTGTTTCCGAACTGAAGGAAGCCTGAGGCATAACTTGGGCCAGCAGTTCTCTCTGTTCCCTATTTTGCGCCCGGACAGTATCCAGGTCTGTATAGCGGTGCACACCGAAAATCATCACACCCACAGCAAGCACCACCACCCCCAGGCGGCTTAGGATGACAGCTTGGGACCGAATCTGGTCCAGATGGGCCTCACCGGGCATCTTGCCCTCCTGCAGCGCCTTGGTGAACAGGGAGAATTGAGGTTTGACAAATTTGATATCAGACATATGGGCCCGGAACCGACCCAGCCAGCTTTGGACCGCGGCCAGATTCTTTTCTCCAAAACGCCTGGGCATCCCCGCCCGGTCCAGCAGCCAGACGCAGCAGTTCATAGTCAGAATAGCCCAGCCCACCCCCTCGGGGTAGGAGCTGTGGTAGCGCAGCAACACGGTAAGCAGACCACACCCCACGCCAAACATCAGCTGCCCCCTGGGTGTCACCGGAGACGTAACCGGGTCGGTGGCGAAGAAGAAGGCGCCCAACAGAAGGCCGCCGCCGCACAACTGGGCCAGCATCCAGGCGACCGGGTCGTTTCCCTGTGGAAACAAAAAGGTAAGCAGGGCGACTGTTCCCAAATAGGCCAGAGGGATACGGGGGGATATGACCTGCCGCAGCAACAGATAGCCACCCCCCAGCAGCAGCATAAAGGCGGATACCTCTCCCATGCAGCCCCCCCTTTGGCCCAGCAGAAGCTGGGACAGCTCCTGAGGAGGCAGGACTCCTTGGTGGAGGTAAGACATAGGCGTGGCGGCAGACACCGCGTCCACTCCCAGCAGGGGGAGGCGGTCCATAGCCTCCGACCAGTTGGTCATCAGCATGGGGAAGGTGGCCAGCAGCATCCGTCCCCCCAGGGCCGGGTTCATAAAGTTCTTGCCCAGGCCGCCGTAAAACTGTTTGACCACCACAATGGCGAAGGCCCCGCCCAGCACTGGCACCCAGTAAGAGGCGGTGGCCGGCAGGCTCATGGCCAGCAGCAGCCCGGTGACACAGGCGGACAGATCCCGGACGGAGTCGCTTTCCCCCACCATCCGGCGGTACAGAAACTCAAACAGGACACAGGAGGCCACAGAGATCGCAGCCAGCACCAGCACCCGGACGCCAAACATAAAGACTCCCATAGCCAGCGCCGGCACCAGAGCCACCATCACATCCACCATCATGGCCCGCGTATTGGCCGGCTGCCGCAGTTGGGGGGACATCCGCCGGACCGGCATCAAATCAGGCCCCATGGCTGTCCACCCCCTTTCCCACGTGCTCCGCCGCCTGTCGTACCAGATCCACCAGCGGGATCTGGGCCGGGCAGATATAGGAGCAGCAGCCGCAGGAGATACAGTCCTCTACATGGAGGCGGTCCAGCTGCCTCCACTCCCGCTGACGGAGGGCACGGGCAATAAACATAGGCGCCAGGTGCATGGGGCAGGCGGCCACGCATTTCCCACAGCGGATACATACCCCTTCTGGCCCAGCCCGTCTTCGCTCCTCCTGCGTCAGACAGACGACGCAGTTGGTATTTTTTACAACGGGGGCCTCCAGGTCCTCTTGGGCTACCCCCATCATAGGGCCGCCGGTAAGGATCAGCTCAGGCCGCTCCCGCAACCCCCCCGCGGACTCCAGCAGAACGCGCAGCGGTGTGCCGATCGGCACCCAGAGATTCCGGGGCCGGACCACCGCTCCACCGGTGACCGTCACAGCCCGGTGGGTCAGGGCCTTTCCTTTCACCAGGGCCTCCTGAATGGCAAAGACCGTGGCCACATTCAGCACCAGACATTTCTCCTCCCAGGCCGCCTTCCCCAGTGGGACCTCGCGACCGGTGACGGTCTGGATGATCTGCTTCTCTCCCCCCAGGGGATAGCGGGTCCGAAGGGTACGTAGTTCCACTTTTCCGCCCCGTTTTCGAAGGCGGCGCTCAATGACTTCGGCGGCGTTAAGCTTGTCACCCTCGGTAACCACCACCGCCCGATGGGCCCCCAGGCAGCGGGCCAGGACCTGAGTGACCTGTAAGATCTGGTCACTGCGCTCCAGCAGCAGCCGGTGATCCGCGGTGACATAGGGCTCGCACTCCGCCCCATTGATGATCACAGTGTCCACTTTTCCGGCCGCCTGTTCCAGCTTTTGGACTGTGGGGGCCGCGCCGCCCCCCATGCCCACGACGCCAGCCTCCCGCACCCGGTCCAGCAGCAGATCTAGCGTGACCTCCTCCAAAATGACCGGCTCTGGCCGGCCAGACCAGGGGGTATCCTGTCCGTCGTTACGGATCACCACCGCCACCGACTGTCCGCCCCAGGGGTGGGGCTGTTCCCGGATCGCCGAAACCCGGCCGGATACGCTGGCATGGACAGCCGCGCCGCCCGGTCCCGGGCCGGCGATTGGCTGTCCCACTTCCACCAGGTCCCCAGGCTTGACCAGAGGGACAGATTCCTCTCCGGCACTCATACGCAGCGGGATAGCCACCTGCTCCGGCGGCCGGTCCAGCTGGGTCAGGTGCTTGCGGCGGGTAAGCTCTTTTCTTGTAACGGGGTGTACTCCCCCGAAAAAGGAACCTCGCATTGACTAACCTCCCTGTATTTTCCCTCTTTTGGAGAAAATACGTGGTAAAACTCCATTTTGTAGCAGAATATATCATAATCCAACCCAGCTTTTCTGTCCAGCCTTTTCACGAAAAGTTCACAATCCGATCCCCGTGTTTTTCTTCCGCAATAGGGAGGATTTTCTCCCTATGCGGCCAGCCCTATTGTCTAAAAATATTTTTTACATTATAATTTAAGTATATCTGCGCCGCCTTGCGCGCGGTAAAAATGGATAAGGGAGGAATTTTAGATGAAAAAAAACATGCGCAGACTGCTGTCCGCCGCTCTGGCGGCAGTCATGGTGACGGGCATGTGCTTCACCGCCTCTGCCTTCACCTACCCTTCCGCCTATTGGAAGCTCCACTCCGCCTGGGATGAGGCTGTGGCTGCCAAGAGCCCTGAGCAAGTCATCTCCGTAGCCCAGCAGACTTATGACCTGCTGATGCCCCTGGGCCTGGGCGAGGATGTGTGCTACAACCTAGAGCCCAAGGCTGGCCGGGCCTCCTGGGCCTGTGAGATGAAGGGCGACATCGATGGCGCTATCCTGTGGCTGGAACGGCAGCGCACCTTTGCCAGCTGGCTGGACCAGAACATTCGCAGTTACAAGGATACCTTGCTCAACGTGGACGCTCGGATGGCTTACCTGAAAGCCGCCCAGAATGTCACCATCTACGCCCAGAGCGACGACAGCGCCTCCCCCTATGCGGTAGGCCCCAAGACCGGGACCTGGTATGGCACCCCGGCGGACAGCTCCACCACCGGCGGCTCCGCCTCTCTGATCTATGTCACCTTCGGTGACAGCTACTCTGTGGACTACTGGATCGACTACTACATGGACTGCTCGCCCGCTTTCCGGGAGGCGGCAAACGGCGGCGTCATCGAGTTTGCCTGGAACTTCAGCCCTGAGGGCACCGCCGGAGCCCAGGCCGTTCTGTCCGCTGACAGCTATATTGAGGAAAGCTTACGGGCTCTGGGCAGCTTGGATGCCACTGTCCTGCTCCGGGTGGGCGCCGAGATGAACAACTGGTCCGACTGTGACCCCGCTACCTATATCCAGGCCTTCCGCAAGGTGGCCGACGCCGCCAGCCGGTACAGCAACATCCAGATGGTTTTCTCCCCGGACAATATCAGCAACCGGAACCGGACCATTGCCGATTTCTATCCCGGAGACCAGTATGTGGATTGGGTCGGTATGTCCACCTATCACAACACCAACTATGCCGGTTACAGCGGCACCTCCTCTTACAGCTTTGACTATACCGGCTACGGCAATGACGCCTACTACGGCCTTGGCATCTATGACCATGACCCCATGGTCACCATCAAGCCCATCATCGACCTGGCCGTGGCCCACAACAAGCCCGTTATGGTCAGCGAGTGCGGCTTTGCCTATCGCAACAGCTCCGGCACCGACCTGACCTCCTTCGCCGTGGAGCAGCTTAACTGGTTCTATTCCTATATCAACATGGTCTATCCCCAGGTAAAGGCTGTGTTCTACTTCAACGCCGACCCCGACAGCGGATTTAAGTATATGCTCAACGGCAATTCCTCCGTGTCCTCCACCTATCAGAACGCCATCCGCAACAACGGCGCCTATCTGGATGAGGTGGACGGCTCCGCCACCGGCTGGGAAACGCTGGACAAGACCGCCCTTTCCGCTGGCGACAGCACACTGAAGCTGGCCTCCTATGTCAGCTTCCCCGGCAAGAAGACCAACACAGTCAAATACTATGTGGACGATAAGCTGGTCCACACCAGCACCCAGGCCCCTTACTACTATGAGCTCGACCTGGCCGCTCTGGGCGGCGGCAGCCACACCGTCAAGGCAGAGGCCAGCGGCGGCCAGTTCTCCCGCTCCAGCAAGACCTACACCCTGAATGTACCCGGCACCTCCACCCAGCCTGCCGACCCCACGCCCGGCACACAACAGCCCTCCGCCTGGGCTGCCGAGCTCATCGCCGACGCTAAGGACAAGAAGCTAATCACCGACCGCACCGAGGGCCTGTATCAGGACCAGATCACCCGCCTGCAGTTTGCCGAGCTGGCTGTCAACCTGATTGAAGAGGCCACCGGCAAGGAGATCACCCCCTCTACCCAGTCCTTCACCGACACCAGCGATCCCATGGTACTGAAGGCTGTGGCCGCTGGCGTCACCTCCGGCAAGGGCGAGGGTATCTTCGCCCCCAGCGATAAAATCACCCGCCAGGAGATCTGTGTCATGCTGAACAAGGTCATTGAGTATGTGGACCAGGCCAATGACTCTACCACCCTGACCGACACCAGCACCCAGGTGGATGCCAGCCGGTTCAACGATGTGGACCAGATTGCCGACTGGGCCAAGCCCGCTGTGGCCAAGCTGACCAATAATGGTCTGATGAGCGGCAAGGGCGACGGCGTCGCTCCTGTGGCCAACACCACCGTGGAGGAGGCCATCATCCTGATTCGCGCCCTGTACGACAAGTTCTAAGCCCTCCCTCCCCTAACATTAAAAGAGGAGCGGGACCTCATCAGAGGTCCCGCTCCTCTCTTCGATTTTCGCAGTTCAGACGCACTCCATGCCCCTGGCCAAAGCGGTCATGTTCAGGTCCACCAGCTTGGCCTTAGGCCCAGTGAACATCTGCCGGATCATCTCCCGCAGAGTATCCGCCTTCAGGGCGCCGGTGGCGGCGATATAGGCGCCTAGCATAACCATGTTGGCCACCTTTCCGTTGCCCAGCTCGTTGGCAATGGTGTCGCAGGGGACTTGGATAACACGCAGGTCTTCCCGGTCCACCTTTTCCTTGATAATGGAACTGTTCAAAAAGACGGTGCCGCCGGGGACCACCTCGTCCTCAAACTTCTTCAAAGAAGGGCCGTTCATGGCAATGAGCTCCGTGGGGTGATAGACGATGGGGGAGCCCACAGGCTCATCGGACATGATGACAGAACAGTTTGCGGTACCGCCCCGCATCTCCGGGCCGTAGGACGGGACCCAGGAAACCTCCAGCCCCTCCTCCAATCCGGCCTCTACCAAAGATTTGCCGATGGACATAACGCCCTGACCGCCGAAGCCGGCAATCACGATCTCCTTTTTCACTGGTCAGCCACCTCCTTGATGACGCCCAAAGGATAATACTCCGCCATCTTATCCAGCACCCAGCGGTTAGCATCCAGGGTGGTCATGCCCCAGTTGGTAGGGCAGGCACACAGCACTTCCACGAAGGTGAATCCCTCGTTGTTCATCTGCTTGGTAAATGCCTTCTTGATGGCCTTTTTGGCCTTGACAATGTTGGGGATATCGGCCACGCACACCCGCTCCGCGTATACCAGGCCGTCCAGAGTGGACAGCATCTCAGCCACCCGTATGGGCTTGCCGTGGAGTTCCTCTGTCCGGCCCATGGGCGCGGTGGTGGCCCGCTGGCCGATCAGGGTAGTGGGCGCCATCTGGCCGCCCGTCATGCCATAGATGGCGTTGTTGATAAAGATGGTAGTGAATTTCTCGCCCCGCATAGCGGCGTGGACGATTTCAGCGGCGCCGATAGAGGCCAGGTCGCCGTCCCCCTGATAGGTGAACACAGGCTGGTCCGGGTGGGTCCGCTTGATGCCGGTGGCGGCAGCGGGAGCCCGGCCGTGGGCGGCCTCGACAGCGTCGCAGGCGAAGTAACTGCCCGCAAAGACAGAACAGCCAACAGGGCACACACAGATGGTGCTGTCGATAATGCCCAGCTCCTCCATGACCTCACCAATCAGCTTATGTACAATGCCATGGCTGCATCCAGGGCAGTAGTGTAGCTCCGTATCCTGGAGGCCGGCAGTCTTTTTATATACAGTCGTCATCTTACTTGCCTCCCTTCAGCGCCCGTTCAGCCGCGTCCACGATCTGGGTCAGCGTGGGAATGCTGCCGCCGGCACGGCCCTCGAAATAAACAGGCTTTTCCCCCTCGACAGCCAGACGAACATCGTCTACCATCTGCCCCAGGCTCATCTCCACGGTCAGCACAGCCTGGACGCTGGCCTGACTGGCTGCCTTTTTCAGCGCCGCATAGGGGAAGGGCCACAGGGTAATGGGTCGGAACAGACCGGCTTTGACTCCCCGCTCCGCCAGCTGCTCGATGGCGGACATGGCAATGCGGGAGGGCGTGCCATAGGCCACCAGCAGCACCTGGCAGTCCTGGGTGTTCTTCTCCTCCCAGCGGATCTCCCGCTCCTCAATCAAGTCATACTTGGCCTGGATGGCCAGGTCGTGCTCCTCGCAGGCCTGGGCCTCGATGAACAGGGAGGTAACGAAGTTGTTGTGGGCCCTTCCGTTTCGTCCGCTTGCCGCCCAGTCCTTGGAGGGCAGTTCCCGCTTGGGGATATCGTGCCATTCGATGGGCTCCATCATCTGGCCGATCATACCGTCAGCCAGCACCACCACTGGATTGCGGTAGCAGTCGGCCAAGTCAAATGCCTCTTGTGTCAAATCCACAGCCTCCTGGATGTTGCAGGGAGCCAGAACGATGGTGCGGTAGTCGCCATTCCCGCCGCCACGGGTGGCCTGGTAGTAGTCGGCCTGGGAGGGCTGGATGGACCCCAAGCCGGGGCCGCCCCGCATCACGTTAACGATCACGGCGGGCAGCTCCGCGCCGGCCAGGTAGCTGATGCCCTCCTGCTTCAGGCTGACGCCCGGAGAGGAGGATGAGGTCATGGCCCGCTTACCGGAGGAGGCGGCGCCGTACACCATGTTGATGGCGGCTACCTCTGACTCAGACTGGACAAAGACCCGGCCCAGTTTGGGCATATGGAGGGACATATATTCCGGTATCTCATTCTGGGGTGTGATGGGGTATCCGAAGAAGCAGTCGCAGCCGGCTCGGATAGCCGCCTGAGCGATGGCCTCGTTCCCCTTCCAAAGTTCTTTTGCCATTTTCTTCTTCCCCCTTACTCTTTTTCCACAGTAATCACCGAGTCTGGACAGATCCTGGCGCAGCTGGCGCAGGCGATGCACTGGCTCAGGTCGGTGACTCCGGCCGGGTGATAGCCCTTCACATTGGCCGAGGTCATATCCAGGGCTAAAATGTGCTTGGGACAGACGGAAATACACAGCTCGCAGCCCTTACACCGGTCCCGGTCAAAGGTCAATCTTGCTTGCATAGGGACACTCCTCCTTTTTATTCATCCATTTCCCATGGTCTATTCATGTACAGCCGGACGGGGAACAGGGGGCCCGGCATCCCCTCTGCCTGGTCGATCAGTTCCTCCTGGATCACATGGCATACCACCGGCAGGCCGGTCTGGCTAGAAACTGTTCGGGCCAGGGCCGCTCCCGCCTCTAGGTCGGCCAGCTCTGTTTCCCGGCACAGGTGGGTGTTGTCTACCAGTCCGGTCACTCTCAATCCGGTGACCGCCTGGATCTCCTCCAGACTGGCCAGAGCTCCTTCCACGTCTCGTGTCTGAGGCCGGCGGGCGTTGAGGACAAATAGGACCCGGCATTGGGACCCCAGCAGTTGCGGCCGATATCGGGCCAGTACCCGTGCCCCTACGCCGCCCCCGCCGATATCCAGCACACCCCAGAGGTCCTGATCCTGGAACAGAACGTTCACCTCCGCCGGCATGGCCGGCACGTCGGCGTCCACACATGCCTGGGAGGTAGCAATGAGCCGCACCCCCTCGTGGGAGAGCAGATCTCTCCGCTCCCTGGAGCGGAAGTAAGGGTTGACCACATCCAGGTCGGCCAGGGCAGTCCGCTTTCCCTGCCGGGCCAGGGCCAGGGCCAGATTGACGGAGAACTCTGTCTTTCCGCTGCCACTGTATCCCACGACTACGGTCAAGCGGCTCTGCTCCAGCCACTCCATTCTGTCCATTGTTGCCCCCTCCCTTTAGACATATTATTTTATTACTTATTGTATGATGTCATAATATATCTTAAGATGTAGTATGTCAAGAGGCTTGCAAAAATTCTACATCTGTGGCATAATCATTGTATATTTTAACGGGGGAGTGGGTCTATGGCTAGGATTACATCAAAAAAACTGACCGACCAGACCGCTGACCGTCTGTTCCAGATGATTATTTCCGACCCGGAGCTGTGCCCTGGATCCAAGCTCCCCAACGAAACGGAGCTGTGCGCCCTGTTCGGGGTCAGCCGCACCACTGTCCGGGAGGCGGTGCGTTTCCTGGCCGCTCAGGGCTATGTGGAGGTACGGCGGGGGCTGGGCACCTTTGTAGCACCACGGACCACCATCAGTCAGGATATTGGCCTGCCCCAGTTGGAAACGGTCCAGGTTCGCCTCCAGGATCTGTTCGAGATTCGTTTGATGATCGAGCCCACTACCGCCATGCTGGCCTGCCATCGGGGCACTCAGGAGGAGCTGGACCACATCTTCCATTGTGCTGACGAGGTTGCCCGGCGGATTCGCTCCGGCAGGGACTGGGACAGCGCCGACGTGGACTTCCACCACGCCTTTGTGGCGGCCTCCCACAACCAGTTCATGGAGCAACTCGTGCCCATCCTCAACCGGGCGGTCACCTCCACCTGGCGGATGGTGGGCTCCTACCCCTCTCTGCCCGATATGGTGATCCAGGACAACGCCCTGATTACCAGTTTTCTCCGGAATCGGGACCCCCAGGGCACCCGGCTGGCCATGGAGTCCCACCTGCGCAGGACCATCCGGGTCCTAGAATTCGGGGACAGCAGTGTCTTATCCCTTTTGTAAAAAAAGACAAAAAGGGGGCCGCGCCAAGGTTGCGCGGTCCCCTTTTATTCCCATAGCGCGTCCTTGCGCATGGGCAGTTCCCCAAAGACACGGGCCACGGCCCCTTCATAGTCCCTGCTGTCCTGGGCCTTTCTGATGTCCTTGAACAGTCTGTCCCCGCCCTCGAACAGACGACACAGGTAGCTCCACAGCTCCTTCATGTGGAACACCGTATTGCGCTGGCTGCCGAAGGCCTCCAAATAGGTCTGATACAGCCCGTCGTGGAAGGCCCGCAGAACTTTCCTGTCCGGCGGCGGTTCCCCCTTGGCCTTGGCCGCCAGGGCCGGGTCAGCCAGCAGCCCCTGTCCGATCATTACCCGATCCACCTGGGGGAATCGCTCCTGAAAACGGCAGCATCCCTCCGCCGTCACCAGCCCGCCATTGTAGCACACAGGCCCGCTGTACATCTCCAGCGCCCTGGAAAATGCCTCGATCCGAACAGGCTCGGAATAAAAATCTTTCCGCACACGGGGATGAATGATGAGCAGATGGAGGGGGTATTTTTCGAATATCTCCAAGAGAGGTCCAAACTCCTCCGGCGACTCCAGACCCAGCCTTGTCTTGACCGACACCTTCACCCGGACGCCGCCAAATACCTGATCTAAAAATCGGTCCAGCTCCTCAGGATGGGCCAGCATCCCCGCCCCTTTTCCTTTCGCTACCACGGTGCCGGAGGGGCAGCCCAGGTTCAAGTTGACCTCCTCATATCCCATCTCTCCCAGAGCATTAGCCGCCCAGAGGAAGTCTTCGGCGCTTTTGGTCAGAAGCTGAGGGACTGCCGGGATGCCCCGGTTGACCTCCGGGTCCATATTCCGCCGCTCCCGCTGGGTGAACAGGTGCTCCCTGGTGGGACTGATAAAGGGCATATAGTATTTGTCCACCCCGAAAAAGTGTCGGTGGTGGACCCGGCGGAACTCCCCGCCGGTGATGCCCTCCATAGGGGCAAAGTAGTATTCCATAGCGTTCCCTTCAAAAAGCGGGGGCTGGGACACAGGCCCGACCCCCGCTGTCTTTACCGCTTACTCTCTTCCAGCAGCTTCAGCAGCAGCCGCTCATTCTCTCTGGCCTCTTGTGCCAGCTCCCCGGATCGTATCTTCAGCCGGTACAATACCCCGTCGTAGTCGGCCAGCATCTGGTCCGCCCGGCGGATGGCCTCTCCTCCGTCAAATTGGTCTACATTTCCGGCCGCCGGCAGGTCCAGCTCCCGCAGGTAGCTGTCCACCTTGGGGTCGTAGACCAGTCCCATGGAGGGTACCGCCATCCGGGCGGCGAAGATCAGGGTGTGCAGGCGCATGGCCAGACAGAGCTTCGCCTTCCCCAGCACCCCCATCAGCTCCCGTGGGGTACAGGGAGCATCCAGCACATAGGAGGGAGTGCTCATCCGCTCTCTCACCTGCCGGGTGGCCTCCCGGTCCTTATCGGGCTGCATGAGCAAAAAGAGCATCTCCAGACCATGGGCCTGGTGCAGGTGGTCGCACAGCCGGGCCAGCTCCCTGGGGAACTCTCCCGTACCGGGCCAGCCACGGACGGACACCGCCACAAAAGGCCTGCCGTTTGGAATGCCGGTGCCGGACAGAAGCTGGGCGCACCGCGCCTCCCCCGCAGGAGCCAGGTGGAACACCGGGTCGGCGGTAACTCTGATATCGTCCCGCGTCACGCCCATGTCCCGCAACTCCCTGGCGGAGCTGTGGTCTCTTAGGGTGACCAGGGCGGCCCGCTCCACCACCCGCTTCACCCTCCGGCGGTTGGCCGGCTTATGGACCGGACCGATACCGTTGGCGTACAGCATCACCGGCTTGCCCAGCAGCTCGGCGCAGCGGATGACAGACAGATAGTAAAACAGGGACCGGGTGGAGGTGGTGTCCTGGAGCAGACTTCCTCCCCCGGACAGCAGGGCGTCACTTCGGCGCAGGGCGGAGAATACCCGCCACATTCGAAATCTGGGAATGGCATCCAGCCCGTACTGCCGCCGGGTCAGGTCCGGGTCATTGGACAGGACGGTGACGGCCACCTCGTCGCTGGCCTCATGGATGGCCTGCTGGATGGACTCCAAAATGGCATCGTCCCCAGCGTTGGAAAAGCCGTAGTAGCCGCTCATAACTACCCGATATTTCCGGCGGCGGACCTGCTCATACATGGTTAGACAGTCGCTGGCCATGCGGCGGACGGAATAGTGGTCAAAGATGACCTGGCGGCCATAGGCCCCCAACCGCTCCCGCTCCTCCCGCGTCAGGGAGAACGCCGCAGACACGTCGGCCAGCAAGGTCTCCGGTCTCGACACAGGCAGGCCTCGGCAGCAGAAGTTGCCCGCCTGTGCCTCGGCCAGCTTGTCCGGGCCAAACAGGCCGTGATAACCCTCGTTGCCCGCCACGATGACAGGCTTGGCGGCGGACATGGCCTCCAGCGCCGCCCGAGATACCCCCACAAAAAGGTCGCCAGCGGCCACGATCTCGTTGATGTCTGTCCGGGGGCCTGTCATGGTAATACAGTTGCGGCCCAGCCTTTGATTGGTCTGATTGGCCAGCGCCTTCAGCTCGTCAAAGACGTTGCCGCCCCCGGCGATGAGCAGCTGGATGCCGGGGATAGCCCGATCCAGCTCCGGAGCGATTTGGATGAGCTGCCGGGCCACCAGAGCCCGGTCGGCATCCATCCGGCTGACATAAGAGAGGATGGGCCGGGAGGGGTCCAGCCCGAACTCCCGGATGACCCGCTCCCCCGAAACAGCGGGGGAGAACTTCTCTGTATCGATGCCGTTGATGGTCACAGAGATATGCTCCGGGGGCAGACCGTACTCCCGGATCAGGTACTCCTTGATATCCTCGGACACCGCCACGGTCCGCTGGCCCCAGTTGGTCAGATAGCGCAGGATGCCGCTGGTATCAAAGACCCAGTGGGCAGTGGTCACAAAGGGGAACCCCATCCGTTTTTGCAGGCTGCCGCACAGGAACGCCGGGATCCGGGCATGGGCATGGACCACGTCTGGCCTCTCCCTGCTAATGATGTCACGGAGAATGGTCCGGGAACGGCGCATCTCCCGAAAGCCCCGGCGGTGCATGGGCGCCTGGTAGTGGCGGATGCCGGCCGCCTCGATCTCCGGCACATAGACACCTCCATTGGATACGATGATAACATCGTGCCCCTGGTGCTTCAGCTCCTTGGACAGCTCCAGGATATGTGTCTCCGCCCCACCGATGTTCATGCCCATGGTGGCCATGAGGATCTTCATTGGTTCCCTCCTCTCCAGGTCATATTCAATCGATGGCTACCACTGTTCCGGTGAACTGGGCATAGGGCGTGTGGTAGTTGCGGGCGGAGTTGACACCAAGGTCGTACACCCGGTTGACTAGATAGCGGCCGTCGCTGATGATGCCCCTGCCCTCTACGGTAAGCAGCAGGTTGACGCCGTCCTCCACGGGAGTCATCTCCATGGTGCCGTCGTCATATTCGGCCAGCTTGGCCCCCTCCATCACCTGAATGTCAGTGATTTCTCCCAGGGCACCGCCGCTGCTGTTGTCCACGTCATACAGCATGTCCTTCTCCCGGATGGCGTCGGCCACATAGCCCCGGACCCCGCTGACCAGGATCTGGTAAGTAAAGGGGGTGTCCGAGGTGGTGGTGCTGGTGATCTCACGGTGATTCGTCTTTACATACAGGGCCACAGCCATCACGATAACGACGGCCAGGACCAGCACGTCGATAATACTGATCTTGCCGAACAGCCGGCCCTCCCGGTCAATGAGCTTCATTCCTGTCCCTCCCGTTCAATGGAGATAATGGGGCCGCTGGCCATATAGCCCTCGCCCCGGATATAGGCGGTGGACCCCACCAGCAGTTGGAAATTGCTGCCCAGGATGACCGCCTCCTCGCTGACTGTACAGGGGGCCTCTACCGTTACAAGGATATCCTCATAGCCTGGCACGTCGGCCAGTACATAGCTGTGGCTCTCCTGGTCCAGAAGCTGTGTCTGGGCAGGGACCGCCTGGGTGGACACCACCTGGCCCAGTTCATTGTTCTTGATGTTGTCTACCAGCTTGTCCCCCGGCTGAATGATGGAGCTGGTCCCTTCGATCCATCGCTGAAAGCGGATAGTGTACCGGACCGTAGCGGCGGCAGTTGACGACTCGTTGGAAACGGCCTGGGGCTTTACGGCCATCCACAGCAGGACCGCGGCCACCGCCAGGGCCACCACCAAAATGATGCCATCAAACAGATTGAGCCGCAGACGGAATTTGTACTTATTTTCTTCCATGAGGATCTCCTTTCAGCACGCCTTGGTAGACGTTCTCAATATTTTTGGCAAACACCTGACCGGTAAAGCTGGTTTGGAACCGCTCTCTGGCCTGACGGCCCATCTCCCGGCGCTCCTCCGGCCTATCCATCAGATAGGCCATGGCCTTGGCCATGCTCTGGCTGTCTCGGCTTGGAAATAGCAGGCCGTTCTCCCCATTGGTCACCAGCCAGGGGTTTCCCCCGTAGTCGCTGGCGATGGTGGGCAGGCCCAGGCTCATCCCCTCCAGCAGGGCCAGGCTGGTGGCCTCGGTGCCGTAGGAGGCGTTGAGCTGCACGTCCAGGATATTCAGCAGGGCGGCCACGTCGGCGCGGAAGCCCAGCATCTGGACCACGTCTTCCACGCCCATCTCCACCACAGCCCGGGCCACATCTTCCTCAAAGGAGCCAGTACCGGCGATGAGGACCCGGAAGCCGCTGCGCCCTTGCTCCTTTAACAGCTTTGCGGCGTGAACCAAATACAGGTGGCCCTTATAGTCCTCGATCCGGGCCAGGATGCCGAATACCACCGTGTCCGGAGGGATGGAAAGCGCCTGCCGGAGCTTGGCGCGGTCCTCTGGCCCGGTCTCCTCCACCGGGGCCACGCCGTTCATCACCACGGTGATCTTTTTGGGGGAAATCCCCCCCTCGGTCAGGTTGTCCCGGGTAGCCGGGCTGACGGCGATGATATGGTCGGCAAAGTGCTCGTTGACCAGCTTGTTGACCCAGCGGCCGGGCGGATACTTTATCTTGGCCGGGACCGGGAAGGCAGAGTGCCGGCTGTACACCACAGGTACATGGAGGCCCTTGGCGGCGATGCGGCCCGACAGGGCCCCATGGGTGTGGACCAGATCGGGCTTGATCCGCCTGATCAGCTCTTTGAGCACCTTCACATCGTCCCTGTGGTAAGAGCGGTCCGCCATGCCGTCCACCTCGTAGACCTGGGCGCCCGCCTGTTCCAAGGGCTCCTTTAGCAGGCTTCCCCTGGGGATGGCCACCATCGTTTCATATTGGGAGCGGTCGGCATAGCTCAAATAGTTCAGGATGACCCGGCCCGCCCCGCCGATATTGGTATCACTGATGATGTTCAGCACCCGGATCATACCAGCAGCCTCCCCTCCGGGAGCTGCCCTCGCCGGGCAGCCAGGCCGCCCAGGGCCAGATAGGCCCAAAACAGGAACATAACCCGGTAGTTATAGAAGGAGTAATCCGTCATGGCCTGGACCATAAAGCCGCATACTCCGGCCGTAATGCCGATTTGAAGAACCCGGCTGGTCCAGTTCTTTTCCTTGCCGATGGCAGAGCACATATCCCGGAAGAAGTTGAACAGCAGCAGAAGAAAGACCACCAGGGCACAGATACCCGCGTCGCACACCATCTGGAGGAATAGGTTATGGGAGTGGGGGGCCACAATGGTGTTATAGCTGTAAGCGGGATAGACCATGTTGAAGGCCCCGTCCCCCGGCCCAATACCACACAGCCAGTAATCCTTCAGCATGGCCAGTACGCCTATCCAGATATACACCCGGTAGGAGGTGGAGTTATCAGTGAGGTTTCCGATACTGGTAAACCGGGAGATCACCGTATCCGGCAGGACGAAATAGAGGGCTACCATGACAAAGGGGGCCAGCAGGAGCAGTCTGGGATTGAGGAGCAGGACAAAGACCAGCCCCGCGAACAGGAGCCCCAGCCAGGCCCCTCTGGAGAAGGTGAGGATCATGCAAACGCACATGACAGAGCAGCAGGCGAGGTAAAAGACCCGGTTCAGCCAGTCCTTGGCCCCCAGCAGCTTGGCTCCCCCCAGCGGGATAAGCAGAATCAGATACTGCCCCAGCATATTGGGATTCTCCAAGGTGGAGGGCACCCGGAACTGAATGCTGGAGAACATATCGCTGTCCACCCAGGCGGCGGACTGGTAGCCCCAGCGGAAGATATACTGGAGGATGCCGTAAGCGGACACGATGGCCCCAGCCAGCACCATCAGGGCTACCAGCGTGTCCAGCTGGTTTCGGTTGGTCACCCCGTTGTACAGCACGATAGAGAACAGAATGAAGGCCACCGACAGCAGGCCGGGCTGAAGGCTGCTCTCAAGGTCCACCGAGAAAAGAGTGCCCGCCAGATAAACGCCGGCGTAGAGGATGATATACTTGTTGACCGGGGACCAGGCCAACTGACGATCCCTGTCCCGGACCAAATTGAGCAGCAGAGAGGCATAGCCGATGGCCGCCAGCCCCATGGTTATCAGAGAGGGGCGGGACACGGCCAGCATCGGGGCCAGCACCACCGGGATCGCGCACCACAGCCAGGTTCTGGTAAAGATGCTCCCGGCAAAGAGCTTTTCCAGCCTCAGCTTATCGTAGAGCCAGCACAGGCCCCTCCGCACCAGGGACCAGAGCTTAAAAAAGACGCTCCGCTCGGACGAGGCTCTATTCCACCCCGCCGGGTGGAGGAACCACTGGACCAGTCCGCTCCGCTCCCATTGGCGGCTAAACCACAGGCATACCGCCGTCAGCCACCGCCAGACCAGGCTGGCGGACAACACTTGCTTCATCTGTTCCATCCCTTATCCTCTCTTTAATAGACGTTTGATCAGGGCCGCCGTCATGGCGGCCTCCTCCATGCCCATGGACAGGGTAACGCCGAAATAGACGGCCACGCCGCCTCCGGCGCACAGGGCCAGGGAGAGCAGCTCCCCCATCTTTCCGGCAGGCAGGACCGATCCAAGCCATCCCAAAAGCAGCCAAGCGGTCAGCCCCGTAACCGCGGCGGCAGCCAGCATTTTGAAGAAGTCCAGGCACAGGGCCCGGTCCAGGAATCCCTGACCTTCCCGCTCCATGGGAACGATCAGCAGCAGCGCGTACACCGTGGAGGAGACCGCGGAGGCGATGGCCAGCCCCCGGACCTCCAGCGGGCCGACCAGGGCCATGCACAGCAGGAGATTCACCCCGATGGACAGGGCGCCCGCTACCAGGGGCCCTCTCCCCTGCTGCCGAGCGAAGTAGGCCCGGCTTAGAATATTCTGAAGCGCATAGCCCGCCATGCCCAGGGATATCCAGGACAGGGCGCTGGCGGTGACTTCCACTGCCCCCTGCCCAAACTCCCCCCCTCCGTAGAGGAAGGACACCAGGGGTCTGGCTACCGCCATCAGCCCTGCGGCCATGGGCAGTACGAAAAACAAACTGCTGTGGACGGTCTGGCGGAGGGTATCCCGGAAATCCCCCTGCTGTCCGCCGGCGGTGAGCCGGGACAGCTTAGGGAAGATCACATTGGTGATCGACAGGATAAAGGTACCGGCAATAACCAGATACAGGTTGGTGGAATACTCCATAGCGGACACACCCGCCCCCCCGTATAGCCGGGAACCGAATCGGGAATTGATGACCAGATTGATGGGCTGGACCCAGGTGGACACCATCACCGGCCCCATCAGCGCAAACACCTTTTTCATCCCCGGCGACCGGAAGTCCAATCCCGGCCGATACTGGTAGCCCAGCCGCCTAAGCGGCGGGACCTGGATCAGCCCCTGGAGGAACCAGCCCAACAGATAGGCCAGCGCCAGACCATAGATGCCCATAGACTGGTCCAGAAACAGAAAGTAGGCGATAATAACCAGGTTGGATAGGGCGGACATGAGGGCGGGGGCGGTGAAGTGGTCCTGGGCCTGGAGCACTCCGACCAAGGAGAAGGCCACGCCGGAAAACAGAACCGTGGGAAACATGGTCCTAGTCAAAGAAATTGCCAAGGCCGTAGTCTGTGGGTCCTCATAGTCGGCAAAGAGGGCCACCAACGGCTGGGGAAAGGCCATCCCCGCCAAGGTAAGAACGCCGGTGAGCAGGGCGATGATGGTAATAAAGCAGCCCGCGAAGCGGTAGGCCTCCTTCTTTCCCTTCTGTTCCAGATACTCGCTGAACACCGGGATAAAGCAAGCGGCGATGGCCGAGGCGAATACCGCGTCAAAGAATACCCGTGGGATTCGGCTGGCGGTATAGAAGGCGTTGGCCTCCATACCCATACCGTAATGCACGGCCAGCAGGTGGTCCCGGTACAGTCCCATCACTTTTCCCAGCAGAGTGATGGCCATAACGGCGCTGATCGTCCTTGTGGCGCTGTGCCGATCCTCCAAGGCTTCTTCCTCCGTTCCCTGCGCAATATTAGTACAACTGATTTATTGTACACCAAGAATATCCCTTTTTCAACCATCTGATCCTGAACGATTTGTAAACATCTCCTTTCCCGCAACTTTCTTTCTTTTTCCATTGAATCCGATTTTTGTGTCTGCTATAATAGGCCATATTCAATCGGTTTACATATTACAAAGGAGTACCCATGAAAAAACATACCGTCAGATCCCTATCCCACCGGGCGGCCGCCCTGGTCCTAGCCCTGGCGCTGGCCCTCCCCACCGTCTATGCCCACGCTGGGGAACAGAAGCTGCAGACCTCCATCGACCTGGTGGATGGTCTGACTTACCGCAACACCATCACCGACAACAGCGAGCGCCGGGTGGAGAGCTTTTCCCTGGAGCTGGAGAAGGACAGCGACGCCTACCCCATCCTGCTTCAGGCTGCCGGCACTGTTTACGGCGCCGCCACCATCAACCGAGCTGTCACCTATGCCCAGGAGCTGGGTTACCACGTACTAGGCGCGGTAAACACCGACTTCTTCTCCACCGCCTCCGGCGTGCCCATCGGCATCGTCATCGAGGACGGTGTCTACAAGTCCAGCCCGGAGCACGAGGACGCCATGATCATCACCGATGGTCAAGTCTCCCTGGTAGATGGGCCGTCGGTATCCCTCACTCTGGTCAACCAGCGGGACAACAGCACGGTGAAGCCCTCCCACCTGAACAAATGGCGCAGCGAGTCAGGGGGCATCTACCTGCTCAACCAGGACTTCTCCGCTGTGTCCACCCGTACCTCCACCCCTGGCTGGTATGTACGGATGGCTCTGATGGAGGAGGACGAGCCCCTCACGGTCAATAGCACCCTGGAGCTGGAGGTGACGGAGCTGCTCCAGTCTGACCAGCCCCTCGCCATTGGCGATGGGGAGTACATCCTTACCGCCGCCGATGCCTCCGGCTATCTGTCCGTCTTTCAGTCCTTCCAGGTGGGCGACCGGATCACCCTGACCACCTCCTGCGAGAACGAGGCCCTATCTCATGCCCAGTGGGCCGGAGGTGTGGGGGACATTATGGTGTGGGACGGCCAGCTTACCGACTCATCCCAGTGGACCTATGCCAAGGACGGCCGTCAGCCCAGGACCGCCCTGGGCATGAAGGAGGACGGCACTCTGCTGGTCTACGCCGTGGATGGCCGCCAGTCCGGCTACTCCTCCGGCCTGTCCCAGAAGGATCTGGCGGAGGAGATGATCCGGCGGGGCTGCGTCTGGGCCGTCAATCTGGATGGGGGCGGCTCCACCGCCATCTCCCTCTGGCTGCCGGGACAGACGGGGCCCGCTGTTCTCAACCTGCCCTCTGACGGCAAGCCCCGAAGCTGCGCAACCTATCTGCTGCTGGTCACAGACCAGGAGGGGGACGGCCGGCCAGACCGGCTGGCCCTGACGCAAAACGGCCTCACCCTTCTGACGGGCACCTCCCTCACCCTGCCGGATGCCGCTGTGCTGGACGAAGGGCTGAACCTTCTGGACCGAGAGCTCCGTGACCTGACCATCACCTCCAGGGAGGACCTGGGCGAAGTGGAGGACGGGGTATACACCGCCGGCGACAGGGCCGGCACCGACACCCTCCGTCTGCGCTCCAGGGACCTGGATGTAGAGGGAGAGGCCCAGATCCATGTGGTGGACCACCTGACTGAACTGGTCATTTCCAAGGAGGGCAGCGCCTCTCCCATCACTTCTCTGTCTGTTGAGCCTGGAGAACAGGTCCAACTGGCCGTCACCGGCAGTTACTGGGGCCGCACCGCCCTCCGGGACTGGACCGCCGTCACCTGGACCACAGAGGGGGACGTGGGGACCGTGGATGAGAACGGTCTGTTCACCGCCTCCAAGACTGGGGGCACCGGCTCCATCACCGCCTCTGCTGGCGGAAAGACCCAGACCATCGCAATTTCCATGACCAATGTCCATACCGATGTGACGGAGGACCACTGGGCCTATACCGCCGTGGATTACTGCTACACCCACGGCATCGTGGGCGGCATCTCCGCTACTGAGTTTGGCCGTGACCTCCAGATCCGCCGAGGCGATTTCATGCTGATGCTGTACAATGCCATGGGCAAGCCTGCCGTCACCCAGGACTGCACCTTCACCGATGTAGCTCCCACTGATTACTACTATACCGCCCTGTCCTGGGGCCAGAGCGTAGGCCTAGCCTCCGGCACCGGGGACGGCGCCTATTCTCCAGGCGCCCCCATTACCCGGGAGCAGGCTTTTACCATCTTGCGCCAGGTCCTTCCTCTGCTGGGCAAGGACTGCCCAGACGCCAGCTTGTCTGTTCTGGACCAGTTCGCCGACCGTGACCGGATCGCCGACTACGCCAAGGGACATACCGCCACTCTGGTCGCCCAAGGCGTGATCAGCGGCAAGGGCGACGGCATCGATCCCCAAGGCTATCTGACCCGTGCCGAGATGGCCGCCCTACTCTATAAGGCCCTCACCTACACCCCCATTCAGGATGTGCCCACCGGCCCGGAGGAGCCGGTAGATCCCGTGGAGCCTGAGGAGCCGGTGGACCCAGAGGGCCCCGTCGATCCTGAGGAGCCCATAGAGCCCCAGCTCCCCGACCCCAGCCAGTATACGCTGACCCTGGACCACAACGAGGTCACTCTAAAGTCCGGTGAGAGCGTCCCGCTCACTGCCTCCCTCGCCCCGGCCTGGGAGGGAGCGGAGATCTCCTGGACCAGCAGCGATCCCTCCGCCGCTCCTGTCTCCTCCAAAGGCGCGGTGACCAACCTTTACACTGGGACAGGCACCGCCTCTGTCACCATCACGGCCAGCTGGAACGGCCTGTCCGCCAGCTGTACCGTTCTCTGCCAACAGGCTGCCCAGACCGGCACGGTCACTGACGCGGAGCTGGGTCTTAACGTCCGCTCTGGCCCAGGCTCCGACCGGCCCGTCATCGGCGGGCTGGACAACGGGACCTGTGTGGTAATTCTGGGCCAGGAGGCCGGGTGGTATCAGGTCCTCTATCTCAACCGGGCCGGACAGGCCGCCATCGGCTATGTGTCCGCTGACTACTTGACTGTGAATTGACGGGCCCTCCAAACAGCAGAAAGCCAGCCATGGAGCAAACCTCCATGGCTGGCTTTTTCTTATCGTTTCGTCCTTAGACCATCAGAGAGCAAACCATCTGGGCATACTCCGCCGGGTCCTCCAGAGGCAGGCCCGCCATCAGCAGGGACTGGCCGTAGAGCAGCTTGGCATACTTGGCCACAGTATCCTTATCCCCAGCGTCCACCGCCTTCTTGATGGCGGCGAAGGGGGCGGCATCGGGGTTGAGCTCCAGTACCCGGTCGGCCTTGGGGTGGTCGCTCCCCTCCAGCTTGCTCATATACTTTTCCATCTCCAAAGAAACAGGGCCGTCGGCTGACAGACAGCAGGCGCCAGACTTCAAGATAGAGGAGACGCGGACGTTCTTCACCTGGTCGCCCAAGGCCTCCTTCACCGCCTCCAGCACATCCTTACCCGCTTCGGCCTTCTCTTCGGCCGCCTTCTTCTCCTCCTCCGTCTGGGGGAGGGCGTCCTCATCGCTGACAGATTTGAACTGCTTGCCGTTCACCTCACCCAGGGCCTTCATGACAAAGTCATCCACGTCCTCGGTGCAGTACAGGATCTCATAACCCTTGTCCATGATGCGCTCCACCTGGGGCAGCTTGGCGATCTTGTCCACGCTCTCGCCGCAGGCGTAGTAGTAGTAAGGCTGGTCCTCAGGCATGCGGTCCTGATAGGCGGCCAGGGTGGTGTTCTTGCCCTCCTTGGAGGACCAGAACAGCAGCAGATCCTGAAGCATCTCCTTGTGAGCGCCGTATTCCGCCACCACTCCGTATTTTAGCTGGGTGCCGAAGGCGGCCCAGAACTTCTCATACTTCTCCCGGTCTTCCTTTTGCATCTTCAGCAGCTCGGACTTGATCTTTTTCTCCAGGGCGGTGGCGATAACCTTTAGCTGACGGGTGTGCTGCAGCACCTCCCGGCTGATGTTCAGGGAAAAATCGGCGGAGTCCACTACGCCCCGCACGAAGCGGAAGTGGTCGGGCAGCAGGTCGGCGCACTTGTCCATGATGAGCACGCCGGAGGAATAGAGCTGGAGCCCCTTCTGATACTCCCTTGTATAGAAGTCGTAGGGTGTCTGGGCGGGGATATAGAGCATGGCCTTATAGGTCACAGCCCCCTCAGCACTGGTGTGGATGACGGCCAGGGGATCCTGCCAATCTCCGAATTTCTCCTTATAGAAGGCGTTGTACTCCTCCGGCTTCACCTTGGACTTCTGCCGCTGCCACAGGGGGACCATGGAGTTGAGGGTCTTCCACTCCTTGACGGTCTCCCATTCCGGTTTGTAGTCCTCGGGGGCGTCAGCGGGCTTGTCCTTCCTCCTATAGTCCTCTACCTCCATGACAATGGGATAGCGGATATAGTCGGAGTATTTCTTGATAAGCTCTTGTAATTTATAAGTTTCCAAATACTGGTCGTAGTTCTCATCCTCGCCGCTGGCCTTGATATGCATGATGATATCTGTACCGGGGGCGTCCTTCTCGCACTGGGTCACAGTATAGCCGTCGGCCCCGTCAGACTGCCACATCCAGGCCTCCTCGCTCCCCCAGGCACGGGAGATAACGGTGACCTGATCGGCCACCATGAAGGCGGAGTAAAAGCCCACGCCGAACTGGCCGATAACGTCGATCTTGTCCGCGGCCTTGTCGTCTTCGGCCAGTCCGGCCTTGAACTGGCCGGAGCCGCTGCGGGCTATGGTGCCCAGGTTGGATTCCAAATCCTCCTTGGACATCCCGATGCCGTTGTCCGAAATGGTCAGGGTGCGCATCTGCTTGTCCGGGACGATGGTAATTTTCAGGTCCTTCCGCTTTACTTCTACTGTGTCGTCAGTCAGCGATTTGTAAGCCAGCTTGTCCTCGGCATCGCTGGCGTTGGAGATCAGCTCCCGGAGAAAGATCTCCTTATGGGTATAGATGGAGTTGACCATCAGGTCCAGCAGCCGCTTGGATTCGGCCTTAAACTGCTTCTTTGCCATGATTTTCTGCCTCCGTATATGAAAAATTTTTTGAAAACAAAATGGTTAGCACTCGTTATATCCGAGTGCTAACCATATGATAGCGCAGTCAGGCGGAAAATGCAATAGGGTTCAAAAATTATTTACAATTCTCAGCCGGCGGGCTCTTGGGCCTCTCCGCCCCGGTCCCCCAGGGAGAACCAGGTACGGAACACACAGGTACCGCTCTCCGGCTCATAATAGGCCGTATAGTTCCGGCAGCGCAGCTCCAGCAGGGGACCGGACAGGGAGAGCCAGCTCTCCTCCTCCCCCTCCAGGGTGCAGGACAGCTCTCCTTTCCAGTCGTAGATGTTCCACTGTCTGCCCTGGTCCTTCCGCACCGCCAGCCAGCTGGCCTCATCCCCCTGGAGGGCCTCTACCTGGCCGTCCTGGGCGGGCAGGACCTCCTGTCCGTTCAGCAGGGACACAGCGCACCGGTCCCCCTGGGTATCGTTGAAGATCACCCGGTCCCCGCCGGTCACATAGGGAAATTCCTCCTCCGGCAGGGGGGAGGGGAAGGTAAAGCTGTCCGTCCCATAGGTGAGAGTGACCTGGCCCTGGCCGTCTGTTTTGCTGTCCCACCAGAGAGTGTCCTGATATCGCTTCTGTATCCTATCATACCAATCCTGAGCAGCCAGAGCGGTCACTTCTCCCGTTTCCGGGTCCAAAAAAAGGGCTTTATCCCAGTTCTCTCCCCAGCAGCCCAGGAAAAATCCGCCATCGTACCACTGGGCGGTTTCATATGCATCGCCGGTAAACCAGGGGAAGCTCTCCGGGCGGGCGATGCCAAGCTGGTCCCATGACCAGGAGGCCTTCTCTGTTCCATCCTCCTGACGCAGCAGATAGAGCTTGTGCCCATCCCCCGCGAAAATACCCACCGGAGTTCCCTTAACACCCCAGTACCTAAATTCAGTGACCCAGCTCCCGTCCTGCGCTGCCAGGGCGATAAGGGCGCCGTTACCGGGGCTGCCCCGCTCCGGGTCCCCCTTCTCCAGCTCCCACACTGGAAGGGTCTGGCTGTCCCCGGCGTCATCTGTATAATACAGCCGGCTGATCTCGCTACACACCGGGTCCATGACCACCTTGCCGCCAGTGGTCATCAGCCCTATCAGCGTTTCCGGCCAGTTGTCCGCCTGCCAGGAGAAGTAGCCCGCCGCCCCCTCGAAGGGGACGAGCTGACCATACTCCTGGCTGGGGCGAAGCTGCTCCACACGCTCCTGATACCAGCGGCCGCCAATATCAGGCAGAGGCTTTTCCTGCTCATCCAGCTTTGACCAGTCCACCTCTACCGGGATAAGGGGCTCCCCAGCGTCAGAGGCGGGGACATAGCCCAGCTCCTCCGCCAGCCGCCGGCCATCTGGCCCCAGCAGCCAGTCATACAGTATATGGGTGGGGTCGTCCTGGGGCCGGTCCTTGGCCATGGCCACATAGTAGGGGTTTAAAAATGGGTACTCCCCAGCCTGAATGGCCTCGGCCGAGGGGGACACCCCGTCGATGGTCAGCACCTTCAGCCCCTTGGCCATCTCCATATCATTGGCGTAGTAGTACACGGTGTAGCCGATGGCGGAGGGTGAGTTGTCATATTCCCGCACCGCCTCCAGAAGCCCCATCATGGAGTCGGGCACCCAGGCTTCCGGGGCATCCATCATCTCCAGACCGTCCATAACCAGCTTCTCCATCAGAGTCTGGCTCCCAGCCTCGCTGTTGCGCTGGAAGGGGATAATGTCCAGGTCCTCTCCTCCCACCTCCTTCCAGTTGGTGATCTGGCCGGTGTATATCTTTCTCACCTGCTCGGTAGTCAGGCTGTCCACCGGATTGTCCTCGTTGACCACAAACACCAGCGCGTCCGTGGCAAAGGGAGTCAGCAGCCACTCCCCCTCCTGTTTCAACTCCTGGGCCACCTCTGGGGCCGGCTCGGCGGCCAACAGCAAATCAGCGGCACCTGCCATCAAATTTCGGTACGACTGGGTGGTCCGGGAGAACTGGACCAGGTCGGCCACCTGCTCCCGCCCCTCCCCCAGCAGCACCGCGCACATGGCCTGGGCCATGGGCGCTGTGGAGGTGGAGCCATCCAGCCGGGGCAGGCTGTCTCTGGTGAATACAAAGGGGGCCGCCGTGCCAGGGGCGGACACATCCCCGACCGAGGTGTCGGTGCCCGGCCTTTTCGGTCCGCAGGAAACCAGCAGGGCCAGCGACAGCAGGGCGGGCAGCAGTTTTTTCCATTGTTTCATTGTAATCCTCCTTATCAAACAAGGCGTGTCCTGTTTGGAACCTCTTTTTCCAAGCCCTCGACTAAGGGAAAATGCAGGCATGATACACTATTATACCGCCTACTCCCAGAAAAACATCTCTATTTCCTTTCAAAGCGGCTACAAACCCGTTACATAGGTAACAAATCAGAATAGACACAAATTTTTTATTTTGGGCTTGACAAATCCCTCAGAATGTATTATTGTACTAATCACTTAATACAATAGTACAAGGAGGGAGCCTCTATGGAATGGAAACTCAATGACGACCGGCCCATCTGGCTCCAGCTGGCCGAGCAAATGACCCGGCGCATCATCACCGGGGTCTATCCCCCTGGGAGCAAGCTGCCCCCAGTGCGGGAGCTGGCGGCGGAGGCGGGGGTCAACCCCAACACTATGCAGCGGGCCCTGGCCCAGCTGGAGCAGGACGGTCTGGCCAAGGCGGACCGGACGGCGGGGCGGCTGGTCACCCAAGACACCGCTATACTGGATGCGGTACGGAGGGCGGAGGCCCATGTGGTCGTCAACCAATACTATCACGCCATGGCAGAGCTGGGCTACTCCCAGCAAGAGGCCACGGCGATGCTGAAGGAGGAGCATACATGAGTGAACATTTGATCGTCTGCCGGGGGCTTTCGAAAGCCTACGGTCCAAAGGTCGCCCTGTCCGGAGTGGATTTGGAAGTGGGCCGTGGCCGGATCGTTGGGCTGCTCGGCCCCAACGGGAGCGGGAAAACCACGCTGATCAAGCTGCTGTGCGGTCTGCTGCAGCCCACCACTGGCACCCTAGAGATCAATGGCCAGCATATCGGTCCCGCAACCAAGGCCCAGGTAAGCTATCTGCCCGACCGGATGTACTTTGCCGACTGGATGAAGGCCACCGACCTGTTTGACCTGTTCCGGGACTTTTACCAGGACTTCGACTATGATAAGGCCCTTGCCATGTGCCGCAGTCTAGGCGTGGAGCCGAAGGATCGGCTGAAATCCATGTCTAAGGGCACCAAGGAAAAGGTCCAGTTGGTGCTGGTCATGGCCCGGAAGGCCCAGCTCTATCTGCTGGATGAGCCCATCGCCGGGGTAGACCCAGCTGCCCGTGACTTTATCCTGCACACCATTTTGACCAACTACAACGAGGATGGCACTGTCCTGATCTCCACCCATCTGATTGCCGATATTGAGAAGGTGCTGGATGAGGTGATCTTTCTGAAAAGTGGCAGGATTATGCTCCACAGCACAGTGGACGACATCCGGGAGCGGCAGGGCAAGAGCGTGGACGCCCTGTTCCGCGAGATTTTTAAGGCCCAGCCCCTGGAAGGAGGTCTGTACTAATGTTCGGCAAACTTTTGAAATACGACTTCCGCTCCATGTGGAAAACCTTCCGCATTGTCTGGCCCGCTGCCCTCATCCTGGCTCTGGTCAACCGCTTCACTCTCTTCGGCACCACCAACCCCGGTGAAAGCGCCTTTGGCCAGTGGGTAAGCGTCATCTCCATGGGTCTGTTCATAGGCGTGTGTTTTACCTTGGTCATTCTGTCCGCCGTATTCGTCCTCACCCGGTTTTACAAGGGCCTTCTGGGAGACGAGGGCTATCTGATGCACACCCTCCCCGTCAAGTCCTGGCAGCTTGTCCTGTCCAAGCTGATCTGTGCCCTTGCCACCACCGTGGTCAACGGCATCGTGGGTTTTGCCGCAATGTTCCTGATGATGCCTCTGGACTGGGAGGAACTGTTTGACACTGAGCTGTGGCAGACCATCTTTCGCAGCCTGACCCAGCATCCCGATACCATCGTCTATTTTCTGGAGTTCCTTCTGCTGATGCTGGTCATGTGCGCCGCTATGTTCATGACTTTCTATCTGGCTATGGCCATCGGCCATCTGTTCTCTAAGCGCAGAATCTTGATGAGCGTAATCGCATTCTTCCTCCTCAACATTCTGGACAGCGTTGTCACCAGCTCTCTGCACCATATGGATGCGCTGAACTGGCTCTACGGGATGGATTTGAGCAGCCACTTGGGCTACTGGCTTGGCATCCTCCTTCTTCTCATTCCCACCGTCCTCACGTTCCTAGTCACCAGCTATATCTTGAAAAACAAGCTGAATCTGGAGTAACTCTTTACTACTGAAAGGAGCGTTTTGTCGTGAATTCCTGGGCCATTTTTACCCTCGCCTTTGCCGCCGTAGTCATCCAGGCCTGGGTAAGGGGCAGAGGCTCCTCCAACTGGTATTTGGGCTGCATTGTCCCCCTGGTCTACGGCGGAGCCGTCGCCTGGATGTTCGTGGGCAGGGACTTCACACGCTCCCTTCAGATTATCCTATTCGGCGCCGCCATCCCCATCACCCTGCTGGTATCCGCCTGGTTGCGAAAGCGGGACGAGGAGGGAGAGGAAATCGAGGGGGAGCCCAAAGAACAGGAAAACTGACATAAAAACTTCCCGCTGCTTGGCAGCGGGAAGTTTTATTATAGTTACTGATTATAGTCATCGAAGGCGTCCAGCACCGCTTTCTCCGGGGCGGGCGTCAACAGGGATACCACCACGATGGCAATGGTAGCACAGACAAAGGCGGGCAGCAGCTCATAAATATTGAAGATGCCGCCGATGGGGGCGATGAGGAATTTCCATACAAAAATCATCACAGCGCCCACCACCAGACCGGCCATGATGCCCTGCCGGTTGCTCCGCCTCCAGAACAGGGCGCACAGCATAGCGGGGCCGAAGGTGGCGCCGAAGCCGGCCCAGGCAAAGGATACGATCTTAAACACGTTGCTGTCCGGGTCAGCGGCCAGGAAGATGGCGATGACGGCGATGACCACCACAGTGAGCCGGGCAATCAGCATGTTCTGCTTATTGGTCAGCTTGACGCCAAAGACATTCTGGACGATGTTCTCCGAAAAGGCGGAGGAGGCGGCCAGAAGCTGGCTGTCGGCTGTGGACATGGTGGCCGCCAGGATGCCGGCCAGGATACACCCGGCCACGACAGCGGGGAAGATGCCATACTTGGACAGCAGGTTAGACAGCTGGACGATGACGGTCTCCGTGGCGCTGCCCTCCAGGAAGGGGATACGCCCGGCGGAGGAGACGGCGTGGCCCACAATACCAATGAACACAGCCACAGCCATGGAGATGACCACCCAGGTGGAGGCGATTCGGCGGGACAGCTTCAGCTCGTTTTCATCCCGGATCGCCATAAAACGCACCAGAATATGGGGCATCCCGAAATAGCCCAGGCCCCAGGCCATCATGGATACGATACGGAGCAGGCCGTAAGGCTCGGCCTGACCGGTGGCCTCGTTATACGTCTGGCCAAAGCTCAGGAAGCCGGGCAGTGTCTTGGCATGGTCTATAACGGCGTCAAAACCGCCCGCCTGGACCACGCCAAAGATGACGATAATGCACAGGGCTATGGTCATGATGATGGACTGAATCAAGTCCATGGTGGCCACGGCGCTGAAGCCACCTACAGAGGTATAGCTGATAATGACGATGGCACCGATGACCACGGCCACCATATAGTCCCAGCCAAACAAGCTGTTAAACAGCTTTCCGATGGCCGCCAGGCCGGAGGCCACATAGGGGACAAAGAAAATGAGGATAACAAGAGCAGAGATGCACATGATGACGGGCTTCTTCTCCCCATACCGCTTGGAGATGAAGCTGGGAATGGTGATGGCATCCAAGCGGACGCTGTACCGGCGCAGCCGCTTCGCCACCAGAAGGAAGTTCAAATAAGTACCGAAAGCCAATCCAATCGCGGTCCAGCTGGCATCGGCTACACCAGATAAGTAGGCCAGGCCTGGGATGCCCATCAGCAGATAGCTGCTCATGTCGCTGGCCTCGGCGCTCATTGCGGTGACCAGAGGGCCAATGCCCCGGCCTCCTAAGTAGAAGCCCTCGGCACTCTTTTTGGAACGTCGGCCGATCATCACCCCGGTAAAGATGACAAAACACAGGTACGCGATGATGGTGGCCATAATACAGATCTGTTCAGTGGTCATACGCTCTCTCCTTTTGGCAGTTACGCCCTTACTACACACAGCCGCCCTTCCGGCTCCCCCCGGAAAGGCGATGTCCCCCATGGGGGCAGTATGGGTATTCTACCACAAGTCAGAACAGAATAAAATACAGAACAGAGTATAGAATAAACTCCGGAATATGCTTCCATAGAATTTCATAAAAGCTCTGGTATTGCTTTATTTATCTACTATACATTTTATGAATTAAAATTTTATACAATTCTACAAATTTTCTTCCTCCGCACGAAAGTCCCGGAAAAAACGGGGCATCATGGTCTTTCCATACTGAAGCAGGGAGTAGTCCCCACCTGACAGGCACCAGTCATAAATCAGGGCCCGCTCGCACAGGGCGTACACCCGTACCATCTCGTTCACTGTCACATCTCCCCGCAGCTCCCCGCGTTCCTGGCCCTGGAGGACGATCTGCCGCAGCAGCCTGTAATATGTACGGTTGTGGTCCAGCAGATGCTTATCCCCCCGGGTGATCAGCTGGGAGGAGTATAACCGTGCCAGCAGGTCTAGGGAGACAGAATTTTCAATCATGGCAAACAGCTCCCGGTTCAGGTACATAAGCTGGTCAAAGCGGTTTCCATCCGGGTCCAGGGTAGCCATCAGTTCCTCATACTTCTGGTCAAAGAGGTAGGACACCGTGGACAGTAAGGCGTCCTTCCCTTCAAAATAATGGTAGAAGGACCCCCGGGAGGTGCCTGACTCGGCAATGATCTCCTCCACGGTGGTGTCGTCATAGCCCTGGCGGTAAAACAGACGCCAGGCCGCTTCGATGATTCGTCCCTTGGTATTTCGGGTGTTTTTCTTGGCCATAATGGGGCTCCTTTCGAAAAAATCCAGTCGCGCAACCGCCGGTTGCGCGAATTTCCAAGGGAGATTGGTTGCCGTTTGTCCCTCGTTCCTCTATAATCATACCATAAAACAGGCCTGTATCAAACCTAAAATCAGAAGGAGCAAACCAGGATGGAGCTATCTCAAAAGATTTATGAGCTGCGCACAGGCAGTGGGCTGTCCCAGCTGGACCTGGCGGAGAAGTTGGGCGTATCCCGGCAGAGCGTCAGCAAGTGGGAAACGGGACAGGCGGTACCTGATCTGGACAAGCTGATCCGGCTGGCCGATCTGTTCGGGATCAGCGTGGACGAGCTGGTACGGGAGGGGGAACGCCCCGCTCCCCCGGAGCCACAGGTGGTTTATGTGGCGGAACAGAGAGGGTTCTCCCCTGTCCAGAAGGCGGGAGCTGCCCTGGAGGTCGTGGGCCTGCTGGGCCTGGTGCTGGGCGGTATGGGGCTCGTATCCCTGATTGGGGCGGGGCTCATGCTGCTGGGCCTGCCTCTGCTGCTTTGTAAAAAGCATCCCTGGCTGTGGATGGGGTGGACCGCGGTGGCCATCAGTCTGCTGGTATTCAACCCTCACACCTCTGTATCCCCCTGGGGGCTGTTTGGAGGAATGCGCTATCTGTATTGGATCCTCACAAATCCGGAGCTTCGTTACTACGCCAGTTATTTTGCCGCCGCTATCGGGATACTCCGGGGCTCGCTGATCCTTCTCCTGATTTTCCTGGGGATCCGTGCCCGGCGAAGGGGCTCGGGTGCAAAACCATAAATCTCTAAGCAGAGGCGGCGGCAGCCGCCTCTTTTTTCCTTTCTCCCTCAAAGAGCAGTTTACATCTCCAGGCGCCTATGTTACAATCAATTTTGTTTCAAATCGCTGATTAAGGAGGCCCAGATGTGTCCCATCACTTCTTTCCCATGATCTCCCGGATGCGGTACATTAACCGCTGGGGGCTCATGCGCAATACCCGGCTGGAAAACATCCAGGAGCACTCCCACCAGGTAGCCGTCCTGGCACATGCCCTGGCGGTGATCCAAAACCGCTACTTTGGGGGCCAGATCGATCCGGGGCAGGTGGCGGTGGCCGCTCTGTACCACGACGCCAGCGAGATCCTCACCGGCGATATGCCCACCCCCATCAAGTACGACAACCCCGACATCCAGTCCGCCTATAAGCAGGTGGAGGCGGTGGCGGAGCAGAAGCTGCTGAACATGCTTCCGGAGGACCTGCGCCCCGCCTATGACGAGGCCCTCACCATCCCCGATCCCCAGGTTCGTGCCCTGGTCAAGGCGGCGGACAAGCTGTCCGCCTACCTCAAATGTGTGGAGGAGGTCAAGGCGGGCAACAACGAGTTCAAAAAGGCCAAGGAACAGACCTACGCCGCCCTGTGCCAAAACCAGATCCCCGCTCTCCGGTACTTCATGGATCGCTTTTTAGATGGGTTTGAGTTGACCCTCGATGAACTGAGTGAAGAGTAAGGCGTTGTACATGAAGATCAAACATCTCCACTCTAATCGCTCCTCTCTCCGCGTACATAGTATCTATGAAAGGAAGTATTCGTCATGAAGGCTATCGTCACTGTCATCGGCAAGGACCGGGTGGGCATCACCGCCTCCGTCTGCTCCCTGCTGGCCCAACACAGCATCAACATTCTGGACATCTCCCAGACCGTACTCCAGGAATATTTCACCATGGTCATGCTGGTGGACACCTCCGCCTGTAGCGCCTCTATCGGTGAGATGTCCGACCTTCTGGACCGGGCCGGCCAGGGGCAGGGCCTGTCCATCCGCATCCAGCGAGAGGATATTTTTAACGCGATGCATCGGATCTAATGGCCTGCGCTGTCCTTTCCGCGCCGAACAGAGTTCGGCGGCGCGGCGCGGACGGACCGGAACGAATGTAGGACCCCTTTTCGCTCCAGGTCTGCCCTAGAGGAAATCCGCGCGAAGGCGGGGCGTGATTTTATTGAAAGGTCCAAGCTGGACCATAAAAGGAGTTCAACTATGCTCAATCAACATGAAATTATGCAGACCATCCAGATGATCGACCAGCAGCATCTGGATGTGCGTACCATTACCATGGGCATCTCCCTGCTCTCCTGCGCCCACAGCGAGGTGAAGGCGGCCTGTGACAACATCTATGACAAGATCACCCGTTATGCCGAAAAGCTGGTAACCACAGGGGAGGCCATCGAAAAGGAGTTCGGTATCCCCATCGTCAACAAGCGCATCTCCGTCACTCCCATTGCCCTGGTAGCTGCCGCCGCCCGGACAGACAATTACGCCCCCTTCGCCGCTGCTCTGGACCGGGCCGCTAAGGCTACGGGAGTCAACTTTATCGGCGGTTTTTCCGCCCTGGTCCAAAAGGGGATGACAGAAGCGGACCGTATCCTAATCCGCTCCATCCCAGAGGCCCTGTCTACCACCGACATCGTCTGCTCCTCTGTCAATGTGGGCTCCACCAAGGCTGGCATCGACATGGACGCAGTGGCCATGATGGGCCGGACCATCAAGGAGCTGGCCGAGCGCACCGCTGACCGGGGCGGCTTTGGCTGCGCCAAGCTGGTGGTGTTCTGCAACGCAGTAGAGGACAATCCCTTCATGGCCGGCGCCTTCCATGGGGTGGGCGAGCCGGAAAGGGTCATCAATGTGGGCGTTTCCGGCCCAGGCGTGGTCCATCACGCCCTTCAGTCGGTCAGGGGTCAGCCCTTCGACGTGGTGGCGGAAACCATCAAAAAGACCGCCTTCCGCATCACCCGCATGGGTCAGTTGGTGGCCCAGGAGGCCAGCCGCCGGCTGGACACTCCCTTCGGCATTGTGGACCTGTCTCT
The DNA here is from genome assembly GCF_041925235.1 of Flintibacter sp. P01028. NCBI lineage: Bacteria > Bacillati > Bacillota > Clostridia > Eubacteriales > Flintibacter > Flintibacter sp. P01028. Next base: position 344,514 of record NZ_JBHEVC010000003.1, read on the forward strand.
GGCCCCCACACCGGCAGTGGGCGACTCTGTGGCCCGTATCCTGGAGGAGATGGGCCTGGAGGTATGTGGAACCCACGGCACTACCGCCGCCCTGGCCCTGCTCAACGACGCAGTCAAAAAGGGGGGCGTCATGGCCTCCTCCTCTGTGGGCGGTCTGTCCGGCGCTTTCATCCCGGTCAGCGAGGATGAGGGGATGATTGCCGCCGCCCGGTCCGGCGCCCTGACACTGGACAAGCTGGAAGCCATGACCTGTGTGTGCTCCGTGGGGCTGGACATGATCGCCGTCCCTGGGGATACCCCGGCCCAGACCATCTCCGCCATTATCGCTGACGAAGCGGCCATCGGTATGGTCAACTCCAAGACTACCGCCGTCCGCATCATCCCCGCTCCTGGCTGCGGGGTTGGGGATACTGTGGAGTTTGGCGGGCTGCTGGGGTCCGCCCCAGTGCAGCCCGTCCACCCCTTCTCCGCTGACGCCTTCGTGGCCCGTGGCGGCCGTATCCCCGCTCCCATGCAGAGCTTGAAAAACTGATTATTTTACGGGAGAAACCGCCTCTTGGCGGTTTCTCTTTTTTCTTTTTTAATTAAGTATTGACTTATTTAAAAAACGTGCTATGATAGGGGCATCACAGAACAGAGAGGAGGGCGGGATGTGGAACTGACCACCGCGCTGAAGGCTCTGGCTGACGACAACCGGCTGCTGATCCTTCGGCTGCTTGGCCGCCGGGACTACTGCGTCCGCGCCCTGGCCCGTCAGCTGGGCATCTCACAGGCCGCGGTTTCTCAGCACCTAAAGGTATTGAGGCAGGCCGGTCTGGTCTCCAGTGAGAAGCGAGGCTATTTTACCCACTATCGGACAGCAGGAACGGACCTGATGGCCGTCTCCTCTGCCCTGGCAGCTCTGGCCCAGGCATCGCCGCTCCTTTGCGGGGACTGCGGTCCGGACGGCCGCCCCGGCTGCCGAGAGGCCAACGCCTTTCCCACTCCCCTCTCCGCGAAATCTTGGGAGGTCAATAAGATGAAACTCGCAGTCACTTACGAAAACGGCCAAGTATTCCAGCACTTCGGCCACTGTGAACAGTTCAAGGTGTACTCTGTGGAGGAGGGATCCGTCCGCTCATCCCAGGTGGTCAGCGCCGCTGGCAGCGGCCACGGAGCCCTGGCTGGATTCCTTCAAAATCTTGGGGTGGACACCCTGATCTGTGGAGGCATTGGTGGTGGGGCCAGGACCGCTCTGGCCCAGGCTGGCATTCAGCTCTATCCCGGCGTCACCGGTGACTCTGACCAAGCGGCGGCCGACCTGCTGGCCGGCCGGTTGGAGTATGATCCGGACACCATGTGCAGCCACCATCATGATGGGGAACATAACTGCCATAGCCATTCCTGCGGGGAGGACAAGCACGGCTGCGCCGGAAACGGATAAAACGCCTTGTTCCCTCTTTCCCTGTATCTAGACAGCGGTAATGTAAAAAGGGTGCCGATACCAGAGGTATCGGCACCCTTTTTGCTCATTCTTCCCCGGAGTCAATCATCCGGACCTGGATCTCCAGCACCCGCCGGTGCTCAACCCGGGTGACGGTTACATCCAGGCCCTCAGCCTCAAAGTGGTCTCCCTCCTCGGGAACCCGGCCCACCTGCTCCATGACCCAGCCGGACACGGTAGCCGCTTCACAGGCTCCTTTGACCTGGAACAAATCGTACATATCATCCAGATCGGCGGAGCAGGCGATAAGATAGCTGCCGTCCGGCTGCTTCTGGAATATCTCAATAACCTCGTCATGCTCATCCCAGATCTCACCCACTAGTTCCTCCAGGATGTCCTCCAATGTGGCGATACCCTCTGTCCCGCCGTACTCGTCCACCACTATGGCCATATGGGCTTTGTTCTTCTGCAGGATACGGAGCAGCTCTGATATTTTGGTGTTTCCAGTGGTATAAAACACAGGGGATTTGAGGTGAGACAGCATAGTTTCTCCCCGGTATCGGGCCGCGTAAAAGTCCTTCTCATGGACGACGCCCACGATGTTGTCGATAGTCTCATGATAGATAGGGATGCGGGAGTAGCCGCTCTCCACGAAGAGGGAGGCCACCTCCTCCATGGTGCTTCCCTCCTCAGCAGCCACTAAATCTACCCGGGGGGTAAGGATCTCGGACACCTCCAGGTCATTGAACTCGATGGCGTTACGAATTAGGTCTCCCTCATGCTCGTCCAGGCCGCCCTCGGTCCTGGCCTGCTCTACCATGCCCACCAGTTCCTCCTCTGTGATGCCGTCGTCCCGTCTGCTGCGAAAAATCTTGGACATCAGGCGTTTCCATTGGGTAAACAGGAAATTCAAAGGAGTCAGGACTACCACGAAGATTTGGAGCAGGGAGACGGAAAACATGGCAAAGCCCTCCGGATTTTCCTTTGCCAGGCTCTTGGGGGTGACCTCGCCAAAGATGAGGATCACGATGGTCAGTACCGCAGCGGATACCGCGGGGCCGCTCTCTTCATTAAGCAGCTTGATAAACAATACCGCGCCGATGGTGGTCGCTACGTTGTTGACAATATTGTTGCCGATGAGGATAGTAGACAACAGCTTGTCGTACTCCTCTGACAGCTCAAGGGCCTTGACGGCCCGGCGGCTGCCGTTGTCCGCCTTATTTTTTAGGCGGATGCGGTTCAGTGAGGTAAATGCGGTCTCCGTCGCGGAGAAATAGGCTGACATGGCGATCAGAATGATTAGCGCAATAATCATCCCGATACTGGCACTGTCTAACATTGGAAATGTATCAACTCTGCTTTCCTGATAAAATTATGGGCCACGGGTCCCATATTAGTTTGTTAGTATACCATGATTTCCCTTACAATGCAAATACATCTTCTCGTTGTTTGTCAATATCATCCCCAATTTTTACGGTTTCTTCACAAAAAAATGATGAATTATCCCACAGAGGTTACCCCTATCCCGCTTCATTTTCTCCCGGCTTGCCGTACATCTTCAGCTCCATTTTCCGCCCCTTGTGTGTGTCCCTATTTTTACCATCCGAATCTCTTAGTCTCTCCTGGCACTCCCACAAAACTTTTCCTGTCTAGTTGTCCCAAAACGTCCTCCAACGGACCTGTGCCCTGTTAGATTGGAGGTGATCTCTATCAAACATATTGACAACAGGCCCGGCTGGTCAGAGGCCAGGGAAGGCAGGACAGCGGAAAAATCGCCCCGCTGGCAGCACATCCGGCATCCCACCCTCTTTTTACCTACGGACCCAAAGCTGTCCCAGGAGGTGGCGCCATGATAGACTATACAGCCCTAGCTGCCGCGTCCATGTCCCTGATTGGCACTCTGGTGGGTACCTTTGGCGGCATCCTGGTGGCCAACAAGCTGACCAACTACCGCATCGAACAGCTGGAACTCAAGGTAGCCGAGCACAACAAGCTTGTCGAGCGCACCTACCAGTTGGAGGGTCGGATGACAGAGGCGGAACACGATATCCGGGATTTGAAGGGAGGACGGCCATGAGAGGACTGTTTCAGTGGCTCCGGGATGTACCGCATCTGTTTGCCAAGGTCACTGTGGTATACTGCGTCGCCTTCGGCAGTCTGAGCAGCCTGTGGGCCCTTCGCATCCTGTCTAGGACCGGCAGTGATCCCGCGGCGCTCCTAGGCGTCATCCTCGGTTTTTTCGGCGGCGAGCTGCTGCTCCTGTCCCTTAAAACGATATTGACAAACAGGAAGGAAGATAACCTTGAACAACATTTATAAACGTCTGTCCGTGCTCTTTTCCGTCAAAAGTATCGTCACCCTGGTTCTAACTGGCGTATTTGCCTATCTGGCAATTTCCTCCCGTATCGACCAGGATTTCATGACCATCTACGCGGTTATCATCGCCTTTTACTTTGGCACCCAGAGTCAGAAGCTCCAGGACGCGGTGGATGGAGGTACAGAAGAATGACTGTGGAACGGCTCCTATCCACTGCCCGGAAGGAGCTGGGCACCAAGGAGCAGCCAGCCGACAGCAACCGGGTCAAATACAACACAGCCTACTACGGCCGAGAGGTGTCCGGCGGCAGCTACGCCTGGTGCGCCGTCTTTCTGTGGTGGTGCTTCCGGGAAGCCGGGGCGTCCGAACTATACTACGGCGGGGGAAAAACGGCCTACTGTCCCACTCTCCTGTCCTACCACATGGCGCAGGCCGTGTCCGACTATCGCCCTGGTGACGTCATTTTCTTCAACTTTGATGGGAAGAAAAATGCCCAGCACGTAGGCCTCTGCGAGGACTGGGACGGACAGTATATCACCACCATCGACGGCAACACTGGCTCCGGCAGCGAGGCCAACGGCGGCTCCGTCATGCGGCGGAAGCGGGACAAAACATACATCGTGGGCGCTTACCGCCCCAACTATCAGGAGGGGGAGCAGATGTCTTACGAGGACTGGAAAAAATATATGGACCGCTATCTGGACGACCTGTCCCAGCAGAAGGCAGAGCCAGGGTATGCTGGTCAAATCCGTCGGATCGTCGCGGCGGGCGTCATGAGCGAGGTGGACGGCTCTATTGCCCGCCCCAAGTCCTTCCTGACGCGGGAAGAGGCCGCTGTGAGCTATGCCAATCTTCTAGGGAAGATCAGCGGCCAGTAAATCTATCTTGATACAATAAAAATGAGGAGGATAAAAAGAACGTGACGCAGCATTCGGTATACTTTTCCTATATCAGCTAAACAGACCGTTCTCTTTCACTCTCCTTAAAATCATTGGTCTCTGCTCTTTGGGGCGGAGATGATATGGTGGCGGCCCAAAAGAGCCCCTTCTTTCCCATCCCCTGCCTCATCTGTCATGAAACGACTATGGGGAGGACTTCGAAACGAAATCCTCCCCACTGTTCTGCCTGTATCTACGGCTGTACTAACTCCGCCTGGGCGAAGCCGCCATCCAACAGCCTGATATAGAGGAACCCACGGCCGTCCTCCCAGACTTCACAGCCCGCATATTCCTCACTGTCCGTGTACAGGGACGCTCCGTCGTTCCGCTCCAGCCGGCCCAAAAGCTCGCTGTCCTCCGGCAGCTTCTCCACAGAGCGGACGATATGGTAAGTCTGGCCATCCCGGTATACCAGGATAGCGCCCTCTCCCTGCTGACAGTTCTCCCCCGGTGCGGTAGCAGTGCTGTCACTGTTTGCAGCGCCGGCCTCTCCAGAAGAGGAGGAGGGAATACCTCCAGCAGTATCAGCGCTGCTTCCATCTTGGCCTGCTCCTAACTGAGAGGCGCCATAACCAAGAGCCACTACCAGAGCCAGACAGGCGGCCCACGCCCCCCATCTCTGCCAGTGAAAGGCCGGCTTGGCCCCCTCCTCCGCGTCCTGGATCATGTCGTCGTCCAGCAGCCCCATGGCGTCCAGCAAATACTCCGATGTCATATGGCCACCCCCTCATGCTCCAACAACAGCTTCAGCTTTTGGCGGGTCCGGTAGAGCCGGGACTTCACCTGGCTCTCCGTCAGTCCAAACCGCTTTCCCAGCGAAGACAATGCCTCCAGATGGAAGTATCGACGGACAAAAAGCCGGCGGTCCAGCTCCGGCTGGGTCCGCAAAAAGGTGGAGATCAGGTCGGCTGTCTCCCTGGCATCCAGCTCCTGGTCTGGCACCCTACAGTCCGGCAGGCAGTCCTCCAGCTCCTGGAGAGCCACCTCCACCTGACCGCCGCCCCGCTTGGCCGCCCGCTCCCGCCGCCACCGGTCCAGGGACAGGTTGCGGGTCAGCTTGCCGAAGAAGGCAGACAGCACCGAGGGGCGCTGGGGCGGCATAGCGTTCCACGCCCGGAGCCAGGTGTCGTTGACGCACTCCTCAGCGTCCTCCCGCATAGCCAGTATCCCAAGGGCGATGGCGCGGCAGTAGGGCCCGTATTTCTGGTCACTCTCCACAATAGCCTGCTGGGACCGGGCCCAGTACAGGTCGATGATCTTATGGTCCTCCATGGCGCTCCTCCTTTTTGGACGCGGCAAAAGAATCAATCCTCTAAAGGTATTTTAGCCTGAAATCCGTCTTGCCGCAACCATCTTATTTCTCAAGACGAAAACCAGGGCCGGAGGTTTCCCTCCGGCCCTGGTTTTTTATTTTACTTGCTCAAAATCCGAGGCTGGGTGCTTGCACCAGGGACAAATATAGTCCGCCGGCAGCTCGTCCCCCTCGTATACATAACCGCATATCCTACACACCCACCGCTTCTTGTCCCCGGTGGCGTGGGTAAAATCACCAGGCTTGATGTGGCCCTGGTAATAGGCATAGGTGGCGCTGGCCTGGTCGTTGAGCAGGTCTCCATCCTCCACATCCGCCAAAAACAGGGTGTGGCTGCCCAGGTCAAGATGGGACACGACCCGGCAGGACAGCCAGGCGTTGGTTCCCCGTGTCAGATAGAGCAGGCCGTTCTCCCCCCGCCGGACCTGGTCCTCGGTCCCGGCAAATTTGTCGCTATCCCGGCCGGACTGAAAGCCAAATCGCTTGAACAACTGGAAGTCCGCCTCTTCAGACAGGACTGACAGGTTAAATTTTCCGGTCTCCTGAATCATGTCGTGGGTTAGGTTTCCCTTGTTGACGGCTATGGTAACGCGGTTGGGCTGGGCCGTCACCTGGACGGCGGTGTTAATGATACAGCCGTTGTCCCGCTCCCCCTGACGGGCGGTGAGAACAAACAGGCCGTAGCTTATAGCATACATAGCTCTTTCGTTTTTCATGGCGTTCCTCCTTGGCGGCCAGGCCGGCTTTTTCTCCTTCCAGTATGTCCCGCAAAGCACAAAAAAACCGCCGGAAACGGGTTTCCGGCGGTTTTTTGCGCGATTTATTTGATAATCTTGTTGTCCACTTCGTTGGCCAGCAGAGCAGAGAAATCTGTCAGGGACATGGCCCCCAGGTCCTCGCCGGTGCGGTGCCGGACAGACACGGTATTGTTCTCCACGTCCCGGTCTCCTACCACCAGCATATAGGGCACCTTCTCCATGGTGGCCTCCCGAATCTTCTTCCCGATCTTCTCGTTGCGGTGGTCCACCTCCACCCGGAAGCCGGCCTGGTCTAGGGCCTTGGACACCTGATCGGCATACTGTGCGGCCCGGTCGGTGACAGGGAGCACCTTCACCTGGACGGGATTGAGCCAGGCGGGGAAAGCCCCGGCAAAGTGCTCGGTGATAACGCCGATGAATCGCTCAATAGAGCCCAGCACCACTCGGTGGATCATGACAGGGCGGTGCTTCTGGCCGTCCTCGCCGGTGTACTCCAGCTCGAAGCGTTCAGGGAGCTGGCTGTCCAGTTGAATGGTGCCGCACTGCCAGGTTCGGCCCAGGGAGTCAGCCAGGTGGAAGTCCAGCTTGGGGCCGTAGAAGGCTCCATCCCCCTCGTTGATAACAAAGTCCTTGCCCATGTCGGTGATAGCGTTTTTCAAAATCTCCTGGTTGCGCTCCCACTCCTCCACGGTGCCGATGTGGTCCTCCGGCATAGTGGACAGCTCAATGGTATAGCTCAATCCAAAGACAGAGTAGACCTCGTCAAACAGGCGGACCGTCTCCTGAATCACGTCCTGCATCTGGTCCCTGGTCATAAACACATGGGCGTCGTCCTGGTTGAAGCAGCGGACGCGGAACAGGCCGTGAAGGGCGCCGGATAGTTCGTGGCGGTGGACCAGGCCGATCTCCCCCACCCGCAGGGGCAGCTCCCGATAGGAATGGGGCTCGCTGGCATAGACCAGCATACCGCCGGGGCAGTTCATGGGCTTGACGGCAAAGTCCACGTCATCGATGACCGTGGTGTACATATTATTCTTGTAGTGGTCCCAGTGACCGGATCTCTCCCACAGCTGACGGTTGAGCATGATAGGGGTGGAGATCTCCACATAGCCGTACTTCTTGTGGACCTGCCGCCAGTAGTCCAGCAGGGTATTCTTCAAGGTCATGCCCTTGGGCAGGAAGAAGGGGAAGCCGGGGCCCTCGTCCCGGAGCATGAACAAGCCCAGCTCCTTGCCCAGCTTCCGGTGGTCCCGCTTTTTGGCCTCCTCAATCCGGGCCAGATATTCGTCCAACTCGTCCTTTTTGGGGAAGGCGATGCCGTAGATGCGCTGGAGAGTCTCCCGGTTGGAGTCCCCCCGCCAGTAAGCGGCGTTGCAGGCGGTAAGCTTCAAGGCGTTGCCCTTAATGCGGCCGGTGGAGTCTAGGTGGGGGCCGGCGCACAGGTCGGTAAACTCCCCCTGCTTATAGAAGGAGATGACCGCATCCTCGGGCAGGTCATGGATGAGCTCTACCTTGTATGGCTCGCCCTTCTCCTCCATGAATTGAATCGCCTCCGACCGGGGCAGCTCAAACCGCTCCAGCTTCAGCTTCTCCTTGCAGATCTTCCGCATCTCCCCCTCGATCTGCCCTAGATGCTCCGGGGTAAAGGCGAAGGGGGCGTCCATGTCGTAGTACCAGCCCTCGTCGATAGAGGGACCAATGGCCAGCTTCACCTCGGGCCACAGACGCTTAACCGCCTGGGCCATCACATGGGAACAGGTGTGCCAGTAGGTTTGGCGGTATTCGGGATTTTCAAAGGTATAGATGTTTTCTTCGGACATTTTCAGTCGCTCCTTTCTCGCGTTTAGGGGAAGGAACAAAAAAATACGCTCCGCCCCTGATATGTGTCAGGGGTGAAGCGTATTGATACGCACCACGGTTCCACCCTGCTTGCAAGAATCACCGCGCCGTCTCGATCAACGCAGGCGGGCCGGAGGGAGGCAGCCGTAGGCCGCCAGTCCTGCGCGTCGTGAACAGGCAAAGCGGGACAACTTGCCGCTTGTGACCTCCTGTAACGGGAAAGCCCCGGCCCGGTCGTCCCGGGCAGCTCTGGAGTGGTACCAGCCATCGCTTCCACAGAGCACTTTCAGCACAGGGCGCCCCTCTCTGGGTGGTCGATTCAGGCTTCTTCTCCTTCTCAGCCGTTTTAACACAGGTACTATATCACCCCCTCAGCCGATTGTCAAGGGCGTACAGGAGGGAAATATGGCCCGTATATGTCCTTTTCTTTGGTTCTGTATTGACTTTCTCTATTTCTGCGTGTTAAAATATATTTACGAAACATTGTTCCGTATATTGGAACACCAAAAGGAGGAAACTCACTGTGAAAGCTCTCATCTATGAAGGCCCTAAAAAGGTGGCTGTCCGTGAAGTGGAAAAGCCCGTTCCCAAGGAGGGCCAGGCCCTGATCCGCATCGACTACTGCGGTATCTGCGGCTCTGACATTGGCATCTATAGCGGCACCCATCCCCGGGCCAAGGCCCCTCTCGTCCTAGGCCATGAATTTGTTGGCGTCATTGAAGATATCTCCGGTGACTCTAATGGTTTTCAGGTTGGCGACCGAGTTGCTCCCTACCCTCTGATCTCCTGTGGACACTGCTTTGCCTGCCGGAATGGCCGGCCCCATGTGTGCGATACCCTGAAAATCATCGGCATCGACCTAGACGGTGGTGTAGCCGAATATGTGTGCTGTGACACTGATGTACTGTTCAAGGTCCCGGCTTCTGTCTCCAGCAAAGTAGCGGGAATCATCGAGCCTCTAGCTGTGGCTGTCCACACTCTGCACCGAGCCGGCTTTAAGCCGATGGACAGCATTGTCATCATGGGAGCCGGTCCTATCGGAGCCTTAGTGGGTGTGGTAGCCAAGCACAGCGGAGCCTCCCGCATCATCATCTCCGACTTTGATCAGGCCAGACTGGAGATGGCCGCCAAGTTGGGCTTTGACGCGGTCAACTCCAAGGAAGCAGACTTGACCCAGTATGTCCGTCAGGCCACCAATGGAGACGGGGCCGACATTGTTTTTGAATGTACCGGGGCCGAATCTGCCGCTTTGGAGATGACTACTCCCTGCCGCACGGACGGCATGATCTGTCTGGTAGGCGTACATAAGGCCCCCCATCCCGTGGCTCTAGCCGATATGCATTTCCGTGAACTGAACATGACCGCTACCCGTGTTTACACCAAACGGGACTTTGGCCAGGCCGTGGAGCTGACTCAGCGCATCTCTGACGAGTTGGAGCTGCTCATCAGCCATGTCCTGCCCCTGTCCGACTGCGCCAACGTCTTCGATATGATCCACGATCCCCAGGTCCCCACCGTCAAGGTCATGGTGGACTGCCGCAGGTAAGGAGAGGAACATGAAGATTGTCATTTCCGATAACGACCATGTGAATCTAGCCCAGGAGGAGGCCGTCTTTCAGAAGGCTGGTATGGATTTCACCCTCTATCAGTGCCACACGGAGGAGGAGGCTATTCAGCAGCTGAAGGGGGCCGAGATTATTCTGAACCAGTATACCCCCCTGACCCGCCGGGTCATCCAGGCTCTGCGCCCCGAACTGAAAATGATTGTCCGTTATGGTGTGGGGGTAGATAACATCGACTGCGTCGCGGCCGCCGAGATGGGGGTACAGGTATGCAACGTCCCTGACTACGGCATGAACGAGGTAGCAGATCACGCCATGGCCCTCATGCTGTCCCTGGTGCGTAAGACTGTCACTATGGTTAACTACACCAAGGGCACCGACTGGGACTACTCCTACGGGGTGCCCATCCATCGCATCCCAGGCCAGACAGTAGGTATCGTGGGCATGGGTCGCATCGGCCGTACTTTCGCCAAGCGTATGGGTGGCTTCGACTGCCGGCGCATCGCCTATGATCCCTTGTATCAGCCAGGCACTCAAGTTGACGGAGTGGAACTCGTATCCTTTGACACCCTGCTCGAGCAGGCCGACATGATCAGCATTCACTGCCCTCTCCAGCCCTGCACCCGCGATTTGTTCGACCTGGCCGCCTTCCAAAAAATGAAGCGGGGCGCCTATCTGGTCAACACCTCCCGTGGTGGTATCGTCAATGAGGAAGACCTGTACACCGCCCTGACCACCGCCCTGATCGCCGGCGCGGCCTTGGACGTCACAGCGAAGGAGCCTCTTCCCCGCCCCAGCAAGCTGCTGGAGCTGGAGAATTTTCTGTGCACCCCCCACATCGCCTGGTACTCCGAGGAGGCCGCCCAGGAGATGAAGCGCAAGGTGGCCGAGGAGGCCGTACGCTTTGCCACTGGGGAAAAGGTACTGTATCCGGTCAACCAAATTTGAAATTCACCAATCAAGAGGAGGAATCTCCATGGCCGAGGATACCATTCAGTCCGTTGCTCGCGCCTTCTCCATTCTGGAGCAGTTGGCCGCACAGGGAGAGATGGGCGTCCGGGAGCTCCACGGCGCTACCGGACTCAGCGTCACTACGGTCCATCGCATTCTAGGCACACTGACAGAGCTGGGCTATGTCAGGCAGAATGAGAACACCAGCCGGTACGGGTTGACTTATAAGATGCTCGCACTGGGACAGCGGGTGCCCCAGCACAGCACAGTTATCCAGCTGGCCCACCCGTTGCTCCAGCAGTTATCCGAGCAGGCTTGCGAAACCATCCACTTCGCCGAGCGGTCGGACACCAATATCCGGTATATCGACAAGGTCATTCCCTCCTCTGGTGTAGTCGTCATGGGCTCCTGCCTGGGCATGGAGCTACCCATGTACAGCACTGCTGTGGGCAAGTCCATGATGGCCGATATGTCCCGCCAGGAGGTGGAGGACATCTGGTCCCGCTCCCAGATCATCACCTATACCCCCAACACGGTGTCTTCCCTTCCCGAGCTGGAGCGCCAGCTGGAGGAATGCAGGCTGGCGGGGGTATCCTATGACTGGGAGGAGCGGGAGCCTGGCATCTCCTGTGTCGCTGTTGACATCCTGGACGTGACCGGCAGGCCGGCCTACGCGGTCAGTATTTCCAGCTCGGACGCTCGTATGAGACAGAATCAGGATCGGTATGCCGATCTGTTGCGGGAAGTGAAGGTCCGACTGACTGAACTGATCGGCTATTCCCTTTGATACACGATGATAGCGCGGGCCTAGAGGCCTGCGGAGAAAGGAAGGTTTTCCCATGAACAGCTTATTTGATCTCACCGGGAAAAAGGCTATTGTCACCGGCGGCACTAGAGGACTGGGCCACGGCATGGCGGAGGGCCTGATGGAGGCCGGCGCCGCTGTAGTCATCTTTGGTACCAGCAAAAAGGTGATCGAGGTGGCCGCCCAATTCGAAGCAAAGGGCTATTGGTGCAAAGGCATCGCCGTGGACCTGGCCGACGACCGGGCCAGGCAGGAGGCCTTTGACCAAGCCGTCGCTCTGCTGGGCGGCCTGGATATTCTGGTCAATGCCGCCGGCATACAGCGCCGCCACCCCAGCCCCGAATTTCCTCTTCAGGACTGGAAGGACGTACTCAATGTCAACCTGACCGCTCCCTTTGACCTGTGTCAAATGGCTGCCAAAGAATTTCTAAAAAAGGAACAGCCCTGCGGGAAGATTGTCAACATTGCCTCTATGCTCAGCTTCTTTGGCGGTATGACCGTCCCCGCCTATGCCGCCTCAAAAGGGGGAGTGGCCCAGATGACCAAAGCCCTGTGCAATGAGCTGGCCTCCAAGGGAATCCAGGTCAACGCCATCGCCCCCGGCTATATGGATACAGATATGAATGTGGCACTCACCGATGTCAGCAACCCCCGATACCGTGAGATCACCGACCGGATCCCCGCCCACCGCTGGGGCACCCCAGAGGATATGAAGGGGACAGTGGTATTCCTGGCCTCCCGGGCCTCTGACTACCTCAACGGGGCCGTCATTCCTGTGGACGGCGGCTACTTGGTCAAGTAAGGCGGTCCTGCTAGGCACCCGTAAGCTCTTAATATAGTATACGGAAGGCCCCCGCTCGAAATGGCAATCGAGCGGGGGCCTTCCACATGAAGAAAGGAATGGGAAACATCTTGTTCAGAAGGTCACTTCTGGAGCAGATGGACAGCAAAGCCACCAAACTCCTGCTTCAGATAGACAGCAATCATCTTTTCACCCTTATATTTGGCGGTGGATTCATCCAGTTGGAAGCCATGCTTCTCCAGCTCCACAGCGGCCCTGGCAATGCTGTTGGTCTTTACGGCAATATGACCGTTTTGGCCCAGGTACATACTCTTCATAACCTCAACAGCACTGCTGGCAAAGTTGGAGCTGTTGCCCGTCTTAATCTCAAAGCCAAAAGCGTCCTTCAGCCCCTGGCACACATCCATGGATGCCTCGTCACTGGCGGTATTGATGCCGATATGGGCCACCTCAAATCCCAGAACGGCTTGGCGGGCCTCCTGGCACAGGCGGGTGATCTTGTCAAACGCATGGGCAGCGATGTCGCCCTTGGAACACAGCCAGCTCCCACCCACAGCATGGATAAAGGGAGCGGCAATATACTCGCCCAGATTCTGCCCATTGACCCCACCGGTGGGGATAAACTTCATAGAGCCAAAGGGGCCGGACAGCGCCTTCATGGCGCTCAGGCCGCCGTAGACGTTGGCCGGGAAAAATTTGACCACTTTCAGGCCATGGGACATGGCGGCCATGATCTCCGTAGGGGTGACACAGCCGGGAGTGATGGCCACGCCGTTTTCCACACACCAGGCTACCACTTCGTCGCTATAGCCGGGGGAGACGATGAACTTGGCACCGCACTCCACGGCCTTTTCGCACTGCTCCAGAGTAATAACGGTGCCGGCGCCCACTACCATCTCGGGGCACTCCTTGGCTACGGCGGCGATGGAATCCGCGGCAGCGGCGGTGCGGAAGGTAATCTCCATCACATCCACGCCGCCAGCCAGCAGGGCCTTGGCAGTGGGAACCGCGTCCTCTGCCTTATCCAACACCACTACGGGCACGATGCCCGCGTTACCCAGTTTTTCAACAATATCCATAGAAATGTCCCCCTTATCTCTGGACACGGCCAGAGGTGTTGCCAGCGGCCAGAGACTCCACTTCACTGACAGACATCATATTGAAGTCGTGGTCGATGCTGTGCTTCAGGCAGGAGGCGGCCACGGCGAAGTTGATTGCTTTCTGGTCGTCATAACCGGACAGAAGGGCATAGATCAGGCCGCCGCCGAAGCTGTCGCCGCCGCCCACACGGTCCACGATATGAACCCGGTAGGTGGGAGAGAAGGAGGCCTTTCCGTCGCTGTACAGCATACCGGCCCAATCATTGTCAGAGGCGGAGATGCTGCCCCGGAGGGTGATAGCCACCTTCTTACAGCCAAAACGCTCGGTCAGCTGCTTGGCCACACTGATGTAGCCTTCGTGACTTAGCTTACCGGTATTCAGGTCGGTATCAGTGGCAGCGATACCAAACACATCCTTAGCGTCCTCCTCGTTGGCGATGCACACGTCCACATAGGGGACCAGTTCAGCCATGACCTTGCCGGCCTCCTCGCGGGTCCACAGCTTCTTACGGTAGTTCAGGTCACAGCTGATGGTCAGGCCCAACTTTTTGGCGGCCTTACAAGCCTCCAGGCAGATGGCGGGCAGCTCGCCGCCCAGAGCCGGGGTGATGCCGGTCCAATGGAACCAGTCAGCACCGGCAAAAATCTTTTCCCAGTCAAACTCAGAGGCCTTAGCCAGAGAAATGGCGGAGTTGGCCCGGTCATAGATCACCTTGGAGGCCCGCTGAGAGGCACCCTTTTCGGCAAAGTAGATGCCCAAGCGGTCGCCGCCCCGGATCATCAGGCTGGTGTCCACACCGTAACGGCGCAGCTCGTTGACCGCAGCCTGACCAATCTCATGGGCCGGAACCTTGGAGACAAAGGCGGCGTCCATGCCATAGTTGCACAAGGACACGGCAACGTTGGCCTCACCGCCAGCATAGGTGGCCTCGAACTTGTCCGCCTGGACAAAACGGAGGTACCCCTCCGGATTCAGGCGCATCATAATCTCGCCAAAGGTGATAATTCTTTTCATTGTAGTTTCCTCCTCGTTGTGATGATATTTCATTGGCTCCGCGATATTCACGTTCTTCGCTTGCTCACTTGACGCTTTTTGCGGCAGCTAATAGCTCACGGGCTGTTTCGGTAATTTTGTGAAACTCTCCGGCCTCGATCCATTTCTTGTTGGCCAGATTGCCGCCCACACCGGCGCCGCACATTCCCGCTGCCATATAGTCGGCCACGTTCTTTTCATTGATGCCGCCCACTGCCAGCAGCTTTACATGGCTGATGGGAGCCCGGATAGCCTTTACATAGGAGGTGCCTAGTTCGCCTGCCGGGAACAGCTTAACATAGTCAGCTCCAGCGTTATGCGCCGTCATGACTTCGCTGGGCGTCATAGCACCGGGCATAGACACCAGCCCCAACTCCCGTGTGCGGCGGATGACCTCCACGTTGACGTCAGGAGAGATGATGTACTTGGCGCCAGCCTTGGCAGCCAGCTCCACCAATTCCGGTGTGGTGACCGTACCGGCGCCTACCAGCATCCGTCCCTGGTATTTGGCTCCGATTTCGGCTATGGCGTTGGCCGTCACTGGGAAGGAGTCTGGATTCTTTTGATCGAAAGTGATCTCCATCAGCCGGATTCCACCTTCATACAGGGCGTCCGCCACCTTCATACACTTTTCCGCATCGATGCCGCGGACGATGGCGATGATCTTCTCCTCTTCTACCATCTGGATAACTTGTTCTCTCATAGCGGCCTCCATTTTTCATATTATGAAAATTTTTATCGTATTATGATATCCAAACACATTTATATCTCTTTTTTCCTCTCATGTCAATCCTCTCTTTTCATAAAATTTTTGTCTCTATTTTGTGTAAAAACTATTGCTGACCTATGACAAATTGTGTTATGCTGGAAAAAATAATTGTAAAGGGGGCGGATCACATGAATGGATCCTCTGGCTCGGTCCAGTCTGTGGCCCGTGTGTTAGATATCGCGGAGGCGCTCTCCACTGCACCACAGGGGATGTCCCTGTCCGACCTGGCTGCCACCACTGGTCTGCACATCAGCACGACCCACCGGCTGCTGGGCGTGTTGGTTGAACGCGGCTATGCGTGCAAAGACCAGGAGAGCGGAAAATACCGGCTGACACTCCGCTTGTTTGAGGTAGGCAGCCGCGTTTCCACTGCGTTGAATCTGCTCACCGCCGCCAAGCCCATGCTGGACGAGCTGGCCGCCGACTGCCAGGAAGTGGTCCATTTGGTAGAGCGGGATAACAGCGACGTGATCTACATCTATAAGGCGGAGCCCGCCCGCCCTCTGGTTCGAATGGCCTCCTATGTCGGCTGCCGCAATCCCATGTACTGCACCGGAGTGGGCAAGAGCATACTGGCCTATCTCCCCGATGAGGAAGTCATCAAGGTATGGGACAGCTCCGAGATCCACACCTACACAGAAAAGACCATCACAGATCTGGACACACTCCGCTCCAGTCTAGAGCGGGTCCGTAGGTTGGGCTATGCCGTGGATGACGAGGAGCACGAGCCAGGTGTACGCTGTGTAGCCGCCCCAATTTTCAACTGGTCTGACCACCCTGTAGCCGCAGTCAGTATCTCTGCTCCTGTTTTCCGAATGACCGATAAGTTTATGGAGCAGTTGCTGCCCAAACTGCTCCGGTTGACCCGCGATATCAGCCGTATGATGGGCTGTACAGCTCTATAAAGCGTTTTCCTGGGAGGAACTTTTCCTCCCAGGTTTTTTTATTCTTTAGCAAATAAAGAATTTGTTAATATTCCAGCCCTTAATTTGTCTGGAATAGACAAATATCTAAAACTTTTTTATGCAAGCTTTTCAAAAATTAATTCACTACTTGACTTTTTTCTTTAAACAAGCTATTAATATTACATAAATGTTTCATAATAAAGAATTTATTTTCGCATTATGAAAATATATTTTTGTGGAGCGCTTCTGAAGTTTCTCGCCCATGAGGTAGACCGTGCGGGTCGTAGTCTCCGTTCTAGATAATCTCATATGGTATCCTGATTTTCGACGGTATGCTAGTGGTCACCCTGGCCATCCAGTATCTGTGTTAATAGTCCCGCGGCGGCGTGGGATTGTTAAATACATACCAATGGTGATCAGATAAGGTCAAGGCAGGGATCTGCCTTGACAATTTCCCATGGGAAATTGTCAAGATCCTTTTATGTGTGGGGCTTTGGCCGACCTCTGACCCGTGTGGTAAATCACACATTTTTTATGGAGGTAGATTTATGAAAAAGGCACTTGCTCTCGCGCTCTCCCTGACCATGATGGTCTCCCTGTTCGCCGGCTGTGGCAGTAAAGACAGCGGCAGCACCAACGCGAACACAAACACCAATACTTCCTCTGGTTCCCAGCAGGAAGAACTTCCCTCTTACTCCTTCCAGTTGGGCTTCAACACTGTGGAAGACTCTGTCCGTGGCGAAATGGCCCACGTATTCGCCGACTATGTGAACGAGGCTTCTGGCGGTCGTATCACCGTTGAGATCTTCCCCAACTCCTCCCTGGGCAGCGAGCAGGAGATGGTGGAAATGGTAAAGACCGGATCCATGGACTTCACCATTCCCGGCGTCACTGCCATGTCTAACGTAGACGGCAACTTCGGTGCTTATGGGCTGCCCTTCCTAGTGGACACCTATGACGAGGCTCATGCCCTGCTGGACGGCGACTTCGGCAACGCCTTAAAGGACATCGCCCAAAACAATGGCTACAAAATCGTCGCCTGGGGCGATTTGGGCACCGTTCAGATCACCAATAATGTCCGTCCCATCAATTCCGTGGAGGACATGAAGGGCATCAATATGCGCTGTACCAACGAAGAGGTTTCCCTGAAGACCATGGATGCTTTGGGCTGTGCCACCACCACGCTGGCCTTTTCTGAGCTGTACCTGGGTCTAAGCCAGGGCGTCGTCGATGGCCAGTTCAACCCTATTGACGCCATCTATCAGAACAGCTTCACAGAGGTTCAGGACTACCTGGCTATCGTGAATATGTACACTTATGGCATCGCTCTGGTAATGAGCAATGATAAGTTCGAATCCTATGATGCCGAGACTCAGCAGATCCTGATGGACGGTGCCGCTAAGGCCCAGGAAGCCGCCCGCGCTTACTGCGCCAATGCTGAGGAAGAGTATCTGCAGAAGGTCAAGGACGAAGGCTGCTTCCTGGAGATCACCACCCCCGATGTCGAAGGCTTCAAGACCGCTACCGCTGGTGTTTACGACGACTATCTCGCCACCTGCGATCCTCGTATCGTTGAGGCTGTAAATGCAATCCGCTAAAGCTAACCGCAACTAACCCTGCATTTGTGTGCTTGTGTACAGGGGCGCTGCTCCAGCGCCCCTGTACACATGGTGAACAGAGGAGGTTCTATGAAAGTATTATCAGCGATAGAGAAGGCCGTTGACTTTCTCTGTAATATTATGACAGGGATCGCCGCGTTAATGATGGCGGCCCTGACTTTGGACGTGTTCCTAAACGTGATTTTCCGCACAATTGGGAAGCCCATTGTAGTTTCTGTGGAGTTGACCACGATTTTCTTCCCCTGGATCGTCTGTATGGCTATGATTGTCATCGCCCGGCGCCAGGAGAACACCGCCCTGGTTTTATTTTTCGATAAATTCAAGGGTATCGTCCGTCACATCGCCGTGATCTTTATTAACGGCACCATGTTTTTCTTTTCCGCGGTCATGGCTAAGTCTGCCTTTGACCTCTCCCTTTCTCTTGTGGATGAGTACCTTGCTCTTACTCACCTGAGCAAGGCCTTTACATATGGTTCCATGTTCATCGGCTTTGTAGGTGTATGCATCATGCTCGCCTTCAATCTGCTTAAGTATGTGATGATAGAGATTGTAAGGATCGACAAGGAGGGTGCTGCGAAATGACCTTGATCCTTATTATGGCGCTTATGTTTTTTGCGCTGATTTGCATTGGCGTACCCATCGCCTTTTCTATGGGAACCGCATCGATCTGGTACCTTCTGACCAACGGCACTAGCTTATCTGTCGCGGCCCAAAAATTCT
The DNA here is from genome assembly GCF_041925235.1 of Flintibacter sp. P01028. Taxonomy (NCBI): domain Bacteria; kingdom Bacillati; phylum Bacillota; class Clostridia; order Eubacteriales; genus Flintibacter; species Flintibacter sp. P01028. The sequence goes on from NZ_JBHEVC010000003.1 coordinate 363,367, forward strand.
TTACCCAGACACAATCCTTCTCCTTCTTGGCCGTCCCCTTTTTCGTGTTGGCCGGCACTCTGATGGTCGAGGCTGGTATCGCCAAAAAGCTGATCAACTTTGCCAGTGTTCTGGTCCGCCACCTGCCCGCCGGTCTGGGTTGTGTGTCCGTGGTCACCAGCATGATCCTGGCTGGCATCTCTGGCTCCTCTGTGGCGGACGCCTCCTCTGTAGGCGCCATCCTGATCCCTGAAATGAATGACCGCGGCTATCCACCTCCCTTTTCCGCAGCCATCAACGCCACCAGCTCTGTGGTTGGCATCATCATCCCTCCCAGCAGTACCATGATCGTCATCTCCGCTATTACCAACCTGTCCGTGGCTAAACTTTTTATGGCCGGCGCTATTCCAGGCATCATCATCGGTCTTGCGTTTCTCGCCATTACTGCCTATATGGGTATCAAAAACAATTATCCCCGTGAAGCACGGGCCAGTAAATCGGAGATCTGGGCTGCCACCAAAGATGCCCTGATCGCTATGGTTTTTCCTGTTTTCATGGTAGGCAGCGTAGTTACCGGTATTGCTACCGTCACCGAGTCCGCCTCCATCTGCGCCATCTACTCCTTGTTTGTGGGTATCTTCGTCTACAAGACTCTGAATCTGAAAAAGATCTACAAGGCGCTGGCGGATGCCGCTATTGGCACCACCGTGGTCATGATGGTGGTGTCCTGTGCCTCGATCATGCAGTTCATCCTCATCAGCCAGCAGGTGCCCACCAAGCTGTCCAACGCCCTTCTGGGGCTGGGACTGCCCAACTGGCTGCTGCTCATTATGATGGTGCTGCTGCTGGGCGTGGCCGGCATGGTCATGGACAATGTCCCAAATCTGTATATCTTCCTGCCCATTTATATTCCTATTGCTCAAAGTATGGGGATGGATCCCATTCAGATGGCCATTATCTGCCTGTGTGCGTTGGCCCTGGGTCTGTTTACTCCTCCTGTGGGCACCACCCTGTTCATCTCCTGCAACATTGCCAAATGCTCTATTGAATCGGTCGTCAAAGATTTGATTCCTTTCTTTATCGCAGGTGTTTTGATTGTGGTTGCGGTGGCCTTTATCCCTCCGCTGACCATGTGGATTCCAAGCCTTATGGGCTAATTATGAGCTTACTGCCGGCCCTCCTTTTTGTTCAGGAGGGCCGGTGTGCCGAAAAGGAGTATTTGATCAACCATGGACCATTATCATGAATTAGCGCAGCAATTTCTGCGGGATATGGTGGCCTTCCCAACTGTCAACGGGAATGAGAAGCCACTGGCCCAGTATATTGCGGGGGTGCTGGAGGGCTATGGCTTCCGTACCCAGCTCCAGGATATTGCGGAAAACCGCTCTAACGTCGTGGCTGTCTATGGAAGCTCTGATAACCGGATTATCTTTACCGGCCATTTGGACGTCGTTCCCCCTGGTGGAGACTGGCAGGTGTGCGATCCCTTTCATTTGACAGAGCAGAACGGTCGTTTGTATGGCCGGGGTTCCTGCGACATGAAGGGAGGCATTGCCGCTATGATGGCCAGTGCCATCCGGGCTGTGGAAATGGGCGAAGCCCGTGACTGCGAACTTCGGCTTGTCTTTGTTGTGGATGAAGAGGTGGACGGTTTGGGCACCCAGTATTATGTGTCCCATGAGCCTCCTGGCGGCCGGACAATCGCCATCATCGGCGAGCCTACCATGTTGGAGGCCTGTATTGCCCACCGGGGCGTGACCCGCTTCAAGGTGGCTATTAACGGCCGTCAGTGCCACTCCGGCTTGCCCTATGAGGGTATCAACGCCATCAATCAGATGGCCCGTTTCCTATTGGAGGTCGAGCGCTTTGACCTGGATCGCCAGTCCTTGGACTGCGGCATTCTCCCACCTCCAAACATAACCGCTACCATGCTCCACTCCGGAGTGAAAGAGAACGCTGTCCCCGGCACCAGTGAGGTCATCCTGGACTGTCGAACTGTCCCCGGTGAGACTGCGGACACTCTGCGCGCCAGTATTCTGGATATCCTCCACCGGCTGTTCGATGGCACTCAAGTGACCTACGAGGTCTGCGACTTCATCAATGTCACTCCCAGCAGCACCCAGCCTGACGGTCAGGTATGTACTGTACTGAAAAACGCTTTTCAGGAGGCGTTTGGCCGGGAGGCGGCGGTCACCTATTTCAAGGGCTGCTGTGATATGTCCTATTTCTGCAAGGCGGGCTATACGGAAACGCTCCTGTGCGGCCCTGGCTCTATGGACCAGGCTCACATTGTGGATGAGTATATCGAGATTGACCAGTTGCATAAGGCTGTTGACCTGTATTCCGCGGTCATCCGCCAGGCACAGAAAGGATCTTGTCTATGAAAAAGTATCGTTTGGTATGTTCTGTATGCGGCAAACCCTTTGAGCGGGACACTGAGCCCTATGTCTGCGAAAGCTGCGGGGGGCTCCTGGAGCCGGAGTTCGATCTGGCCGCCAATGCCAGCCACTATCGAGAGGTCATCCGGGGCGGCTGTGTTTCCGGCGTGTGGGATTACCGCGATCTGTTACCTGTAGAGGGCGTGGAGGCGCCTGTCACCCTGAGCGAGGGCAATACTCCCCTGCTCACCGCCAGTAACCTGGGCCCAATCGTCGGGGTGGAGCAGCTCTTTCTAAAGAATGAGACATTGAATCCCTCCGGGACCTATAAGGACCGGTTTGCCACCGTTGCGTTGAGCATCGAGAAGGCCAGGAACACCCCTGCCGTGGCGCTGGGGTCGGCTGGCAACGCCGCAAATGCCATGGCCGCGTACTCTGCCAAGGCCGGTATGCCCTGCTTCGTCATCCTGCCCCCCGGAGCGGTAGCTGAACGTGGCTGGCAGGTACGGGGTTACGGGGCCAATCTGATCCGCATGGAGCATACAATAGATGACTGTATCAGCATGGCCAAGCAGGGCGAGGCGCTTTTTGGCTGGAAATCCCTGACCACCAACATGCTGACCAATCCTCTGCCCTCTGACGGCTACAAAACTGTGGGCTATGAGATCGGCAAGCAGCTGAACTTTCAGATGCCCGACTGGATTGTCGTCCCTGTGGGGGGCGGTGCCCTGATGAACAAAATCTATAAGGGCTGTAAGGATATGCTGGAGCTGGGCCTTATCGACAAAATACCCCGCTTCGTAGGGGCCCAGGCTTCTGGCTGCGCCCCGCTGGTTGACGCATACCAAAAGGGGCTGAAAAACCCCGAAATCTGGCCCGGTGTCCCCCAGACTGTCGCCTTCGCTATCGCCGATGTATGTGTATACGATGGTATCACTTCCATGGATGTTCTGACCAAGAGCGGCGGATGCGCCGAGGAGGCCACTGACGAGGAGATCCTGGAGGCCATGCACCTGATTGCCAGTAAGGAGGCCGTGGTAGCCGAGCCTGCCAGCGCCTGCTCTGTGGCCTGCGCCAAAAAGCTGGTAGCTAAGGGCGTTATCCAGCCCACCGACTCTGTTCTGTGTGTTCTCTCCGGCAACGGTATGCGGGATCTGAAGCTGATGGAGCAGGGTCAGAAGGAAGTCCCCTTTGTCAAGTACCGCGATGTAGAGGCAGTGAAAGCGGCTGTCAATGACTACCTGAACGACTCCAAGGACTGATGGGAGGAGCCAGTCATGGAACAGACCATCAAGGGACTGGCCAAGGAAGATGAGCTGGTCAGCCTGCTCTGCGACCTGGTCAGCATCGAAAGTGTCAATCCCCTGTTTGAAAAGGGGGGCACTGGTGAGAAAAATATGGTAGAATATATCTGCCGCTATTTTGACCAGTACCAAATCCCCTATATCCTTCAGGAGGCGCTGCCTGGCCGATTCAATGTGCTGGCCCATCTGAAGGGTACCGGCAAGGGTGCCCTCTGCTTTGAAGCGCATACCGACACGGTCACAGTGGACGAGATGGAGATCGAACCCTTCAAGCCTGTGATTCAGAACGGCCGTTTGTATGGCCGGGGCAGTGTGGACGACAAGGGCAGCGTGGCCGCTATGATGTACGCCATGCGTCTGCTCAAAGAGCATAAGATCGAGACCTACTCCGACATCTACTTTGCTGCCGCCGCAGAGGAAGAGTTTAGCTACAAGGGAGTGCTTCGCCTTTTGGAAGATGGTATCCCCTTTGATGCCGCCGTGGTTGGGGAAGGCACAAGCGTCCACGTCTGTCGCGCTTGTAAGGGGAACGTCCGCTTCAAGATCGTATCCAGGGGTCTTGCTGGACATAGCTCTCGCCCCTGGGAGGGACGGAACGCTATCGTGGCCATGGCCAATGTAATCTGTGAGCTGGAGAAAAAGCTGTTTCCCCTTTATGAACAGAAGAAGCATCCCCTGCTGGGGCCTCCCACCTTTAATATCTCCCTAATTCATGGCGGCAAGCTAATCAATATTGTCCCGGATTACTGTGAGATACAAATTGACCGTCGGGTCTTGCCGGGCGAGACCTACCAATCCGTCCGTCAGGAGGTATTGGGCTGCCTGGAGTCGCTGCTATCCTCCCACCCCGAGTACGAGGTGGAAATCCAAGAACCTTTTGTCACTGACTTTGCCATGGAGGTAGAGGAGGACTCCCCCATTGTCCGGACCGCCATAGCCGCCTGTGATGCGATCATGGGAGAGCACACCATCGAAGGAGGCTATTTCAGCTGCGACGCCAGCAAATTTACCCGCATCGGTATTCCCGCCATCGTTATGGGCCCTGGCAGTATCCTGCAGGCCCATACCAATGACGAATACATTGAGATCTCTGACCTGGCCAAGGCGGCCGAGGTGTTCACACAGATCTGTGTGGATTTTAGACCTTGATCTCATCATATTTTGAAAGGAGTAATCTTGTCATGGATGTTTATGAGCGTTTAAAGGAACTGGGCATTGAACTGCCTCCTGCCCCCCCTCCGGGCGGCCTCTACTCCCCCATCAAGCTGTTTGGCTCTAACCTGGTCTATACCTCCGGTGTCGGCCCCACTGATCCCACTGGCGGCGCCGTATACAGCGGGAAGGTGGGCACTGATCTCACCTTAGAGGAGGGGCAGGCAGCTGCCAGACTGGCCACAATCAACCTGTTGTCCGTCTTGCACAATCATCTGGGCGACCTGAACCGTATTAAACAGATTGTCAAGCAGCTGGGCTTTGTGGCCTGCCCCCCGGATTTCCATATGCAGCCCGCCGTTATGAACGGATCTACCCAGCTCCTGATGGATGTATTTGGCGACCCTGCTGGTCGGCCCGCACGCTCTGCTATCGCAACCAACGTACTGCCTGGCAATATCCCCGTAGAGATTGAGCTGCTCATCGAGCTGAAAGACTAAACTCTGCCCATAAAGGCAAACACAAGGCCCGCCCGGCTTTTGACCGGGCGGGCCTCTTTTACGCTGGGCACTGCCGCCCAGTGTGATCGATGGTGTAGTCCCCCTCCAGAATGATTTGGGAGATCGGGACAAAGGTGTAGCCGTCCTGTATCAGGGTTTCCAGGATACCAGGCAGGGCCTCCGGGGTATGAAGGGCCGCGTTGTGGAACAGCACGATGGAGCCCGGCTGTACCTTGCTAACCACCCGCTGCGTGATATCGGCGGCTGACAAGTCCTTCCAGTCCAGGCTGTCCACATCCCACTGGATAGGCTCCATACCGATTGACCGGACGGCGTTGATGGAGTTGTCATCATAGTCCCCATAGGGCAATCGTACCAAGGTGGGCCGGACTCCGGTGACCGCCTCAATTTTATCGTTGCAGGCATTCAAATCTGCCACCACTTGATCGGCGGACAACTGCGGATAGTGAGCATGGGTATTGGAGTGGTTCATCACTTCATGTCCAGCATCAGCCAAAGCTTTTACCGACTCAGGGTATTTATCCACCCACTCCCCCACTACAAAAAAAGTGGCCTTCACCTTATATTTCTCCAAAATATCAATCAGCTGTTGGGTATCCTCGTTGCCCCAGGCCGCGTCAAAGCTGATGGACACCAGCTTCTGGTCCCTCTGAACACAGTATATAGGCAACTGCCGCGTAGTCGCCGCGGTCCCAACGGCCGCCGGATAATTGACCACATAGAACATTACCGCCGCTAGACAGAGGCAGACCATTCCGATCCCCCACCTCTTTGGAACAAAAAATATCTTTGGTCTACACTTTTTCTCCTTCATATCATCATCTCCCACATCAGTCTGATCCCTTCATCTATATGCGCCCCGCTGTCGGAACATACTTCTCCTATTTTCCTTATCAACGAAAATGGCTCGTCCTATTTTTGCAATTTTTTCAAAAATAATTTGCATTCCATATTGCTTTTTTCTGTGTGACAAGGTATAATGCCATCATATCCTGCGTACAAGTGTTTTTACAGGGCAGACAATCTGTAAAACGCTTGATCCCGGAATGAAAAGGAGTAGTGAACATGAAAAGAATCCTTGCCAGCGCCCTGTCCGCCGCCCTTCTGCTGACCATGCTGGCCGGCTGTGGCGGAAACAACAATTCCTCCAACAACGGTTCTTCCAACACTGGGACTTCTTCCGCCTCCAACACCAGCTCCGGTGACAAGGTGGTTAAGATCGGTGTGTTTGAGCCCCAGTCCGGCGACAACGGCGCCGGCGGAAAGCAGGAAATCCTGGGAATGCAGTACGCCCACTCCCTGACTCCCACTGTGGAGATTGGCGGCGAGACCTATACTGTGGAGTTGGTCTATGCCGATAACCAGTCCGCTAACGACAAGGCGCCCTCCGCCGCCCAGACTCTGGTTTCCGCCGGCTGCTCGGTGGTGCTGGGCTCCTATGGCTCCGGTGTGTCCATCGCCGCTTCCGACACCTTTGGGGACGCGGGTGTGCCCGCCATCGGCGTGACCTGCACCAACCCCCAGATCACCATTGGCAACGACCACTACTTCCGCATCTGCTTCATCGATCCCTTCCAGGGCACAGTCCTGGCTAACTTCGCCAAGGACCAGTTTTCCGCCACCAAGGCTTACTGCCTGGCCAAGCAGGGGGACGACTACTCCGTGGGTCTGTGCAACTACTTCATGAAGGCCTTTGGTGAGGAAAATTGTGTGTATGAGGTTTTCCCCGAGGGTACCTCTGACTACAGCTCCTATGTGACCAGTGCCAAGAACTCTGGCGCCGATGTATTCTTCGCCCCTGTTTCCATTGAGGCGGCGGCGCTGATTCTGGATCAGGCCGCTACCCAGGACCTGGGGATGCCCATGCTGGCCGGCGACACCTGGGATTCCAACGTAATCACCGAGGCCGCCAAGGGCAAAAGCAATATCGATCTCTACGTCACCACCTTCTATCAGGAGGGCGGCAACGCGGAGTTTGACGCAGCTTTTAAGGAGTGGATCAACTCCGACTCCACCAACCTGACCAATAACAACGGCAACGACATGATCGCCGCCGTTTCCGTCATGGGCTACGACGCCTACTATGTAGCTCTGGAGGCCCTGAAGGCCGCTGGCTCCACCAATCCCGCCGATGTGATGACGGCGCTGTGGGATGTGACCTATGACGGCATCACCGGACACATCGCTTTCGACGATGAAAACGGCGACGCGGTGCGGGATCTGGCCTATGTGAAGCACTGCAATACAGAAACCGGCGCCTGGGATCTGGTGGGCGAGCAGGGCGTGTAAGTCAACGCTCGACTTATCCTTTCAGATGGTACACCGCGCCCGGCGGGACAGTAAAACCCCGCCGGGCGCGGTTTCACAAGGCTTTGGGTCGCTGCGGAAAGGACTTGAGATCTCTTGCCTCTTTCTCGGCGGCCTGAGGGATCATTTTGATACGGAGAGGGAGGAATCCCATGGAACAATTCACAACGGTTATACTGCCCTATATTCTGTCTGGCATCTCCGTAGGCGGCCAGTACGCATTAATCGCCATCGGCTATACCATGGTGTATGGTATCCTGCGCCTGATTAACTTCGCCCACGGCGACGTGTTTATGGTGGCGGGTCTGATGATGGTCTATCTCTCGGCGGCCCTGCCCTTATATCTGGCGGTGCCGGTGGTAGCGCTGCTGACGGTGGCTCTAGGCTTTGTCATCGAGAAAATCGCCTACAAGCCTCTGCGCTCCGCTCCCCGCATGAGCGTGATGATCTCCGCCATCGGGGTCAGCTATCTGCTGCAGAACCTGGCCCTATATGTCACCGGTGGTCTGAATAAAACCTATCCCACCATCCCCTGGATCTCCGACCAGGTGGATCTGTTCGGGGCTACCACCAAGCGGGTCACTCTGATCACCCCGGTGCTGACCATCATACTGGTCATCCTGCTGGTACAGCTGATCAACCACACCAAGGTTGGAATGGCTATGCGGGCGGTAGCCAAGGACTTTGAAACCAGCCAGTTGATGGGGATTAAAATTAACAATGTCATCTCCGTCACCTTTATCATCGGCTCCTTTTTAGCGGCAGTCGGGTCCATGCTCTATTTCTCCAACTATCCCGGTGTGGTACCTACCTCTGGAGCCATGCCCGGCCTGAAAGCCTTTGTAGCCGCAGTGTTCGGCGGAATCGGCTCTATCCCAGGGGCGGTGATCGGCGCATTCATCATCGGCGTGTTTGAGTCTCTGATCAAGGGGCTGGATACCATTCTGACCACCTTTCACATCATCCAGTCCCCTCTGGAGCTGTCCACCTTCTCCGACGCCTTTACCTTTGTGCTGCTAATCGTGATCCTGGTCTTCAAGCCGACAGGCCTGTTTGGCGAGAAGGCCACGGACAAGGTTTAACGGGAGGGAGTGGGTTAAATGATACAGCAAAAAAATAACAGGCAAACCCTGATCTCCCTGGCGCTGGTGGCATTGATGCTGGCGGTAGTGCTGGTTCTGGACCAGGTGATCCAGCCCACTGACTACATGTCAATGCTCCTCAAGGTGCTGCAAAAGGCTTCGGTCTATGCCCTGGCGGCTGTGTCCCTAAACCTGTTGACCGGCTTTACGGGCCTGTTTTCCCTGGGACACGCGGGCTTTATGCTCATCGGGACCTATATTTACGCCATCTTTACCATCTCCTCTGACAGCCGGGACGCGGTGTACCAGTACTATGACGCGGCGGTTCGCTTCTCCATCCCGGAGGCGTTGAGCGGCGCTCTGGGCCCCTTCGGCACCGTTCTGGGGGTAATCGTGGCCGTCCTGCTGGCCGGCCTGGGGGCCGCCCTGGTGGCCTGGCTGATCGGTCTGCCGGTGCTGCGTCTGAAAAGCGATTACCTGGCCATCGCCACATTGGGCTTTGCGGAGGTCATCCGCGCGGTCTTTCAGTGGGGAAAGCTGGGGCCGGTGACCAATGGCTCCAACCCTCTAAAGAGCTTTATACGGATTGCGGACTTTAAGATCCAGGCGGGCGACGTGACCATCAGCCTGTCCACCTTCATCCCTGTCCTGATGTCCACAGTGTGTATCGGGATCATCGTCCTGCTTATCAACTCCTCCTACGGGCGGGCCTTTAAAGCCATCCGGGAAAATGAGATCGCGGCGGAGGCCATGGGCATCAACCTGGCCCGCCACAAGATGCTCTCCTTCTGTATTTCCTCCTTCTTCGCCGGCGTGGCCGGAGCGGGGATGGCCATGGTGCTGGGCATCGCCCAAGCCAATAACTTCAAGTCCGCCATGACCTATGAAATCCTGCTCATGGTGGTGCTGGGCGGCATCGGCTCCATCTCCGGCTCGGTCATTGGGGCCACCCTATTCATCGCTGCCTCCGAGTGGTGGCTGCGCGGCTTAGACAACGGCGCTTTCCTGGGCATCGAGGCCCCAGGCATCTTCCGCAACGGCTTCCGGCTGGTGGTGTTCTCCGTCATCATTATGGTGGTGGTCCTCTTCTTCCGGAAAGGCATCATGGGGGACAAGGAACTGCCAGATCTGTTTAAGCGCCGGAAGAAAGCCAAGGGGGTGGCGAAATGAGTGAGAGTATCCTCAATTTAGAGCACGTCACCATGCAGTTTGGAGGCGTGGTAGCGGTCAATGACCTGTCCCTGGAGGTAAACAAGGGGGAAATCGTGGCGCTGATCGGCCCCAATGGTGCGGGCAAGACCACGGCCTTCAACTGCATCACCGGGGTCTACGAGCCCACCAACGGAAGGATCTCTTTTCTGGGGCAGCCTATGGTGGAGAATTTTCCCCAGGGCAAGATGAAAAAGACCTACCAGGGGGAGAACCAGGGGATGTTCACCCACAAACTGGCCCCCACCCCAGATCAGATCACCCATATGGGGATGGCCCGGACATTTCAAAATATCCGGCTGTTTTCCTCTCTTTCTGTGCTGGACAACGTGCTGATCGCCAAGCATATGCGGGCCAAGCACAACGTGTTTTCCTCCACCTTCCGTCTGAGCAGGCGGGAGGAGGCACGGATGCGGCGGCAGGCCATAGCTCTGCTGGAGGAGCAGAATCTGGATCACCTTCAGGACGAGGTGGCTGGCTCCCTGCCCTATGGACTACAACGGCGGCTAGAGATCGCCCGGGCCTTGGCCACCGAACCCAAGCTCCTGCTTCTGGACGAGCCGGCCGCGGGCATGAATCCTCAGGAGACCCACGAACTGACAGACTTTATCCGGCAAATCCACACAAGGTATGATTTGACCGTATTGCTGATCGAGCATCACATGGATCTGGTCATGCGGATCTCCGACCGCATCTATGTCTTGGACTTCGGCAAGCTGATCGCCCAGGGCACACCGGAGGAGATCCAAAACAATCCTCGGGTAATTGAGGCATATTTGGGGGTGGCGGACGATGCTGAAAATTGACGAATTGCAGGTAAACTACGGCGGCATCGAGGCCGTGAAGGGAATCACCTTTCAAGTGCCAGAGCGAGAGATCGTCACACTGATCGGTGCGAACGGGGCCGGGAAATCCACCACCCTTCGGGCTATCGCCGGACTGGTAAAGCCAGCGGCGGGCCGCATCCATCTCCAGGGGGACGATATCACCGCCCTCTCTCCCGACCGGATCGTGTCCAAAGGCATCACCTTAGTCCCAGAGGGGCGCCATGTATTTCCCGATTTGACGGTACTGGAAAATCTGAAAATCGGCGCCTATCTGCGCCATGACGACCTGGAGGACGACATCAAGTGGGTCTATGACCTGTTCCCCCGGTTGAAGGAGCGTTCCTGGCAGGCGGCGGGCACTCTGTCCGGCGGCGAGCAGCAGATGCTGGCCGTAGGCCGTGCCCTCATGTCCCGGCCTAAGATCATGATGATGGATGAGCCCTCCCTGGGTCTGGCTCCTCTGGTGGTCAAGGGGATTTTTGAGATCATCAAGGAGATCAACAAGCAGGGCGTCACTATCCTTCTCATCGAGCAGAACGCCAACATGGCGCTGCACATTGCGGATACCGCCTATGTTTTGGAGACTGGCCGCTTGACTATCTCCGGCTCCGGCAGGGAGTTGTTGAGCAATGAGGCTGTGAAGAAAGCCTATCTGGGATAATTACATGAATCAGAGGGCCGCTGTCAAACAGGCAGCGGCCCTCTTCCCTTATCCCGTATGTTCCTCTTTTTCTGTGGGCACCTCCGCCGCCAGCGACATAATGGACACCTCGAAGGCCACCCGCTCCTCGGAGCGGTCTCCGCTGACCTTGGTATAGGTTCGGCTCTGAAGTCGTCCAGTCAGCCGCAGCTGGTCCCCCACCTCCATGCCTCCGCACCGGTGGGCTAAACTGCCCCAGGCGATGCAGGGCAGATAGTCCGCCCGTCCGTACCGGCGATTGACCGCCAGGATCATATCACAGATGGTCCGCCCCAGGGGGGTGGCCCGCAGGCTCGGTGTTTTACATAGGGTGCCGGAGAGCTCCAGCCGGTTTTCATCCTCTCCCGGCTCCTGCCGCAGCTCTCTGGCAAAGGCACTGATGACCAGCCTACTGCCTACCCCAGTTCGGTTGTTGAAGGTCCGTACTTCCCCCAACACCGTCAGCTCGCTCTCCCGCTCCAGCGGTCCGCAGCACTCCAGCAGCTCCAACGGAGCCACCACGTTCACCTGATCCTCCGCGCCTGACAGGCGCCGGACCACCAGTGGGAAGGTATAGAACTCCACGCCGTGGTTGAGATGGGAATAGACTGGGGCCTCCCCTACCGCGCCATGGAGGCGGATATGGTTGACGTCGGCGGAGCACTTTCTCATGGACCATCACTCTCCTGAATCGTTTGTTCCTCTGATGTATATGAAGTCCAAACGCCAGGTATGTCCCAAGCCGTTCCCCAGGGGGCGACAAAAAGGGCGTGTCCACCCCCACGGACACGCCCCTATTTTTCTATCGACGGCCGAACCCGCCGCCTCGGCCTCCGCCAAAGCCTCCACCGCGGCCACCAGAAAATCCTCCGCCCCGGGAGCCACCGAAGCCACCTCCACGGAAAGAGCCGGAGGAGAAGCCGCCGCCGCGGGAACCACCGGAGAAGCCGCCGCCTCTCGGTCCACTGGAAAAACCGCTCCCTCTGGAGCCGCCGCCCGGACCCGAAAAGCCGCTGAAGCCTCCACCGCCGGGCCCTCTAGGCCCCCTTGGCGGAGGAGGAGGGGGCGGCTGACGCCACCGCCGGCGGTACCAGCCGTAAGAGGGGCCGTGCCAGAACAGAATAGGCCGGAACACATAGGGCGGATTGATCACTCCGTAATATCGCTGACGATAAGCGGTATAGCGCGCGCTGTCAATCAAGGTGGCCGCCACCAGCGCGATGGCCAGAAGAATGACCAGCATCATTACCAGCCCCCCGGTCCTCTGGGTGCCGCCATAGTGATTGGCGTTGTCCAGATAGCCCAGGCCGTAGTTGTCCACATAAAATTGGTTGACATCGGCAAAGAGGTTGAGCACCCCTTCTCCGTACTCTCCCGCCGCCACATACTCATAGAGGGACTGGTCCATATAGTTGGTGACCTGCTGGTCTGTCATGGGATAGTCCGGCCCCACGGCCAAATAGCCATTGGTATTTTTCACATCGATGACCAGGATGCCGTCGCTGCTGGCCAGCTCGATTTCCTCCCCCAAGGAATAGGCGTAATCGCCAATATCGCCGGACACCCCGTCCACCACCGCCAGCGCGATGAGGCTGTCATATCGCTGGACCCAGTTGGCATTATACAGGCAGATGTCCCGCTCCTGGCTATCGGAGAGCACGCCGGCCTGGTCCCAGATATAATCCGCAAACTGGGCGGTGGACAGGCTGGTATCCAGCCCCACCTCTCCCGGCTCCGGGACTGCAGCGCTCTCCTTGTTCAGGCCGATGACCACCGCCGCCCCAATCATTGCGGCTGTGCACAACCAGGCTACCCAGGTCTTTTGAAAAAATTTCATATAGGAACCCCTTGTCATTTATGTAGGGGCGCATTCGAGATCCGCCCCACAGAAACTGCGCAATCCTTCGGCGCCTCCGCTCTTTGTGCCGTCAGGACCTCTTAGCCCCTTAGCTCAAGAAGCTTCTGCTTTAGCTCCCCTTCGATCCTGCCCAGCTCCGCCTCCGCCTCTTTCCGCTTCTGGCTGCCCTCGGTCTGAATCCTCATCACCTCATCCAAGGTAGAGATAAGCTGCTGGTTGGTATGCTGCAGTGTTTCGATGGAAACCACAGACCGCTCCGCCTCCTTGGCGGTTTCGATGGTGCCCATCTTCAGCAGATCGGCGTTTTTCTGGAGCAGTTGATTGGTCATGTCGGTGACAGCTGTCTGGGCAGCCGTGGCCTGTCGCCCGTGTTCCAAGCCCAGAGCCAGCACCATCTGGCTCTTCCACAGGGGGATGGTATTGACCAGAGAGGACTGGATCTTCTCTAGCATCAACGTGTCGTTGTTCTGGAGCAGTCTAGTCTGGGGTCCCATCTGTATGGAGATCATCCGTGTCAGCTCCAGGTCATGGAGCTTCTTTTCAAAGCGGGAACACAGGTTAGCCAGGTCGTTGTAGGCCTGGGCATCCTCCTGGGCGCCGCTCTCCTCCGCCTTTTTCTTCAAATCGGCCAGGTCGTGGGTCCGAAGATACTCCAGCCGCTTCTTGCCGGCAATGATATACATGGTCAGCTCTTTGTAATATTTGGTGTTCAGCTCATACATCTGGTCAAACATGGCGATGTCCTTCATCAGGACCACCTGGTGATTCTCCAGCACCTTGACGATCTTGTTCACGTTGGTCTCCGCCTTGGAGTAGCTGGCCTTCATGGCCTCCAGCTCATTCTTCCGCTTCTGGAAGAATCCGGCAATGCCCTTTTTCTCCGGCTCGCCAAAGGTCTTAAGCTCAACCACCAGGGAGGACAGCGCCTCGCCCACCTCGCCCAGGTCCTTGGTCTTTACATTGTTCAGGGCGCTCTCGGAAAAGGCGGCGATGTTCTTCTGGGCCGCGGCCCCGTACTGGAGGACCAGGTTGGAATCGGTGACGTCGATCTTCTGGGAGAACTCATCCACCATCTTCCGCTCCGCCTCGGTGAGCATGGACTCATCCAGCTTGACGGCGTTGGCGTCCCGTTGAGCCTGGAGGGCCGCCTGCTCCTCCTGTTGAGCGGCAGTACCGGGGGCGGGGACAGGGTCCAGGGTCAGTTCCGGGGCGGCGGGCGTCTGGGCAGCGGCCGCCCCGCTTGGGTCAAGGGTCAGCTTGGGGGTCAGGTTCAGTTCGTCACTCATATTGGGTTCCTCCTAAAATGAAAGTAGTCATACCTCAATCGTTCTTGGGGCTCTTATCATAGGCCAGCCAGCGCCGCCAATGGACAGCGCAACTCAAGCTCTGGAGCAGAAGCAGGACTACATACCACCAGAACATGTTTCCGCTGAGTCTATCAGGAAAAAACAGCAGAAGCCCGATCTGCAAGGCCGGGATCACAGACCAGAGTACAGCGTTAACCAGACATTCGCGCTTGCTTATAAATTCGCGGTAATTGGCCATGCTGCTCTCCTTTCATTTGCCGCCCGTTTTGTCCTCCTTGAAGGTGAAATAACGGTACCAGTGAAACCCGACGAAAACCACCCCAGCCAGTGTGATGATCAGATTGAGCCAGAAGTAGGGGGCGCCGGGGACCAGCATCCGGTTCTGCAGCCCGCCCCCCAGCCACAAAACCCACAGAAAGGTCCAAATCAGGGCCCGGTTCATCCTGGACTGCTTGGTATCCGCACTCATATTCTCCTCCTCACAGCTCCAGCTTGGGACCGTCCTCCTTGGATGAGCCCCCCATAGTCATTCCCCCCAGCCCCTCCTGGGCCAGCAGGTTCTCCATCACAGTGATATCGGTGGAGATGTCCAGGGCCTCCTCACCGAACAGGGCGTCCAGCTGCTTGTCAAAGGCCTGGGTAATGGTGTCCATCATGCGCTCCACCTTGGCTTTGGTGGTGCTGATATTGTCCCCAGCGATGCCGGTGGAGTCCATCCGATCATAAGCGTTCAGGATCTTCAGTGTCGTGGGCAGGTAGTAGTCCATAAATCGGCGGATCTGGGACAGTTTTTTGGGCTGCGACACCACCTGGTCGATGATCTTTCCGGTGACATCCTCCAAATGGTCGATCTGAGCGGATATCTTTTCGTCCACAATGGCGTCGTTAAGGCGGCGCATCTCTGACAGCGCCCTGTCCCTCTCCCGGATGAGCGCGTCAATAGCCGGGTCGCCGGTGGTCTTCTCCTTTTTAGGCTCCTCCTTGGGCCTGTCCTCTTTCTCACCGGCCAGCTCAAAAGCCTTGTCGGGAAAGACGGCCTTCCCAGCGATAAAGGCGACCAGAGAGAGGACCGCGCAGATCCCATAGGAAGCCGCCGACTTCAGCGGAAACAGCAGGGCATAGCCCAGCCAGACCACGCCCACCAGATAAATGGGCAGTACCGAGGGTTTGATATGCTTGGCCATAATTTCCTCCATCGCCCCGGCGGGGCAGCAAAACTCGGATATAGATAGTCTTATTGTACAACCGGGAGTGGAGCAGTGTCAAGGCGAAGGGCACTTTCTCCCAAAATCGCCCTCCTTTTTTGCCCTATCTCATTGACTTCTCCCCCAAGATTGAGTATGATTTTAAAGAATTGATTTGATAAAAAGGAGAACCTCCTATGCTTACCCTGGAACAGTTTAAAAACGCCCGGAGCACACTCCAGGGTGTTCTTCGGCCCACCCCTCTGATTTACTCCCCCTACTTGTCCAAAACCTGCGGCAACTACGTCTATCTCAAGCCGGAAAATATGCAGGTCACCGGGGCCTACAAGCTTCGGGGGGCCTATTTTAAGATCAGCACTCTGACGGATGAGGAGAAGGCCCGTGGTCTTGTCACCGCCTCCGCCGGCAACCATGCTCAGGGCGTGGCCTACGCCGCCCAGGCGGCCGGCGTGGCCGCCACTATCGTCATGCCCACCACTACTCCTCTGGTAAAGGTAAACAACACCAAGGACTACGGCGCCCAGGTCATCCTCCATGGCGAGGTATTTGACGACGCAGCCGAGCTGGCCGCCCGGATGGCAGAGGAGCAGGGATTAACCTATGTCCATCCCTTCAACGATCTGACACTGGCCACTGGTCAGGGCACCATCGCCTATGAGATCTTCCAGGACCTGCCCGACGTGGACGTGATCCTGGTCCCCATCGGCGGCGGAGGGCTGGCCGCCGGCGTGGCCACGCTAGCCAAGCTGCTCAACCCCCAGGTTGAGGTCGTGGGGGTTGAGCCCACTGGGGCCGCCTCCATGAAGGCCAGTCTGGAGGCTGGTCACATCGTCACCCTCCCCTCCGCTACCACCATTGCGGACGGCGTGGCCGTCAAAACTCCGGGGGACAAGGTGTTCCCCTATATCCAGCAAAATGTGGACCGCATCCTCACCATCGACGACGGCGAGCTGGTGGAGGCCTTTTTGGATGTGATGGAGCGGCACAAGATGGTGGTGGAGAACGCGGGGCTGCTCACCGTCGCCGCTCTGCGCCACCTGGACTGCAAGGAGAAAAATGTAGTGTCCGTCCTGTCCGGGGGCAACATGGATGTCATCACCATGGCCTCTCTAGTCCAGCACGGGCTCATCTGCCGGGGCCGTATCTTCACCTTTGCCGTCCAGCTTCCCGACCGCCCCGGCGAGCTGATGCGGGTGGCCGGTGTACTGTCCCAAAACAACGGCAATATCATTAAGCTGGAGCACAACCAGTTCGTCAACATCAACCGCCAGTCCGGTGTGGAGCTGCGTGTCACCCTGGAGGCCTTCGGGCACGACCACAAGGCCCAGATCCTGGATGCTCTGCGGCAGGCCGGCTATCAGGTGTCTGAGGTGGATACCGGCGACTTCTATACCTGAGTCTTCTCTGCCGCCCGCCGGAGGCGGGCCTCCGGCGGGCGGCTATCTGAAAAGCGGCGGGCCAGCGGGCTGAACCGGACGGTTTTGGCCGTGGGATCGGCCTGGAGCGATCCGCCTCCCCCGGGGCACCCGGGAGAGCCATAGGCCTCCCTTCTCCGCCCTGTATCCTATGCGCCCGGGCCACAAACTGCCCCATCGCGCCAGCCGCTCCTATCCCGTCTCTCCGTCGAAGTTTGAAAGTGAGGTCATCAACCATGGTAAAGATCGCTCCCTCTATTCTGTCCGCCGATTTTGTCAATCTGGAGCGGGACATCAAAAAAGTGTCGTCCGCGGACTATCTCCATGTGGATGTGATGGACGGCTGCTTTGTCCCCAACCTTACCATTGGCATCCCGGTAGTAAAGTCCATCCGCCAGTGTACAGACATGTTTTTGGACGTCCATCTGATGATCGACAAGCCGGTGCGGTACATCGAGGACTTCGCCAAGGCCGGAGCCGACCTGTTGTCCGTCCATTTGGAGGCCGACCACCCCACCCAAATCGCCCAGGCCCTGAAGGTCATGGGCGAATGTGGGGTAAAAAAGGCGGTGGCCCTGCGGCCCATCACCTCTGCCAACGCCATCCTGCCCTATATTGAAGAGTTGGATATGGTGCTGGTCATGACTGTGGAGCCCGGCTTCGGCGGCCAGTCCTTTATGGAGTCCCAGTTGGAGACCATCCGCCAGGTCCGGGCCATCATCGAGAAGTATCATCCCACCTGTGAGTTAGAGGTGGACGGCGGCATTGCCCCCAAGACCGCTCCTCTGGTAGTGGAGGCGGGCGCCAACGTACTGGTAGCCGGCTCCGCCGTCTACGGCAAGGAGGATATCCCCGCCGCCATCGCCGCCCTGCGGGTATGAGAGGAGCCCTTTTATGAAATCCTACGCTGTCCGTACCGCTAAGACCCCAGAGGACGCTGAAGCCCAGATGAATGAAATGGCTCGGGAGAGCTGGACTGTCAAGGCCGTCACCTTCTGGGAAACCGCTATGGCTTACCGGCTGGTCATCACCTTTGAAAAAGAAATTTAATCCCGCTCCCTATCTCTCCTGGAGGTCTCCGTCATGCAGTATTTTCCCCCCGCCCTTGAAAATCTGGTAGAACACTTCGCCAAGCTGCCCGGCATTGGTCTAAAGTCGGCCCAGCGGCTGGCCTTCCATGTCCTGTCCCTGCCTGAAGAGGAGGCGTCCGCCTTCGCCCAGGCCATCCTGGAGGCCAAAAAGGTGATCCACTGCTGCCCCGTATGCCAGAATCTCACCGAGGGGGAGGGCCCCTGCGCCATCTGTGCCAGCCAGAAGCGGGACCGGTCCACCGTTTGCGTGGTAGCCGATCCCAAGGACGTGGTGGCCATGGAGCGCAGCCGGGAGTACGGTGGCGTCTATCATGTGCTCCACGGGGTCATATCTCCCATGAACCGGGTGGGCCCTGACGACCTGCATATCCGCTCCCTGGTGGAGCGGGTAGCCGCCGGCGGTGTAGCTGAGGTCATCATGGCCACCAACCCCGACACAGAAGGAGAGGCCACCGCTATGTATCTATCCCGTCTGCTCAAACCGTTCCAGGTAAAGGTGACCCGGCTGGCCTATGGCATCCCTGTGGGCAGCCATCTGGAGTATGCGGACGACGCGACTTTAATGCGGGCCTTGGAGGGTCGGCGGGAAATCTGAATCCTCCCTCACCTCACGTCCCCCATTGTTTCAAATGAGCATACAAAAAGCTGTGGAGAGGACACTCCACAGCCTGTTTTTTACAGCTTTACCGGAATAGGCCGCAGGATCCGAAGGGTATCCGGAGTCACTCCACATTCCAGCGCTATCACATCCACCCCCGCCCGGGCCGCCCGGCGCAGAGCCTCCCCAAAGTCGGGGTGAGTGGCATCGTTGGGCTCCATCCAGCGCATCCCCTCCATCTGGACCACAAAGCAGACGGCGGCCCCATATCCCGCCTCCCGGGCCGCCACCAGCGCCTCCAAATGCTTCACGCCCCGCAGGGTGGGGGCGTCCGGGAACCGGGCGATCCGGTCCTCCTCTAAGGTGACCCCCTTCACCTCCACAAACCCACGGGTAGAATCGAAGGTCTTTTCTCCCCCATTCAAAAACTCCCAGTAATAATCGATTCTAGAATTCCCATATGTCATCTCTGGTCGAAGCAGTGTGGGGACAAACCCCAGCCCTCCGGCGGCCGCCCACTCCCCAAATACTCTGTTGGGCGCCTGGGAGTCCATATTGATCAGGAGAGGGCCTGCCGGCCCCTCCTTCTCTACCGCTACCAGGTCAAAGCGGGTCTTACGGACCGGATTGTGACTGTCCACCAGATAGACCCGGCATCCAGGGACTAGCAGCTCCCGGCACCGGCCGGTATTTTTCACATGGCAGACCTGGAGGTTCCCCTCCACCTCTACCTGCGCAACAAAGCGGTTGGGCCGGGCTAGAAAAGTACCGGCGCGGATATTGGGATATTTCATCTTGTCTTTTCCCCCGGAGTTCTGGTAATATGTCCCTAGTATAGCCAATGATAGGAATCGAGGCAAGTCCCATGGAGAAAAAAGCTGTCTGGAACATTATCGCCGCCGCTGCCCTCTGGGGCTGTATCGGCGTCTTTTTGAAGCTGCTCACCGCCGCCGGTCTCTCCTCTATGGATGGA
Source organism: Flintibacter sp. P01028 (assembly GCF_041925235.1). Taxonomy (NCBI): domain Bacteria; kingdom Bacillati; phylum Bacillota; class Clostridia; order Eubacteriales; genus Flintibacter; species Flintibacter sp. P01028. Next base: position 383,252 of record NZ_JBHEVC010000003.1, read on the forward strand.
GTGGCTCTCCGCAGTGCGGTAGCCGCTCTGCTCTACGGCCTCTTTCTAGCCGCTACGGACCGTAAAGCGCTGAAAATCCAGCCCCGGCACTGGTACTACTTCTTTGGCTCCGGTGTCTGCTCCCTGGTCTTTTTCAACTGGTGCTACTTCTCCACCATCTCCACCAGCTCCATGTCCGTGGCGGCGGTGCTGCTGTATACCTCCCCCGTCTTCGTCACCCTTCTGTCCGCCCTCTTTTTTCGAGAGAGAATCACGTCCCACAAGGTGGCCGCCCTGGCGTTGACCTTTGCAGGCTGTGTCCTGGTCACCGGGCTGCTCCCGCTGGGCCAACAGTCTGTGTCCTATCTGACGATACTATATGGATTAGGCGCCGGATTTGGTTACGCTCTGTATTCAATTTTTGGCAAGCTGGCCCTTAGGCAATACGCCTCCTCTACGGTCACTTTCTACACCTTTCTCTTTGCCGCCCTGGCCTCTCTGCCCCTGTCTGGTCTTCCCCGCCATCTGGAGGCGCTGGCGGACTGGCGGGCTATTCTGGGCGGGTTGGGCATCGGGGTGCTGTGCTGTATCCTGCCCTACCTGCTGTACACTGAGGGGCTCCGGTACACCGAGGCGGGGAAAGCCGCCATCCTTGCCACTGTAGAGCCCTTTGTGGCCGCCCTGTTGGGGATCTGCCTGTTCCATGAGTCAGTCACCTTCTATAAACTGCTGGGCATGGGGGCCATCTTCCTGGCCATTCTTCTACTGAATCGAACCACAAATGAATAATAAAAGGAGCTGTCCGCCTGGGACAGCTCCTTTTTATCCTTTTACAGTTTTACAAATTTGTCTTTGTTGGCCCGGCAGATAGGGCACTGATAGCCGTCGGGCAGAGTTTCCTTCTCCGCCACATAGCCGCAGATGGTGCATCTCCAGCCCTCGTTGCCCTCCAGGGTTCGGACCACAGTGGCGGTGGGCGGAGTAGAGCCCCCGTCGTTCTTGAAGTCGTCCACGGTCAGGGCAGGCCCCTCGCCCAGCACCTCGGCCTCCGTCGTTTCAGCGATATAGAGCATATAGGTGCCCAGATCCAGCTTCTCCACTACCTTACAGCTAAACCGGGCTAGAGCGTGATCCTTCACATAGGGATTTCCTGCCCCATCCCGCTCTACGTCGAAGCCATCGAACTTGTTCACTACCCGGCCGGACTTATAGCCAAACAGATTGATCAGATCCTTTGGGGTATCCTTGGCCAGTACCGTGGCGGCAAAGCTCCCCTTCGCCTCGATGGCTTTGAAGGTCTCGTTACTCTTGTTTACTGTCAGGGAAAACTTGAAGGGCATAGAGGATGTGACCTGGTGCAGAGAGTTGACGATACAGCCCTGAGGCTTGCCGTCCAACTCGGCGCCTACGATAAACAGGCCATAGTTGATGCGGCTGAATGCTTTGCGGTTCATATGAGTTCCTCCTTACTTTTAATAAGAATTATTCCTATTTATATTTCTATCATAGCAACATTTTATCCCGTTGTCAAGGAAAATATTTGCAGGGACTGGGAGACTTTTTCTTCCCTTGTCCTCTATTTGCCTCTCTGTTATAATAAAAATAGAGAGAAAAAGGAGGATACCCCATGCATATACCTGCCTGCCAGACCACCCAGCTGGAGCTCATCTCCTTCGACCAGGGCTTAGAGGAGGCTCAAGAGCCCAATCCCGACTATGACTCCTCCCGCTGGCTCTATGTGCCCAATTTTTATTCTGAGTACCGATACATCCTTGGAACCAGAGGGGATCGCCCCCTGATCTGTGTAGGTGTCAATCCCTCCACGGCAGCTCCGGATGCCCTGGACAACACCCTGAAATCGGTAGAGCGTGTGGCCCTCCACAACGGATATGACAGTTTCCTCATGTTTAACGTATATGCCCAGCGGGCCACAGACCCGGATCACATGGAGCAAACCTGCAATCACACCCTCCATCATGAAAATATGAGGGCCTTCGCATACGCCCTGTCCCTGGACCGGTCCGGCTCACCCTCTGTATGGGCGGCCTGGGGGACGATCATTGAAAAACGGGACTATCTGCCTCTCTGCGTCCGGGATATGGTCCAGCTGGGCCGCGACTATCACGCCTCTTGGTGGTCTGCCGGAAAACGCTCAAAAAAGGGACATCCCCACCATCCCCTGTACCTGCGGAAAGACAGTGTCCTAGAGGAGTTTGATGTCGATTCCTATCTAACCCATATCTGATTTGGAACAGAAAGGAGATGCGGCTTATGAAGGTCAACTGGAAGGAACTGATCTGCCGGGTATTCGCAGCTATATTCATCGGCCTTTTTCTCGGATTCCTCTTAGCGATTCTTCTGATCTATATTTCCCTCATGGCTCCCACCTATGTCCAGCGGGCGTCCTGGGTCCTCCTGCCCAGCCTTCTGGCAGGCGCGGTACTTGCCATTCTCTTTCCCCGGCGGTGGAGAAAGGGGGTTGCACTGTGTCTGGCGGCTGTTACCATCGGCTGCGGCGCTTACTGCGCCTTCGGCCTTTGGCGGAGCAGCGTCCCCACGGTGGACGACCGTGACCTGCTTCTCTGGCAGTACGAGCCCTTTTCAGAGGGCACCAAAGCTGTCAGCCTGGAGGAGCAGTCCACCCTGCGCTTTCACCGGGAGGACCTTCTGCGCCTGGATGGCGCCACCGCCCTGTATCCGGTTTATGCCGGCTTTGTGCAAGCGGTCTATCCCCAGGGGGAATATCCCCTGTACGACAATACCTCGGAAGGCTATGGCTCTGTCACCTGCAGCGGCACTGTGAACGCCTACGAGCGGCTCATCACTGGCCGCACTGACCTGATCTTCGCCGCCGCCCCCTCCCAGGAGCAGCTGGAGATGGCCAGGCGGGCCGCAAAAGAGCTCCACCTGACCCCCATTGGCCGGGAAGCCTTCGTCTTTTTTGTCAACAGCAGGAATCCCGTGGAGGGACTGACGGTTGAGCAGATACAGGGTATTTACACCGGCCAGATCACCAACTGGAATCAGGTAGGCGGGAAGAATCAGCCCATCCGCCCCTTCCAGCGGCTGGAAAACAGCGGCAGCCAGTCAGCCCTCCTCCGCCTGATGGATGGTCTTCCCCTGATAGAGCCGGAGAAAGAGGACCGGGTGGGCGGCATGGGCGGTATTATCCAGCAGGTGGCCAGCTATCGGAACTATAAAAACTCTATTGGCTTTTCCTTCCGCTTCTACGCCTCGGAAATGGCGGCCAACGATCAAATACGTCTGCTGGCCCTGGATGGCGTATCCCCAACTAAGGAGTCTATCCGGGACGGCAGCTACCCTATCGCCGACTCCTTTTTTGCCATCACTGCCGCTCCAATTGGAGCTCCAGATCCTAGGGAGAGTAATCCAAATCTGAATGCCTTCCTGGATTGGATTCTCTCTGAACAGGGCCAGCAGATTGTGGAAGACAGCGGATACGTATCAATTCGTTAACAAATTAAGACCATACAAGGGAGGAGCCGCTATGACGCAACTGCGTTTTTTAGAAGCCCATACGGAAACACATTACAAAGATATGTCTCTCCTTCACGCATTGGGCTGGAGGGCAGCCTATCACGGCCTTATTCCCAAAGACTACTTGGACCGTGAGATCCTGGATGACCGCTGGGTGCCCTTCTTTCATGATAACTGCGGTACTGGAAAACTTCAAGGGCTCATCTTGTACAATGGTGAGCATCCCCTGTGCTGTGGAGTATATGGCCCTGTGCGGACGGAGCTTCAGCCCAAAGGCTTACCCAGTCTGGCCCAGTGGGGAGAACTGATTTCTCTCTATGTCCACCCAGCGCACTGGCACTCTGGATATGGCTCTCTGCTCCTGAGGGAGATCCTCGCACGCCTAAAACGGGAAGGATATCCCGGATGCTTTCTCTATGTGCTCCAGGAAAACAGCAGAGCCCGGCGGTTTTATGAAAAACACGATTTCACTTGGGATGGATATGGTATTAAGGTCAGCCTCTCGCCTGACACTGTCCTTACCGACTTGAGATACCGCAAAATACTATAATAAAAAAGCAGGACAGTTATTTAACTGTCCTGCTTTGTGTAGGCACTACCTATCTTCCCGGTCCGTCTCCAGACAAGTATTTTCGGCAGAAGCGAGCTTAACTTCCGTGTTCGGAATGGGAACGGGTGGACCCTCGCCCTAATCAGCACCTACTATTTTAATCACCGAAGTGACTAAAACCATATCAAATTGTAGAGAAAACTTGGTGACCCGTACGGGAATCGAACCCATGTTTGCGGCGTGAGAGGCCGCCGTCTTAACCGCTTGACCAACGGGCCGTGTGGTGCGCCTTCAGGGATTCGAACCCGGGACCCACTGATTA